>NZ_FMHW01000002.1:2700000-3000000 GCF_900090325.1 Micromonospora pallida | reverse complement strand
GTGCTGCGCAAGGTGGACCAGGACGCGGTCACCGGTGGACTCGCCACGACGGCGTCGCCGGCCCCCGGGCCGGCCGGTACCGGGCCGACCGAGGACATCCGCCCGGTCGACGGGGCGGAGGCGTTCCGCCGCAGCCTCGCCGCCGGCCTCGGCGCGCAGGTCGTCATCGCCACCCGGAGCGTCGCCGACCTCCGGCAGCGGGTCGGCCGGTTCACCACGGAGACGCTGGAGACCGAGGCGGAACCGACCGGGACCACCGCCGTCGCCGGCACCTCCGCCGCACCCCGCACCGAACTGGAGGCGACCATCGCCGGGGTCTGGCAGGACAACCTCGGCGTGGACACCGTCGGCGTGGACGACGACTTCTTCGCCCTCGGCGGCAACTCCCTGGTCGCGGTGCAGCTCATCGCGGCGATGCGCAAGGCCACCGGGATCCGCCTGCCGATGCGCAGCCTCTTCGAGACGCCCACCGTGGCGGGCCTGGCGGCCCGGATCGAGGAACTGCGCGCCACCGCGCCGGCCGAGGAACCGACCGCCGCACCGACCATTTCGGCCATCCCCCGACTGCCCCGCGCCTGAGAGAGAGGAGACCAAACATGAGCGACACGATCGCCACGCTGCCGGTGGTCGTCGAGAACGACGGCACCCCGCTCACCGACCTGATCGACCGGCGCCGGGCGGAACTGCGGACGACCCTGGTCGAGCACGGCGGACTGCTGTTCCGCGGCTTCGACGTCGGCGGGGTGGACGGGTTCGACCGGGTGGTCCGGGCCCTGGCCGGAGAGCCGCTGACCTACACCGAACGCTCCTCGCCCCGGCACGCCATCAAGGGGAAGGTCTACACCTCCACCGACTACCCGCAGGACGAGGAGATCTTCCTGCACAACGAGAACTCGTACCAGGCGCGCTGGCCGCTGACGCTGTTCTTCTACTGCATCACCCCGCCGGACACCCTCGGGGCGACGCCCCTGGCCGACGTACGCCGGGTCTACCAGAACATCGACCCGGCGGTACGTGAGGAGTTCGTCCGGCGGCGCTGGATGCTGGTCCGCAACTTCCACGCCGACTTCGGCACCCAGTGGCAGCACGTGTTCAACACCGACGACCGGGCCGAGGTCGAGGCGTACGCGGCGGCGAACCGGATCGAGCTGGAGTGGCTCGGCGCCGACGGGCTGCGCACCCGCGCGGTGCGGGACGTGGTGCACCACCGGCCCGGCTCGGACATCCCTCGCTGGTTCAACCACGCCACCTTCTTCCACGTCACCAGCCTCGCCAAGGACCTCCAGGAGGGGCTGCTGGAACTCTTCGGTGCCGAGGGGCTCCCCGCGAACACCTACTACGGCGACGGGGCGGAGATCCCCACCGATGTCATGGACCATCTGCGTGAGGCGTATCGTGCCGCCAGCGTCCGTTTCGACTACCAGCGCGACGACGTGTTGGTGGTGGACAACATGACCGCCGCGCACGGCCGCGAGCCGTTCACCGGTCCCCGCAAGATCGCTGTCGCCATGGCCGAACCGCACACCCCTGGAGAGAAGTGATGTCCGACCCCCGTTTCCTGGTCGTCCGCAACGACGAGGAGCAGTACTCGATCTGGGCGGCCGACCGGGAGCTCCCGGCGGGCTGGCAGGATGCCGGCTTCGCCGGCACCCGTGAGGAGTGCCTCGCCCACATCGACACCGTGTGGACGGACATGCGGCCGAAGTCCGTGCGGGAGGCCGCCGCATCATGACCGACGTGAAGGAGTGGACCTTTCCGGCGTCGTACGCGCAGGAGCGCGTCTGGATCGCCAACCAGCTCGACGCCGCCTCTCCGGTCTACAACGTCTCCCTGCTGTGGACCTTCCCCGAAGGGCTGACCGCCGAGCAGGCCAGCGCGGTGTTCGGCGCGGTGGTCGCCCGCCACGAGGCGCTCCGCACCCACCTGCGGGTCGACGACGGGACGCTGACCCAGGTCGTCCGCCCTGCCGAGCAGGTCGACCTCGAGGTGATCGACCTGCGCGACCTGCCGGAGCCGCAGCGGCGGCCCCGCTTCGACGAACTGCTCGCCGAGCTGGCCCGCACCCCGGTCCCGATGGACGCCGGGCCGCTCTGGCGGGCCCGGCTGGTCCGGATGGCCGACGACCGGGTGGTCCTCCAGGGCGTGGTGCACCACGTGGTCTTCGACAGCCGGTCCGCGGTGATCCTCACCGAGGAGTTGGCCGCGCTGGCCCGGGCCGCGCTCGGCGGCACCCGCCTCGACCTGCCCGAACTGCCCATCCAGTACGCCGACTTCGCGGTCTGGCAGCGTGACCAACTGGTCGGCGCGGAACTGGACCGGCAGCTCGGCTTCTGGCGGGAGCGGCTGGCCGGTGCCCCGGCGGCGACCACCCTGCCGCTGGACCGGCCCCGACCCGCGGAACTCGGCTATGCCGGGGACGAGCTGCACTTCACCCTGCCCGACGGTCTGCTCGACCGGGTCGGCGGGCTGGCCACCGGGTCGACGGCCACCCCGTTCATGGTGCTGCTGGCCGCCTTCACCGCCCTGCTGCACCGGATCTCCGGCGACCGGGACCTGGTCGTCGGGGTCTCCACCGCCGGCCGGGACAACCCCGAACTGGTCCCGCTGATCGGCATGTTCGTCAACCCGGTGGCGCTGCGCTGCGACCTGGCCGGTGACCCGACCTTCGCCGAACTGGTCGCCCGCACCCGGGACGCCCTGGTCGACGCGATGGAGCACGGTGGCACGCCGTTCCAGCGGATCGTCGAGGCGGTCGCCCCGCAGCGCGACCCGTCGGTGCAGCCGCTCTTCCAGACCGCGTTCAACTTCATCCCGGACTCCGGTCTGGACCCGGTCGCCCTCGGCACCACCAAGGACGACCTGGCCTTCGACATCACCACCACGACCAGCCGGCTGCTCTACCGGACCGCGCTGTTCGACCGGGCCACCGCCGAGGTGGTGGTCGCCCGCTACGTCCGGCTGCTCGACGCCGCCGTGACCGACCCGGGGCAGCGGGTCTCCGCGCTGCCGCTGCTCGACGACGCCGAGCGGGAGCGGGTGCTGCGGACCTGGAACGACACCGCCCGGGACGTCCCGGACTCCACCCTGGTCGCCGAGATCGAGCGGCAGGTGGCGGCCACCCCCGACGCCACCGCCCTGGTCGCCGACGACGTCCGGCTGACGTACGCCGAGCTGAACGCCCGCGCCAACCGCCTGGCCCGGGTGCTGGTGTCCCGGGGCGCGGGGCCGGGGGAGCTGGTCGCCCTGGCGCTGCCCCGCTCGGCGGAACTGCTGGTGGCGATCCTCGCCGTGCTCAAGTCCGGCGCGGCGTACCTGCCGGTGGACACCGCGTACCCGGCCGGGCGGATCGCGTACCTGCTCGAGGACGCGGCACCGGCGCTGGTGCTCGCCACGGCCGACACCGCCGCACTCGTCCCGTCCGGCGCGCTGGTGCTCGACGGGGCGCTGACCGTCGACGGGGACGGTGCCGATCTGACCGACGCCGAGCGGACCGCGCCGCTGCGGGCCGCCCACCCGGCGTACGTGCTCTACACCTCCGGCTCCACCGGCCGTCCCAAGGGCGTCGTGGTGGAGCACCGGGCGGCGCACGCGTACCTGGCCTGGGCCCGGGCCACCTACCCGGGGCTGGCCGGCACCGCGCTGCTGCACTCGCCGGTTTCCTTCGACCTGACCGTCACCGGCCTGCTCGGCCCGCTCACCGCGGGCGGCACGGTCCGGCTGGCCGGGATCGACGAGGCCGCCGCTCGGGCCGGCGGGCCGCCGGACTTCCTCAAGGTCACCCCGAGCCACCTGCCGCTGCTCGACGCCGCGCTGTCGCCCACCACCGACCTGGTCATCGGCGGCGAGGCGCTCACCGGCGAGCAGCTCACCGCCTGGCGGGCCGACCACCCGGGCGTCGCCGTGATCAACGAGTACGGCCCGACCGAGGCGACCGTCGGCTGCGTGGCCGCCCGGATCGCCCCTGGCGAGTCGGTGCCGGCCGGGCCGGTGCCAATCGGCCGGCCCACCTGGAACATGCGCGCCTACCTGCTCGACGCGACGTTGAACCCGGTGCCGCCGGGCGTGGTCGGCGAGCTGTACGTCGCCGGGGTCCAGCTCGCCCGGGGCTACCTACGTCGGCCGGGCCTGACCGCCGAACGCTTCCTGCCCTGCCCGTACGGGGCGCCGGGGGAGCGGATGTACCACACCGGCGACCTGGCCCGCTGGCGGGCCGACGGGACTTTGGAGTACCTCGGCCGCCGCGACCACCAGGTGAAGGTGCGGGGCATGCGGATCGAGCTGGGCGAGATCGAGTCGACGCTGCTCGCCCACCCGGGCGTCCGCGAGGCCGTGGTCGCCGTCCGCACCGACTCGGGTGAGCCGAGCCTGGTCGCGTACCTCGTCGGCACCGCCGCCGAGGCGGACGTGGCGGCCGAGGCGGCCCGGCAGCTTCCCGTGCACCTGGTGCCGGTGGCGTTCGTCCGCCTCGACGCGTTGCCGCTGACCCCCAACGGCAAGCTGGACCGGGCCGCGCTGCCCGCCCCGGCGGCGCCGACGGCCGAACCGTCCCACGTGGACCCGCGCACCGACGCCGAGGTGCTGGTCGCGGAGGTCTTCGCCGACATCCTCGGGGTGGAGAAGGTCGGCGCGTACGACGACTTCTTCGCCCTCGGCGGCAACTCGCTGCGCGGCATGCGGGCGATGTCCCGGATCCGCGCCGAGGTCGACGTGGACCTGCCGATGCGGGCCCTGTTCAGCGCCCCGGTCGTCGCCGACCTGGCCACCCAGATCGAGGCGCTGATCGCCGCCGAGGTCGACGAGCTCTCCGCAGCCGAGGTCGCCGCGCTGCTCGCGGCGGAAGAGGAAAAGCCCTGATGACAGACCTGAAGGACGCCGCGGCCCGGGACGCCGCCCGGCAGGCGCTGATCGCGTCCCGACTCCGCAAGCGGCGGGCCACCCCGGCGTCCGGGATCACCCCCCGGCCGCCGGAGGCGACGGTGCCGCTGTCGTACGCCCAGGAGCGGGTCTGGTTCATGGACCAGCTCGCCCCGGGCGAGGCGGCGTACCACATCGCGGTGCCGCTGCGGGTACGCGGACCGCTCGACGTGCCCGCCCTGCGGGCCGCGCTGACCGCGCTGACCGACCGGCACGAGTCGCTGCGCACCCGCTTCCCGGCCGACCCCGACGGGCGCCCTACCGTGGTCGTCGCCGACCACGTCGAGGTGCCGTTGACCATCGTGGACGTCCCCGACGAGGCCGCCGCGCAGGAACTGGTCGACCGGGCCGCCACCGAACCGTTCGACCTGGCCACCGGGCCGCTGCTGCGGGCAACGCTGATCCGGCTGGCCGACGACGACCACGTGCTCTTCCTCGGCAAGCACCACATCGTCGGCGACGGCTGGTCGGTCGACGTGCTGCTGCGCGACCTGATCACCTGCTACCGGGGCGGCGAACTGCCCACCCTGCCCGTCCAGTACGGCGACTTCGCCGTCTGGGAGGCCGGGCAGCTCGACGGTCCGCAGGCGCGGGGGCACCTGGACTACTGGACCGAGCGGCTGGCCGGCATCACCCCGCTGGAACTGCCGCTGGACCTGCCCCGCCCGGCCACCCAGACCTACCACGGCGACTTCGTGGAGTTCACCGTCGACCGGGCGGTCACCGACGCGCTGACCGCGCTGACCCGGGACGCGGGCGGCACGCTGTTCATGACGCTGCTCGCCGCGTACCAGGTCTTCCTGGCCCGGCACGCCGGCCAGGACGACTTCGCCGTCGGCGCGTCGGTGGCCGGCCGCTCCGCCCCGGAGCTGGAGGACGTGGTCGGCATGTTCATCAACATGCTGCCGCTGCGGGCCGACCTGGCCGGCGACCCGCGCTTCACCGAGCTGCTGGCGGGCACCCGGCGCAGTGTGCTGGACGGCTTCGAGCACGCCGAGGTGCCGTTCGCCCGGGTGGTGCAGGAGTTGGGCCTGCCCCGGGACGTCAGCCGCTCCCCGGTGTTCCAGTCGATGTTCGTCCTCCAGAACTACGAGATGGGCCGTTTCCGGTCCACCTCGGAGGGCGCCGAGGTCAGCTTCGAGTGGCAGCCGATGGAGCTGCGCGCCACCCGGTTCGACTTCGAGCTGCACGTGGTGGAGGTCGAGTCCGGGCTCTGGGGGAAGCTGGTCTTCAACACCGACCTGTTCACCCGGGCCACCGTCGAGCGGATGGCCGACCGGTTCACCACCCTGCTCCGGGCGATCGCCACCGCGCCCGACACCCGGGTCTCCGCCCTGGCGCTGACCACCCCGGCCGAGCGGTCCCTGGTCACCGGCTGGAACGCCACCGCCGCCGACTTCCCCGACACGGCCACCCTGCACGGCCTGGTCGAGGCGCAGGTCGCCCGTACCCCGTCCGCCCCGGCGGTCACGTTCGACGGACGCACCTGGACGTACGCGGAGCTGAACGCGGCGGCCAACCGGATCGCGCACCGACTGCGCGTTGCCGGCGTCGGCCCGGAGACCCTGGTCGGGGTCTGCGCGGAACGCTCCTTCGAGCTGGTCGCCGGGCTGCTCGGTGTGCTCAAGGCCGGCGGGGCGTACCTCCCCCTCGACCCGGAGTACCCGGCCGACCGGCTGGCCTTCATGGTCACCGACGCGGACGCCCCGGTGGTGCTGGTCCAGGACCACCTGCGCGACGTGCTGCCGGCCACCGACGCCACCGTCCTCGCGCTCGACGACGCGGGCGTCTGGGCCGACCAGCCGACCGACGACCCGACGCCCACCGCCGGCCCCGGCAACCTGGCGTACGTCATCTACACCTCCGGCTCCACCGGCCGCCCCAAGGGCGTGCCGAACACCCACCGGGGCATCGTCAACCGGCTGGACTGGATGCAGCGGACGTACCGCCTCGGCGGCGACGACGCGGTGCTCCAGAAGACCCCGGCCAGCTTCGACGTGTCGGTGTGGGAGTTCTTCTGGCCGTTGCAGACCGGCGCGCGGCTGGTGCTCGCCAAGCCCGGCGGACACAAGGACGCCGGCTACCTGCGTGACCTGCTGGTCGCCGAACGGGTCACCACCGCCCACTTCGTGCCGTCGATGCTGACCGTCTTCCTCGCCGAGGACGGCGTCGAGGCGGCAACCGCGCTGCGCCGGGTGATCTGCTCCGGCGAGGAGCTGCCGCTGGCCTCGGCGGTCGAGTTCACCGCCCGGCTGCCCTGGTGCGGCCTGCACAACCTGTACGGCCCCACCGAGGCGGCCATCGACGTCAGCGCCTGGCCCTGCGAACCGGCCGCCCTCGCCGGCCTGACCAGCGTGCCGATCGGCGGGCCGATCGCCAACCTGCGGCTGCACGTGCTCGACCCGGCCGGCGCCGAGTGTCCGGTCGGGGTCGCCGGTGAACTGCACATCGGCGGGGTGGGGCTGGCCCGGGGCTACCACCGCCGGCCGGCGCTGACCGCCGAGAAGTTCGTACCCGACCCGTTCTCGGGCGAGCCCGGTGCCCGGCTCTACCGCACCGGTGACCTGGCCCGCTGGCGGATCCAGCCGGACGGCAGCGGCGTGATCGAGTTCCTCGGCCGGATCGACCACCAGGTCAAGCTGCGCGGCCTGCGGATCGAACTGGGCGAGATCGAGAGCGCGTTGCGCGACCAGTCCGGGGTGACCGAGGCGGCGGTGATCGTCCGCGAGGACACGCCGGGCGACAAGCGGCTGGTCGCGTACCTGGTCGGGACGGCCGAGCCGACGGCGCTCAAGGCGGCGCTCAAGGAACGCCTGCCCGAGTACATGGTGCCGAACGCCCTCGTCACCCTGGACGCCCTCCCGCTCAGCCCCAACGGCAAGCTCGACCGGAAGGCGCTGCCCGCCCCGGTGGTCAGCCGGGAGGCGTCGGTGGCCCTGGTCGAGCCGCGTGACGACACCGAACGGCTGCTCGCAGGCATCTGGTCGGAGGTGCTCGGCGTCCCCACGCTCGGCATCGACGACGACTTCTTCGACCTGGGCGGGCACTCCATGCTCGCCACCCAGGTGGTGGCGAAGATCCGCAAGGCAAACCTGGACACCCGCCCGGTCGGCGTGATGGACCTGTTCCAGCAGCGCACCATCCGCGACCTGGCCGCCTTCATGACCGGCGACGCGGAGGCCGACGGCCCCCGTCGGCTCCTCTACGAGCTGACCAAGCCGATCCCGGCCGCCCAGCGCACCCTCACCTACGTCTGTGTCCCGTACGGCGGCGGCAGCGCCATCGTCTACCAGCCCCTCGCCGACGCCCTGCCGGCCGGGCACGCCCTCTGGTCACTGGCGATCCCCGGCCACGACGTCGGGCTGGACGAGGCGGCGCTGCCCTTCGACGAGCTGACCACCCGGGTCGCCGAGGAGATCCTGGAACGGGTCGAGGGACCGCTCGCCCTGTACGGCCACTGTGGCGTGGGCAGCGCCATCGTCGCCGACGTGGCACGCAAGGTCGAGGCGGCCGGACGGGAGATCGAGGCGCTCTACATCGGCGCGATGTTCCCGTTCGCCCGGCCGAAGGGACCTCTCGCCGCGCTGCGTACCCGCCTGGAGAAGCTGCGCAGCAACCGGCACTACGCGAGCTGGCTCAAGTCGATGGGCGTGGACACCGACGAACTGGACCCGGAGCAGGCGGACCGGATCCTCAGCAATATGCGGGCCGACTCGCGCGCCTCGGAGGAGTACTTCACCGGACTGCTCGACCGGCAGGCGGTGAAGCTGCGGGCCCCGATCGTCTCGGTGGTCGGCTCGGAGGACCCGGTCACCGACTACTACACCGAGCGGTACGCCGAGTGGCAGTTCCTCAGTGACACCGTCGGCCTGGTCGTGCTCGACCAGGCCGGGCACTTCTTCCTCAAGTACCGGGCCGACGAGCTGGCCGAGGTGGTCACCTCGACCCACCGGGCGGTGACCGCCGGGGACACCAGCGCGCTGGAGCCCGCCGCGAAGGGGGAGGACGCCGCCTGGACCCTGCGGGACTGGCAGCGGACCGGGGACGAACGGCCGACGAAGGACGTGGTCAAGCCGAGTATGGCCCGGTTCCTCGCGGTGACCGTCGGGCAGCTCGTCTCCACCACCGGCAGCGCGCTGACCGCGTTCGCCCTGCCGATCTGGTTGTTCACCGAGACCCGCTCGGTGACCAATCTCGGCGTGCTGTGGGCCCTCGCCCTGCTCTGCGGCGTGCTGATGCTGCCGGTGGCCGGCGCGATCACCGACCGGATCAGCCGGCGCCGGATCATGATGATCGCCAGTTCCTCGGCGGGTGCGGTGCAGCTCGTCCTGGCCGCCCTGCTCTGGACGGACAACCTCGTCCTCTGGAACATCTACCTGCTGGTCGCACTGAGCCAGGTGGCCGGGTCGTTCCAGCGGATCGCGTACCAGTCGTCGGTGCCGCAGCTCGTGCCCAAGCGCTACCTGGGGCACGCAATGGGCCTCGCCCAGCTCTCCAACGGCTTCGCCCTGCTGCTGATGCCGGTCTTCGCGGCCGGTCTGCTCGCCGCGATCGAGCTGAAGGGCATCCTCCTGCTCGACGTGGCCAGCTACGTGGTGGCGGTGGCGACCCTGGCCGTGGTCCGCTTCCCGGACCTGCTCGGCTGGCGTCCCCGGGAGCGGCTGCTGGTGGCCATCGCCAACGGCCTGCGCTACTCGTGGAACCACCGGGGCTTCCGGACGATGCTCGGCTACTTCGCGCTGGGCAACATCTTCCTGGCTCCGGCGCTGGTGCTGACCACCCCGCTGGTGCTGTCCTTCGCCACCGCCACCGAGGTCGCCCAGGTGGCCCTGGCCGAGGCGCTCGGCGCGGTCGCGGGCGGCGTGCTGATGTCGCTCTGGGGCGGCCCCCGGCACCGCCGGATGATCGGGGTGCTGGTCGGCAACCTCGGTACCGCCCTCGGTTGTGTGATCGTCGGGCTGGACGCGTCGGTGGTGGTGATCGCGGCGGGGGCCTTCTGGCTCGCCATGTCGATGACCACCGCGCAGAGCATCTACGCCACCATCGTCCAGGTGAAGGTGCCGCAGCGGTACCACGGTCGGGTGTTCAGCCTGAACCAGACCATCTCCTGGTCGACCCTGCCGATCGGGTTCGCCCTGCTGGCCCCGGCCGCCACCGCCTGGTTCGAGCCGATGCTCGCCCCGGGCGGGACGCTGGCCGGCTCGGTGGGCGCGGTGATCGGCACCGGCGAGGGGCGGGGGATCGGCTTCGCGTACGTGGTCTTCGGCGCGATGCTGGTCCTGGTCACCCTGGGTGGCTTCGCGATCCGGCTGCTGCGCCGCTTCGACCTCGAGGTCGAGGACTCGCTGCCCGACGACCTGATCGGCGCGCAGGAGCGGGAACGCCGCCGTGCCCAGCGGGCGGCGGAGCAGTCGCAGGAGGAGGAGCGGGTGCCGGCCGCGGTCTGACGGTCACGACGCAGCCGGGCGGCGATCTGCCGCGATGACCGACCGGCCCGACGGACCCCCGGCACGCGTGCCGGGGGTCCGTCGTGTCCGGACGCCCGGGTCACGGCCGTGGGGTGCGGCCCGCTGGGCGGCCGTGCCGCCGGGCGTCGTCTCGGCGTCGACTCCGATGCCCGATCCGGCCGGGGCGGTGTCCAGGCCGGCCGGGCGCGGTCGACGGTCAGTGATGGACGGTCATCGGGTCTATGTGGTGGGTGTCGACGTGGTGGGTGTCGACCAGTTGGCGGGGCGGACGCGCTGCCCCGAGGCTCTTCGCCCGGTACATCGCGGCGTCGGCGCGGCAGAGCGCGTCGGCGAGCTGGGCCGGGCAGCGTACCGGCGCCAGGCCGACCGAGGCGGTGATCCGCAGGCTGACCGTGCCGTGCTGGATCGGCGCGGCGAGCGCGTCGCCGAGCCGGCGGGCGGTGTGGTCCATCCACCGGCGGTCCTCGGTGTGGCTGGCCAGCAGCCCGGCGAACTCGTCACCGCCGAGCCGGGCCACCAGGTTCTCCCCGGCGAACGCCGCGAAGCGCTGCGCGACGCTGACCAGCACCTGGTCCCCGGCGGCGTGGCCGTACCGGTCGTTGACCAGCTTGAAGTCGTCGAGGTCGAGGACGACGGCGATGAGTGGCTGCCCGGCGGCGTCGGTGAGCAGGGTGGCGGCGAGGCGGTAGAAGGCCCGGCGGTTGGGCAGGCCGGTCAGTGGGTCGTGGCTGGCGGCGTGCCGTTCGGCGGTGAGTTCCGCCTGGAGCGTATCGAGCCGCGCCTCGGCGCGGATCGCTCGCTGCCGGAGTTGCAAACCGGCGGCGACAGCTCCGGCGGCGCAGATGCCGGACACGATGGTGAACGGATCTGGCACCGACGTCCCCCCGTCATCGCGTCACGGGGCGCCGTGGGACGGCCGGCACATCCCCTGTGCCGGACCTCTTTGCCCTGGTCGCACCCGGGTATGGGTAACTGATAGTGAACGGCCCGGTACCGCTCATGTGCGTTATCATGCTCGCTGTCCAGTGCAGATGCAATAGCAGATGCACGTGCATCTGCCGATCAGTCGATATTTTGTGCACCCTTCGTCGTCGCCCCGCCGCACGCGGTGGCGGACGGCCAACCGAACGAGAGACGCCCATGCAGCAACCACAGAACGGCGTTCCCAGCAGTGACCTGCCTCCGCTGAAGTGGCAGAAGAGCCGTCGGAGCAACCCCAGCGGCAACTGTGTCGAGTTGGCCGAGTTGCCGGGCGGTGGCGGGATCGCGATGCGCAACTCGCGTCATCCGGAAGGCCCGGCGTTGATCTACACGGTCGACGAGATCGCGGCCTTCGTGCTGGGTGCCCGGGACGGGGACTTCGACCATCTGATCACGTGAGTCGATCCCGTCACCAGGGCTCTCGCGTGTCCGGTCGGCTACGCCTGACTCTGGGTTCATGGCATGCTTACACGTCAGCCGGTCGGGGCGTCCGGCTCGGGGAGAGCGGGCATGTGGAGGTCACCACGTGACGACGGGTCCAGCCGAGGGCGGTCCGACGAGTGGGCCGACCGTGCTGCGCATGTTGCTCGGCGCGCAGCTGCGCCGGTTGCGCGAAGGTAGTGGGGTCACCCGGGAGAACGCCGCCTGGGAGATCCGCGCCTCCGAGTCCAAGATCAGCCGGATGGAGCTGGGTCGGGTCGGTTTCAAGGAACGTGACGTCGCCGACCTGCTCACTCTCTACGGCGTCAGCGAGCGGGGAGAGCGCGACGCGCTGCTGAAACTGGCCCGCGACGCCAACAACCCCGGCTGGTGGCACCGCTTCGGCGACGTCCTGCCCGGCTGGTTCCAGTCGTACCTCGGTCTGGAGGCCGCGGCGGCCCTGATCCGCAGCTACGAGGTCCAGTTCGTGCCCGGCCTGCTACAGACCCGCGACTACGCCCGCGCGGTGGTCATGCTCGGGCACGGCGCGGCCGGCGCGGCGGAGATCGACCGCCGGGTCGGCCTGCGCATGGAGCGCCAACGGCTGCTGTACCACCCGGACGCGCCGCTGCTCTGGGCAGTGGTGGACGAGGCCGCCCTCCGTCGGCCGATCGGCGGGGCGGAGGTGATGCGCGGCCAGGTCACCGCGCTGATCGAGGCGACCAAGACGCCCAACATCCGGCTCCAGATCGTCCCGTTCGACGCCGGCGGGCACGCGGCCGCCGGCGGGGCCTTCACCATCCTGCGCTTCGGTGACCAGGATCTGCCCGACATCGTCTACATCGAACAGCTCACCAGCGCGCTCTACCTCGACAAGCGGGACGACGTCGACCACTACGCCGCCGCGATGGAGCGACTCTGCGTGGAGGCCGAACCGCCGGAACGCACCCCAGACATCCTCCGCCGCATCCTCGACGACCTGCGCCACGCCTGACCGGCGCGCGTCGCCCGACTGCGACGCCGACTGCCAGGTCGTGTGGTTGTCGCCGAGTCCGCGGACAATGACCCCTGGTCGTGGCTGGCGGCCCCGCCGGGTGGGCGGAGGTTGGTGCTGGCGCTCAGGAGAAGGCAGACTGGAGCATCATGTCGCCGCCCTTCACGCCCGGCCTCCGGCTGCACGACCGGTTCGTCCTGCGCGAGCGCATCGGCCTCGGCGGGATGTCCGAGGTGTGGCGCGCCGATGACGACGTACTGCACCGTCCGGTCGCCGTCAAGGCCCTCGCCGGTCAGCTCGCCGCCGACCTGGAGTTGCGCGCCACCATCCAGCGCGAGGCCCGCGCGGCGGCCAGGCTGACCCACCCCCACGTCACCCAGGTGTACGACTACGGCGAGGCGACCCTGCCCGGCGGTGTCGTGGTGCCGTACCTGGTGATGGAACTCGTCGAGGGGGAGAACCTCGCCGACCGGCTGAACCGGGGGCCGCTCGCCTGGCCGGACGCCGTTCGCCTCGGTGGACAGGTCGCGGCCGCCCTCGCCGCCGCCCACCGGATCGGGGTGGTGCACCACGACATCAAGCCCGGCAACGTGATGCTCACCGACACCGGCGCGAAGGTCCTCGACTTCGGCATCGCCGCGCTCGCCGGGCCAGGCCATCCGCTCGCCCGGCGGGGCGGGGGCGAACCGTTGCTGGGCACCCCCGCGTACATCGCCCCCGAACGGTTCGCCGCCGGGTCGCCCGATCCGGCCAGCGACATCTACGCGCTCGGCGTGCTGCTCTACCGGACGCTCACCGGACGCGCGCCGCTGCCCGTACAGAGCTGGGAGGACGCCCTGGCGGTACACGGCCGGGGAACCCCGGTCCCGCCGCTGGGTATTCCCGAGCTGCCCGTCGACGTCGACCGCCTGGTGATGGCCTGCCTGGCAGCCGACCCGACCCGTCGGCCGGCCGCGGTCGACGTCGCCTCCCGACTCGGTGCGGGCCGGCCCGCGCACCCGCCCACCGCGATCTTCCCGACCGTCCCACCCCCGTCCACCGCACCGCAGCCCACCCTCGTCGCGCCTGTGCCGCCGCGCGTCGACCGGACCCTCGTCGGACCACCGTCCACGCCCGGCTGGTCTCCTCGTCCGGGTGTCGATCCGACCCGGGTGGCCGCCCGACCGCCGGGCGGAGTACCGCCGCGCCAGTCCAACCGGCTGATCGGTGTCCTGGTCGCGGCCGGCGTGGCGCTGATCGTGGGCCTGGTGGGGGTGCTCGCCCGCAGCGACGACGACCCGTCCGGCCGGTCCACCGCAAACCAGGCCGGCGCCGGCTCGTCGGCCGAGCCAGCGCCCACCCCCGTCGAGTCCACCGCGCCCCCGCGCCCCGCCCCGACCACCGCCCAGCCCCAACCGACCACGGTGCGGGAACTGGCCGGCCAGCTCAGGGCGATCATCGACGAGGCGGAGGAACGGGGCGACATCGAGGAGCGGGCCGCCGACCGGCTGCGCGACACGATCGAAAAGCTCGAGTCGGACAAGCCGAAGGACCAGGCCAAGGGTTTCCGGGAACTGGGGGAACGCCTCGGCGAGGCGGCCCAGCGGCGGCAGATCGACGGGGCCACGGCGGTCCGGTTGCTGACCATGCTGGAGCAGTTCTCCGTCAACCGGGTGGACGCCGGAGGCGAGGAGGACGAGGACGACTGAGCGCCCGGTGCGGACCGGCGGCCCTCAGTCCAGCCGGACAGGATCGCCCACACCGACCGGGCCGGGTCGGACGACCTGGGCGTACGCGCCGACGCAGGGGAGCGGGCCGAGCTGCGGCACCGGGGCGACCCGGTTCAGTCGCGCCGGTACGCGTAGCGCGTCCGGTTCGGCGGGGAGGTCGCCGTGGGCCAGGGTCGGCACCGCGCAGCGTGGGGTGGGCGCCACCACCCGGAGCACCACCTCCCGCCCGATCCGCAGTTCCCGGCCGACCCAGTCGTTCTCGACGAAGCCCGGGAGGCCGGCGGTCCGGAGCACCAGGTTCGGCCGGTACCGGGTGGCGTCGACCGGCCGTCCCGGGCCAGCCGCCTCGGCGATCCGGTCCAGGGTGGCGGTGGTGACCAGGTGGAGCGGGGCGAAGTCCACGAAGGTCGTCCCGCCGCCGAGCGGGGTCTCGTCGACGGTCACCGGAGCCGTCACACCGGCCGCCAGGACCTCGTCCGGTCGGGCCCGGTCCAGGGCCGCGCCGGGCGGCACGGTCGCGATCAGGGAGACCGGCGCGCCGAGGATCCCACTGAGGACAGCGTCCACGTCGTCCCCGAGGTCCCGGCCGTCGGGCCCACTGATCCGGACCGGCCCGGGGACGGCACCCGTGGCGCGGAGGGTCAGCATGGCCCGCCACCGCCGGGGATCCTTGGCGCTGACCACTCGACCGGTCGTCAGGTCCAGCAGGGCCAGACGCCGGTCACCCTCGAGTCCGGCCGGGGTGACCTCCGCGTGGGTCAGTCGCTCGCCAAGCATCGACTTCACGGGGTAGCGCCGGATCCCCTCGAGGATCATGACGGCCGTTCACCCACGGTCACCCGGCCTCCGGACGACAGGACCGACACGGTACGGGCGACCGCCCCGCTCGGGGACGATGCCGGGACGCTGGAAAACACCCGCCCACCGTACCGGCGCGCGCCGTCACGAATCCGCCCGGACGTCCCCAGCGTCCACCTCCCGTTGGCTGACGTACGAGCTCCGCCCCGCCCGACGGGGCTCCGGTCACGGGCCCCGGAGCGCCGTGATCGATTCCGTTTCGGCGCACGGACGCCCGAGGCCGCCTTTTCAGCGAAGTAGGGCTGTCCGAAGCGGTGGGTGCCGCCTTTTCGGCGATATGGAGCCGATCAGGCTCGACGTCCCTGACTGGCCTGTTAGGCACCCGGTGTCTGGTTCGGGACCCGGTGGGGTGGGGCCCGGACGGGGTCCCCGGGTCGCGGGCTGGAATGTCGGCTGGTCGGGGGTCGTTACACCCTCCGGACGACCGAGGTAGCAGCCCCGGCACCCCCCACCCCCTCGGGTGGTGGTGGGGTGGAATGCCGGCGGGCTGGCGGTCGTTACATCTGGACCCGGCGTGGTGAGCCTCGCTCCCCGCCGCACCCCCCTCGAACTTCCCTTCCCCCCTTTCTTTTGGGCGCCGGACGGTGCTCGCACACCCCCTGCCCCCCTGGCGGTGTGCCGACCCCCGAATGGAGTACCCCTCATGGCTACGAAGCTGCTGCGTAAGACTGTTCTCGGTGTTGCTGGTCTGGCGTTCGCCGGTGGTGTCATCGGCGGTCCGGTCGGCACCGTCCTCGACAGCACTGCCGCCCACGCCGCCACCGCCACCCCGGTGGCCGTGGTGCAGGCCGACAAGCCGGACACCAGCAAGCTGATCCCGCACGGTGTGCAGGGCGCCCAGTCGCGGATCCCGCTCAACGCCGAGCAGACCGCCAACGCGAAGGCGATCATCAAGGCCACGAAGAAGACCGGCATGAACGAGCGGGCCGCCGTGGTGGCCATCGCCACGAGCCTGCAGGAGTCGAAGCTGGAGAACCTGGGTCATCTGGGTGACCGCAACGACCACGACTCGCAGGGCCTGTTCCAGCAGCGCCCGTCGTCCGGGTGGGGCACGGTGGAGCAGATCACCGACCCCGAGTACGCCACCACCGCGTTCCTGAAGGGCCTGAAGGGTGTGGACGGCTGGCAGGACATGCCGCTCACCCAGGCCGCGCAGACGGTGCAGGTGTCGGCGTACCCGGACCACTACGCCCAGTGGGAAACCCAGGCCGCTGACCTGGTCGCCCAGCACTGGAACAGCTGACACACGGCAACAACGCTGATGGGCCGGCACCCCGAACCCCGGGGTGCCGGCCCACGCGCGTGTCCGGGGCCTGGCCGCTGACGTAGGGTCGGTGGGATGGAGCAGGTCATGCCGGCACAGACCCGGCCCCCGGGTGCCGTACCCGCCGACCCGGAGAGTGTGCTGCTGCCCGGGCACGACGTGCCACTCGGCCGGTACACCACCGTCCGCCGGCTGCTGCCGCAGCGCACCCGGCGGATGGTCGGCGCGTGGTGCTTCGTCGACCACTTCGGGCCGGACGACGTCGGGGAACGGCTGGGCATGCAGGTGCCGCCGCACCCGCACAGCGGGCTGCAGACGGTCACCTGGCTGGTGGAGGGGGAGATCCTGCACCGGGACAGCCTCGGCAACGTTCAGCTGATCCGTCCCGGCCAGCTCAACGTGATGACCTCCGGGCACGGCATCGCGCACTCCGAGAAGTCCCCACCGCAGCGGCCGAGGACGATGCACGGCGTACAGCTCTGGGTCGCGCTGCCCGACGCGGCCCGGTCGGGCCCGGCCGACTTCAGCCACCACGCGGACCTGCCCCGGTGGCGCGACGGCGGCCTCGACGTGACCCTGCTCGTCGGGGAACTGGCCGGTGCCCGGTCCCCGGCGGTGGTGCACACGCCGCTGCTCGGCGCGCAACTGGAGCCCGGTGGGTCCGCGCCGGCCCGGGTGCCGCTGCGCCACGACTTCGAGCACGGCCTGCTGGCCATGTCCGGCGCCGCCGAGGTGGACGGCGTACGGCTGACCCCCGGCGCGTTGCTCTACCTGCCGCCGGGGCGTCGGACCCTGACCGTCGAGGGCGGGCCCGACTGCCGGTTGTTGCTGCTCGGCGGAGCGCCGTTCGAGGAGCCGCTGGTGATGTGGTGGAACTTCGTCGGGCGTACGCACGAGGAGATCGTGGCGGCGTCCGACGACTGGACGGCCGGGCGGCGCTTCGGCGTCGTGGTCGACGATTCCGACCCGCCGTTGCCGGCACCGGCCATGCCCACCGTCCGGCTCAAGGCCCGCGACCGGCACGGACAACTCCTCGGCTGAGCGGCCGGCGGGGCAGGAGTGGCCTGGCCCGGCACGGGTAGTCGCGGGCATGGCGACGACTGCGACCTCGACCATCGAAGAGAAGAAACGGCTGGTCCGCCGGTTGGCGGGCGGGGGCCGGGGCTTCGCCGAGGAGTACGGATTCCGCGTCACCAACAACCCGGGGAGCCTGTTCCAGGTGCTGGTGCTCGCCGTGCTGCTCGCCCGGCCGGGTGACTTCCGGCGCGCGCTGACCGCCACCCGCGCGTTCCAGGAGGCCGGCTGGGACAGCCCCGGCCGGATGTCCCGGTCCCGGCACGAGCAACGCACCCGGCTGCTGCGTGACAGCGGGTTCCGCGCGAACCCGGAGGCGATCGCCGACCTGCTCGGCGATCTGGCCCTCACCGTCGTCGAGCACTACCGCGGCGACCTGCGACGACTGCGGGCCCTGGCCCACCGCGACCCGGCCCGCGAGCGGGCACTGCTGGCCGAGCTGCCCGGCGTGGACGCCCAGGTCGTCGACCTCTTCCTGCGCGAGGCACAGGTGCTGTGGCGGGAGGTGGCACCGGTCGCCGACCGCCGGGCGCTCGCCGCCGCCCGCCGCCTCGGCCTTGGGCGGTCCGCCGGTGAGTTGGCCGGTCTCGCCGGCAGCGGCGAGTCCGAGCGGCTGGCCTGGCTGGTCGGGGCGCTCGCCCGGGTGGACCTGGAGAAGCGGTACGCCGAACTGGCCAGGTGATCTACGTCCCACAGTTACCCGATAATCGGCTGTTCAGGGGACATGGCATCGTACGCTGATGGCGGCAGAGCTGGCCGTTTGGTTCCAGCGAGTGCCGGCCGCCTGGCGGTCGTACCCGGGGGTACGCAGACCGGGTGGTGCATGTCGTGTGGTGCCCGGGTCGCGGTTCGTGACCCGGGCCCTCACCTGTCCGCCCGTCTCCTTCCGCGGCCCAGGTGTGCCAGTCGACGGGGCAGGACCGGGCCAGTCGACGGGTCAGGACCAGCCGGCGGTCAGTGGGCGAGGCCGGCCACCAGGTTCACCGTCGCGGCGATGATGATCGCCCCGAACAGGTACGACACCAGCATGTGCCGCAGCACGGTCCTGCGCATCTCGTGACTGCACAGGTCGGTGTCGGAGACCTGGAAGGTGGCCCCGACGGTGAACGCCATGTACGCGAAGTCTGCGTAGCAGGGTGGCTGGTCCTGGTGGAAGTCGATGCCGCCGTCCGGACCGGTGTAGTAGATCCGGGCGTACCGGGTGGTGTAGACGGTGTGCACGACCAGCCAGGACAGCAGCACGCTCACCATGCCGAGCGCGCTGTAGAAGTCCCGGGACGGCCCGGCCGGCTCACCGCGGGCACCGCTCATGATGACCCCGACCGCCACCAGGCTCGCCACGCAGGCGACCAGCAGCAGGACGTCCCGGACCGCCCGGTTCGGGTCCTCCTGGATGGCCAGCCGGGCGGTCCGTTCCGCGTCCATCGGCCAGAGCGCGCGCCAGGCCAGGACCAGGTAGGTCAGCGCGGCGACGTCCCAGCCGACGAGCGGGGCGAGGCGGGGCGAGACGAGCAGCCCGAACAGGGCCCCGGTGCAGAGCCCGATCAGGCCCATCACGGTGAGCTGCACCGAGGCCGGCGTCGACCGGTCCGGATGCCGGGCCGTCAACCGCCACACCGGTGTGCCCGTCCCCCGGTGCCGTCCCGCCCGCCGGTCAGATCCGGCGCAGGTGCTGCGAGACGCGGGTGTGCGGTTCGCGGGCCTGGGCCGCCCGCTGGGCGGGAGAGAGTTCCGGCGCGGCGTCGATACCGGCCGAGCGGGCGACCTCGTTGCCGTTGGCGTAGTCGACCGGCGGGAGCGCGCGCAGCGCCTGCAGCACCTCGGGGGGTGCCCCCTCCCGTTCGGCCTGGCGTACCACGTCGTCCTTGCCCGCCGGGTAGTCCAGGCTCGACAGGTACCGCAGCACGTCGGTGTAACTCGCCATGGCAGGACTCCTCCGCCGCCTCTCGTCGGTCACGACCGGCCGCGGTTACCCGTCCACCCGGCGGTCACGCCCGCCGTACCCAGGGAAAAGCGGCCCCGGCGGCCGTCGTTTTCCGGGTCGTCCACCGGGTACGCCTCCGGTTCGTCACAGCCGAGGGGAGCGCCGGCATGAACTACGACACCTTCGTCGACCAGGTCGCCCAGCGGGCTGGGGTGCCGTCCACCCGGGCGGTGGAGCTGACCCGTGCCACGTTGGAGACGCTGGCCGACCGACTCACCGGGGGCGAGGCCCTCGATCTCGCGGCCCAGTTGCCCAAGCCGTTGCAACTGCTGCTGAAGAAGACCCCGAGCACCGAGCACGCCGACCGGTTCGGCGCGGCGGAGTTCGTGGCCCGGGTCGGTCAGCGCGCCGACGCGGACCCATCGTCCGCCCGGTCGGGCATCCGGGCCGTCTTCAGCACCCTGCGGGAGGCGATCACCGGCGGCGAGTTCGACGACGTGGCGGCCCAGCTTCCCCGGGAGTACCGGGAACTCGTCGAGTCGACGCTGGCTCCTGGCACGGCCATCCGCCGCGCCTGACCAGGTCGGCCCGACCGACCGCCCCGGCGCCCGAACGGGCCGTCGTCCGCCGACCTTCCGCCCGGTGCCAGACCGGGCGCCGATTGGCGGAACGGAGCTGGCCCGGCCGCGTCAGGCGATGGCGGCGGCGGTCCGCAGCGCGTCGATCCGGTCGGGGGAGTAGCCCAGCTCGGCGAGGACCTCGTCGGTGTGCTCCCCGGGGTGGGGCGGCGGGCGGCGCAGCGCGGTCGGGGTGCCGGAGAAGCGCGGCGCGGGGGCCGGCTGCTCCGCCCCGTCGTGCGGGATGAAGACCTTCCGGGCGGCCATGTGCGGGTGCGCCGCGGCCTCCCGCCAGTCGAGCACCGGGGCCAGGCACGCGTCGGAGTCACCCACCAACGCGGCCCACTCGTCCCGGGTCCGGGTGCGGAACAACCGGGCCCAGGCCTGCCGCAACGCCGGCCAGTTCGTCGGGTCGGTACGGTCCAGCGGCTCGTCGGGCGGCAGCGGGAACCCGGTGCGTCGGACCAGCTCGTCGTAGAAGCGCGGTTCGAGCGCGCCCACCGCGACGTACCGCCCGTCGGCGCACTCGTACGTGTCGTAGAAGGGCGCCCCGCCGTCGAGCAGGTTCACCCCGCGCGGGTCCTGCCACATCCCCATCCGGCGCAGGCCGTGGATCATGGTGCTCAGCACCGCCACACCGTCCACGATCGCCGCGTCCACCACCTGGCCCTTGGCGCCGGACTGGACGGCATACAGCGCGGAGACCAGGCCCAACGCCAGCATCATGCCGCCGCCGCCGAAGTCGCCGAGGAGGTTCAGAGGCGGCACCGGGCGCTCCCCGGCCCGCCCGATCCCGTGCAGCGCGCCGGTCAGCGCCAGGTAGCCGATGTCGTGCCCGGCGTACGGCGCGTTCGGGCCGTCCTGGCCCCACCCGGTCATCCGCCCGTACACCAGCCGGGGATTCACCGCGAGACAGTCGGCCGGCCCGACGCCGAGGCGCTCGGTCACCCCCGGCCGGAACCCCTCGATCAGCGCGTCCGCGTCCCGTACCAGCGCCAGCACCACCTCGCGCCCGCCGGGGGACTTCAGGTCCACCGCCACCGAGCGGCGGCCCCGGTTCAGCAGGTCGGGGTGCGGGGTGCCGAACGCGGCGGGGTCGACCTCGGCCGTCCGGTCCACCCGGACCACGTCCGCACCGAGGTCGGCGAGCATCATCGCGGCGAACGGCCCGGGCCCGATGCCGGCCAGCTCCACCACGCGCAGCCCGGTGAGCGGACCGGTGGGCGCAGTCTCGTCGGTCACCGGGCCACCATAGGGCACCGGGAGCGGGCCGTGGGGGCCCGGAACGGGCCCGCACCGGGTTTCCCCGCCGCCGGCCGGGGAAGTCACCGCCGCCTCGGAAACGCCACGGACCGGACGGGGAGGGAGGCGCGGTGGCCGGCAGCGACCGGATCCGGGTGGCCATGCCGCTCGGCCCGGCTCCGGTGGACCACGACGGGGTCAGCGACTACGTCGCGCACCTGGTCCGCGCGCTGGACGAGGCCGGGGTGACGGTCGTCCCCGTGCCGGTCCGCCCCACCGGGGGAGGGTCGCCGCTGCGCTGGTTCACCGCCACTGTCCGGGCCGCCGAGCGGGTCCGTCGCCTCGACGTCGACCTGGTGCACGTCCAGTTCGCCCCCTCGGCGTACCGGTTCTCCGGTCTGCCCGGCCTGCTGCCGTTCCGGCTGCCCCGGGGCGTCCCCCTGGTCACCACCGTGCACGAGTACGGCTCGTGGGCGGTGCCCGGCTGGCTGCCCGGTCCCCTGTGGTCGGTGCTGGAACGCGCCGGGCTCTGGGACCGGGAGACCGGTCGACTGGTGCCGGCCAGCGCGACGGTGGTGGTCACCAACGACGGACACGAGGCGGCCGTCCGAGGCCGCTGCGGGGTGCCCACGGCGCACGTCCCGCTGGCCCCGAACGTGACCGACTCACCCGGCGCGGCCGACGCCGGCCGGCGGCTGCGGGCGGAACTTGGCCTGTCCCCGGGCACGCCGCTACTGGTCTTCTTCGGCTTCGTCCACCCCGTCAAGGGGATTCGTCACCTGATCGGGGCCCTGCCCGCGCTCCGTCGCACCCACCCCGACCTGCGGCTGCTGGTGGCCGGCGGGTTCACCTCGCAGGCCATGCCGGAGGCGGAGGCCCGCGTGTTCCGGGACGAGCTGACCGCGCTGACCCACCGGTACGGCGTCGCCGACGCGGTCACCTTCACCGGGTACCTGCCCCCGGACCGCGCCTCGGCGGCCCTGCACGCCGCCGACGTGGTGGTGCTGCCCTTCACGGCGGGCGTGACGGTGAAGAGCGGGGCGTTGCTCGCCGCGCTGGGCCACGGCCGACCGACCGTGGTCACCGCGCCTGAGGACGGCGGCGACGAGCTGCACCGTAGCGGGGCGGTGGCGGTGGTTCCGCGACGCCGGGACAGCGACGCGCTGGCCGCCACCGTCGGCCGGGTGCTGGCCGACCCGGTGCTGCGCCGCCGGCTCGCCGAGCGAGGCCGGACGCTCGCCGCCGGCCACGCCTGGCCCCGGGTCGCCACCGCGCACCGCGACCTCTACCAGCGGTTGCTCGGACGGCCCGATGGCTGACCGGTACGCCGAGATCCTGGTCGTCGACCTGCTCGGCGGGATCGGTGACCTGCTGATGCTGCTGCCGGCGATCCACGGGCTGGCCCGGCGTAACCCGTACTCCCGCCTGCGCGTGCTCACCCACGAGCCCGGCGCCGAACTGGCCCGTGTCGACCCGGCGGTGACCGAGGTCCGTACCCCGAGGCACGGCCGGCCCGGCGCGGAGCGGGCGGCGGTCGTCGAGGCGCTCGCCGCGCGGCGGCCGGACCTGGCGGTCACCACCACCCGGTACGACGGCATCCCCGACCTGCTGCTCGCCGCCGCTGCCCGCTGCGTCACCGACCTGTGGCGGGGGCCGCCGCCGGACGAGCCGGTCGGAGCCCGCTACCTGCGCCTGCTGCACGCCGAGGGACTGCTGACCCGGGCGGACCTGGACGCGCGGCCCCGGGTCCACCTGCCCGCGGCGGCGCGCGCCGCCGGAGAGACCAGCGTCGGCCGACTGGTCGCCGCCGCCGACCGACCGGCGGCCCCACCGGTCGTGCTGGTCACCGACGCCGGCATGGCGGTGAAGCGATGGCCCGACGCCTCCTGGCGGACGCTCGCCGGCCGGCTCGCCGCCGACGGCCACCCCGTGCTGGCCGTCGGCGCGGGCGACGACCCGCCCGGCGTGCCGCTGCCCCGGGGCGACCTGCCCACCCTTGCCGCGCAGTTCGCCGCCGTGGCCCGCCGGGGCGGGGTGGTCGTCGGGCCGGACACCGGGCCCCTCCGACTCGCCGCTGCGGCGGGCGCGGCGACGGTCGGTCTCTTCGGCCCCACCGACGCGCGCCGGTACGGAGTGGGCGGGGGCGTCGACCTCCAGGGGCTGCCGGGGTGCCCGCACCGCCGGGCCACCGCGATCACCGAACAGCCCTGCTGGTGGGAGGCGCACTGCCCGCTCGACCCGACCGGCCCGGCCTGCCTGGCCGACCTGGGCGTGAAGCTGGTCACCGACGCCGTGCGGGCGGCGACACGCCAGTCGTCCCCGGTGTGGCGGCCCCCGCCGGGCTGACCTAACCTTGCCCTCACGAGGGGAGTACTTCCCACGAATCATTCCGGTCAGTACGGTCGCCCGGAGCGACCCCGGGTGGTTGCCCACCGACGGTGGGTGAAGGAGACCTCGAACATGGAATGGTGTTCGAGGAGGCTCCATGAGCGATGTCATGTACCTTTCTGCCGGTTTGTCCTCGGTCGGCACGCCCACCCTCTGGGCGGTCACCATCGTCGGTGTGCTCGTCCTGCTGGTGCTCGACTTCGTGGTCACCCGCCGGCCGCACGAGGTGACGATGCGGGAGGCCCTGGGCTGGTCGGCGTTCTACGTCGCCCTGCCGCTGGCCTTCGGCGGCTGGGTGTGGGCCCAGTACGGCTCCAAACAGGGTGTCGAGTACCTCACCGGTTACCTGGTCGAGAAGTCACTGTCGGTCGACAACCTCTTCGTCTTCATGCTCCTGCTGGCCGCCTTCGCCGTCCCGTCGGCGCTGGCCCAGCGGGTGCTGCTCTACGGCATCGCGGGGGCGCTGGTGCTCCGGGGCGTGTTCATCGCCCTCGGCGCGGCGGCGTTGCAGACCCTCGACTTCGCCTTCCTGCTCTTCGCGATCATCCTGATCGCCACCGCGGCCAAGCTGTTGCGTGACGCGCTCTCCGGCCACGAGCAGGAGGTCGACATCGCCACCATGCGGTCGGTGCGGCTGCTGCGTAAGTTCATGCCGGTCACCGACGAGTACCACGGACCCAGGATGACCGTCCGTCAGCACGGCCGGCGGGCGCTCACCCCGATGGCCCTGGTCGTGGTCGCCGTCCTCGCCACCGACGTGGTGTTCGCCGTCGATTCGGTGCCGGCGGTGTACGGCATCACCGAGGACCCGTACCTGGTCTTCGCCACCAACGCCTTCGCCCTGCTCGGGCTCCGGGCGCTGTACTTCGTGCTGCACGCCGCGCTCAGCCGGCTGGTCCACCTCAGCTACGGCCTGGCGGTCATCCTCGCCTTCATCGGTGTCAAGCTCGGTCTGCACTGGGCGCACGGCATCTGGTCGGGGGTGCCGGAGATCCCGACCCTCGCCTCGCTCGGTGTGATCATCGGTGTGCTGGTGGTGGTCACCCTGACCAGTCTGCGGGCCACCCGCAAGGCCGAACCCGGCCCCCGCGAGGTGGTCGACGAACGGCGGTGAGCAGCCCCGGAGCGGGTCGGCCAGCCGGCCCGCTCCGGGTACCCGCCGTCAGATCACCCGCTCGTTGCCGCCGTCGACGGGGACCTGCGCCCCGGTGGTGGCGGCGAACGCGTCGCCGCACAGCGCGGCGGTCAGGTCGGCGACCCGGGCGCTGGTGATCTCCGTACCGAGCAGGTTCCGTCGCTTGTACTCCGCCACGGTCAGCCCGTAGTGCCGGGCCCGGCCCTCGAGCACCTCCGGGCTCCACAGCCCGGTGTCGAAGACCGCGTCGGGGTGCACGACGTTGACCCGGATGCCGTCCGACGCCCACTCCAACGCGGCCACCCGGGCCACCTGCACCACTGCCGCCTTGGAGGCGGAGTAGGAGACCGCACCGGGGCCGGGGGCCACCGCGTTGCGCGAGGCGACCACCACGACCCGACCGCCCCGGGGAGCCAGGGCCAGCAGCGGGTGGGTCCGGGCGAACAGGTGCGCCACCGACTCCGCGTTCACCGCCATCGTCCGTTGCCACGCCTCCGGGTCCAGGCCGGCGATCTCCTGGCTGGCCGGGAAGATTCCGGCGGCGGCGACGACGATGTCCACCCCGCCGAAGTGGTCCACCGCCGTGTCGAGCGCAGCGTCCATCGCCGCCCGGTCGGTCACGTCGACCTGGAGGCCGAGCCGGGCCAGCCCGCCGGGCTCGGTGACCGAGGGGTCCCGGTCCAGCGCGACGACGCACGCCCCCCGGGCCTGGAGGGCGGCGGCGCAGGCCCGACCGATGCCGGAGGCCGCCCCGGTCACCACTGCCACCTCACCGGTGAACTCCGGCGCCGGGCCGCCGCGCCGCAGCTTCGCCTGCTCGAGTTCCCAGTACTCGACGTCGAAGATGTCGCCGGCCGGCAGCGCCTGGTAGCCGCCGATCGCCTCGGCCGCCTCGATGACGTCGATGGTGTGCCGGTAGATGTCCTGGGCGATCCGGGCGTCGGCCGCCCGCCGGCCGGCGGTGAGCAGGCCCAGTTCGGGGTCGAGGAGCACCCGGGGGGCGGGGTCGAGCACGGTCAGCGTCGTGCGGGCCCGCTCCCGGTGCTCATCGACGTACTGCTGGTACTCCTTGGCGTACCCGGCCACGTCGGTACCGACCAGCGGGACGCGCTTGGTCCGCAGCACGTGGTCCGGGGTGACCGGGCCACGGGTGGCGATTGCCGCCAGGTCGGGACGGTCCAGGAACGCCCGGACCGTCGGGTCGTCGTACCGGCTGAGCACCATCGGGGCCCCGGCGACCTCGGAGATCTCCTGGCGCAGCCGGGCCAGCCGGACCCGGTCGACCGACACCGGCCCGGCCGGCGCGGCGACCCGGGCCGCCGGCCGGGACAGCCGCTCCTCCGCCAGGCCGACCAGCTCGATGTGCCGGCGGTACGCCTCCTCGGCGTCCGCGCCGAAGGTGAACAGGCCGTGGTTGAGCAGGACCATGCCGACGGTCCCCGGATGGGACTGCGCCGGGAAGAGTTCCGCGCAGAGCCGGGCGAGGTCGAAACCGGGCATCACGTACGGGACGACGACCACCCGGTCGCCGTAGACCTCTTCCACCAGCCGACGGCCCTCGGGCTGGTTGGTCAGGGTGAGCAGCGCGTCGGCGTGGCTGTGCAGCACCGCCGGGTGCGGCAGCAGCGCGTGCAGCAGCGACTCGACGCTCGGGTCCGGCGCGGTCGCGTCGAGGCGGGCGCAGCGCAGCTCGTTCATCATCTCGCTGTCCCGCAGCCGCTCCAGGCGCAGCAGCGCCCGCAGCCGGGCCAGCCGCAGCGCGGTGAAGCCGGAGGCGCCCATGGTGGCCAGGTCCGAGCCGCTGCCCTTGACGTGCAGCACCTCCACCGACTCCCCGGTGAGGTCGGTGACCGTCGTCTTGACCGAGGTGTTGCCGCCGCCGTGCAGCACCAGGTCGGTGTCGGCGCCGAGCAGCCGGGAGGCGTACACGAGCTGCGCGACCGGGTCGGACCGGTCCGGGGCGTCGACGGCGGACCAGCGGTTGAGCATGGCGGTTGACTCCTCGCGGACGGGTCTGACCGGCCGGCCGCTGCCGGTCGGGTGGGGCTACCGACGGACCGGTGCCCCCCGGGGCCGGTGGCCGTCGGGGGAACCGGATCCGGTCGGTGGGTGGGACCGGCGGGTCAGCTCCGGTCGATCGGGTCGTCGGGGCGGCCACCGGCGCCCGGCAGGATGACCCGGCGCTCGGTGACGATCGCGGTGACCAGGTCGGCCGGGGTGATGTCGAAGGCGTAGTTGAGCGTCTCGGTGCCCTGCGGGGCCAGCGCCGCCGCGCCGAGGGCGGTGATCTCCTCGGCGGCGCGGACCTCGATGGTGACGTCCCGCCCGGACGGCGTGGCGAGGTCCACGGTCGACTCCGGCGCGGCGACCACCATCGGCACTCCGGCCCGGGCCGCCGCCAGGGCCAGCGGATACGTCCCCACCTTGTTGATCACGTCACCGTTGGCGGTGATCCGGTCCGCGCCCACCACGACCGCGTCGACCAGCCCCTGCGCCAGTACGGACGCGGCGGCGGAGTCCACCACCAGGGTGTGCGCCGCGCCGATCTGCGCCAGCTCCCACACGGTCAGCCGTGCCCCCTGGAGCAGGGGACGGGTCTCCGAGGCGTACACGTGGCCCAGCGCGCCGTGCTGCTGGAGGGAGCGCACCACGCCGAGCGCGGTGCCCCACTCGACGGTGGCCAACGCACCGGCGTTGCAGTGGGTCTGCACCGCCACCTTCGGCCCGACCGTCTCGACCAGCCAGCGCGCGCCGCGCTCGCTGAGTTCCCGGCAGCAGCGGGCGTCCTCCTCCAGCACGGTCAGCGCCTCGGCGAGGGCCGCCTCCGCGCCGTCGGCGTCCAGCCGGGCCCGGACCCGGTCCACGCCCCAGGCGAGGTTCACCGCGGTCGGCCGGGCCGCCCGGATCGCGTCGGTCGCCGCGTGCAGCGCGGCCGGGTCGTCCGGGTGCAGGCGGGCGGCGAGCGCCACCCCGAGGGCCCCGGCGACGCCGATCGCGGGCGCGCCCCGGATCGCCAGCGAGCGGATCGCCGCGATCAGCTCCTCGACCGTGTCGATCTCCAGGAACTCGACGTGGTGCGGAAGTCGGGTCTGGTCGATCGCTACGATCCGACCATCCCGCCAGTCGATGGTGCGCATCCACTCTCCTCACTTCCGGGTCCACAATCTACGGGGCGACCCGGTCCGGATCAACGAGTCGGGCGGGTGAGGTCCGTTCCGGCGAACGGTGCCGGGCGGGCCCGCCGGGTGGTAGGACTGACCGGGTGGGAATCGTGTCTCCCGGCTTCCGGGGGCGGCGTCGCTCGACCGCCCCGGACCTGCCGCCCGGCCAGTACCTGACCACCGACTTCCCGGTGCTCTCCGCCGGTCCGACGCCGAAGGTGCCGGTGGACCGCTGGGAGTTCGTGATCAGCACCGAGGCCGGTGCCGAGTACCGGTGGACCTGGGACGAGCTGATGGGCCTGCCGCAGGAGACGCCGACGGTGGACATCCACTGCGTGACCCGCTGGTCCAAGCTCGGCACCCGCTGGCAGGGCGTCTCGCTGGACACCCTGTTGGCCGGGATCGACACCGACGCCCGGTACGCGCTGGCCCACTCGTACGGCGGCTACACCACCAACCTGCCCCTGACCGACCTGCGCGAGGGGCGGGCCTGGGTGGCGCACCGCTTCGACGACGCCCCGCTGGCCCCCGAGCACGGCGGCCCGGCCCGGCTGCTTGTCCCGCACCTGTACTTCTGGAAGTCGGCCAAGTGGGTGCGGGGCATCCGGCTGCTCGTCGACGACACGCCGGGCTTCTGGGAGACTGGCGGCTACCACGACTACGGCGACCCGTGGCGTGAGCAGCGCTACCAGGGCGACTGAGGTGACCACCCCCGATGGCGGGCGCGGCCCGCTGACCTGGCGGGTGGCCCGGCTCGTCGAACGCCGGGTGGAGACACCGACCGCGCAGACCCTGGTCCTCGACGTGCCCGGCTGGCCGGGGCACCTGCCCGGCCAGCACGTGGACGTCCGGCTCACCGCCGAGGACGGCTACCAGGCCGCTCGGGCGTACTCGCTGGCCGCCCCGGTGGACGGCAGCCGGATCGAGCTGACCGTGCAGCGGTTCCCCGACGGTGAGGTGTCGCCGTACCTGACCGACGTGTACGCCGAGGGCGACCCGGTCGAGGTGCGCGGCCCGGTGGGCGGCTGGTTCGTCTGGCGTACCGACCAGACGGCGCCGGTGCTGCTGGTGGCCGGCGGGTCCGGGGTGGTGCCGTTGATGGCGATGGTCCGGGCCCGCCGCGCGGCCGGCAACCGGACGCCGTTCCGGCTGGTCTACTCGGTGCGGGCCCCGGACGACGTCGTCTACGCCGACGAGCTGCGCCGCCGGGCCCGCGACGACGGAGGCCTGGACGTCGCGTACGTCTACACCCGGCGGGCCCCGGACGGCTGGCGGGGGGAGCCGCACCGGATCGGCCTGGCCGACGTGAACCGCCACGGCTGGCCGGCCGACCTGGCGCCGCTCTGTTACGTCTGCGGGCCCACCGGGTTCGTGGAGACGGTGGCCGACCTGCTGGTGGGGCTGGGCCACCCGACCCGCCGGGTCCGCACCGAGCGGTTCGGCCCGACGGGATGAACCGGTGCCGGGGGGTACGTCGCAGCCGGGGTCGTCGACGGGTGAGCCGCTGACGGGGGGTGAGCCGCCGACCGGCCCGGGTCGCGTTCGGCGGCGGAGCGAAGGAGGAACCGATGACCGACATGTCCTATCAGGACGGCAACGTGCTGGACGGGCCGCTGCGCGAGCTGTTCGCCGTCGACCTGAGCGGCGCGACCGGCCGGTGCGCGTCGTGCGGACGGACCGGTCCGATGGCCGGACTGCACGTGTTCAGCCACGCGCCCGGCCTGGTGGCCCGCTGCCCGGCCTGCGAGGCGGTGATGCTGCGGCTGGTCCGGGGCCCGGACCGGGCCTGGCTGGACCTGCACGGGGCCACCTTCGTCGAGGTGCCGATGCCGGCGGAGCCGTACCTGCCTCCACGCTGACCGGTTGTGGGAATGCCCGCCAGGGGGATTGGCGTCGACAGACGGACGGTACTGACCGCGCTGGGACCGTGCCCGGGATGCCTGCTCTCGCATGATGGTTGACGAAACGGCGTCGCAGGATGTGTGACGCCAGGGCCGTGAGCGGATTTGGCTGGTGGTCGTATCGAACATATGGGATGGCGGGTGCGGGGTTGGCTGGCTAGCGTGCGGGAGTGCATCTTGACTCCGCCGTGCTGAAGGGCCTACCCGAGGTGGTTGGGGTGCAGGTTGTTGGCGTCTTGGACTTCTACGACGGCCCTTTGGACGGGTTGGCGCTCTACGAGGGCCACGAGTACTGGTTTGCGGCGGTGCCTGAGTGGATTACCGGAGCCCAGGTGTCGGAGCCGCGAGTATTGGTTCTGCATGAGATCACTGCGGAACAGGCGGCGCGGGTCTGGGGGGAGCATCGCCAGCTCACTGCGTTCGCGCAGGGCGAAGGCGACCGTGAGGCGTGGGCTCGGGCGTGGGACTCGCGGACCACCTGCGACGACGCACCGGCTGTGGGGTGGTTCTATCTCCCGCCTACCTACGTCGAGTGATGTGATGACCTGCTGCGGGGTGGCTGCCGGGGGCGGGACTGCGGATGCTGGGCGGGCGTTGCGGATGCGGCCGAGCGTGGTGGGTGGTAGGGGCAGCGCAGGGTGCGGCGCAGTTGCCCGGCTTCGTCGATGACGAGCAGGAGGATGCCGCCGGGGCGGATGCGTACCCGTGGCCTCCGCGCGGTGGAGGTGGCCAGCGCGTCGTCGTTCTTAGGGGCACCGCCAAGGTGCGGCCGAGATAGGCAGCAGGATGATCTCGAAGACGTGGGGGGTGCGCCGACCAAAGTGTGGTCGCCGTCACACCGCAATTGGTAACGGAACCTGCGGCCAGGTACCCGTACCGATCGATCAGCTCGCGCTACCGGCGCGAGGACGACCGGGAAGGGACCCCCTGATGATCGACCCTTGGACGGTGACCGGGTTGGCCGCAGCCGTGCCTGCGGCGGCCCGGCTCGCTGGCGCCGCAGCCGACGCGTGGACCGTGCGTGCCCGTATCCGGCTGGTGAAGGCGGCAGCCGAGTTGCCCCCGGGTTCCGAGGTCGGCGGTAGCGGCCGTGGCGGTACCTGGTACGTGCGGGTGGCGGGAGCGCGGGAACACGTCAGTGGCTGCTGACCATGCGCTTTCGTCCGTTGGTGCTCCGGTGTCGCCGGGCGACGGCCCCCCACAGGAGGGGTCTGCTGCGGAGGCCGAGAAGATCAGATTCTGTGTGGCCAACCGGGAACGGCTGCGCCGCTTCGCGGCCAAATGGCTGGCCATCTGCGGTGTGCCGGGGTCGCGGCTGTCGGACGAGGATGTCGCGCAGCACGCCATCGCCGAGGTCCTCGGCCGGTGGTCGACCGTCCGCCAGCCGGAGCGCTACGGCTTCACCGTGGCGCGCCGCTACATCTACCAGGCCCGGCGAGAAGACGCCCGGTTCACCGGCTCGCTACCTACCGATCCCGATGCCGAGCCGGCTGGGCCGCACACCGTGCTGGACCAGATGGCGTGCCGGGCACCGTGGGTCTCCGTCGCCAAGCTGCCCGACCCGGTGCAGGCGTACAACGAGCGTGAACTCGCCGACGAGATCAATGCGGCGATGCAGAGCGCCGGGCTGAGCGGTATGCAACGCGAGGCGATTGAGTGGACCTTCCGGAAAGACCGGTCCCGTGCGGAGATGGCCGGGTGCCTTGGCATGGCGGAGAACACCGTCTCCTCCCACCTGCATCGAGCCAAGACCAAGCTCAAGCCGGTACTGGAGGCCCTTGGTAGGGCGGCCCTCGTGTTGCTGGTGCTGCTCGGCCTCCTCGCCGGCGGCGTCGGCACTGCCGTCGCGGTAGCCCAAGTGCTGGAGGATCCGAGTTGGGCTGCCTTGCCGACGGCGGCGTTGCTGATCAAGGCGGTGATCGACTTGTGGATTCAGGCTGAGAATGATCTGCGGCCGAGGGCGGCGGTGTCTCGTCGTGGCCAACCAAGACGTCCTAGCGGTCGGCCCGGATCCATTCGGCTCGGACGGCCTCGTCGGCACTGGTGAGGGGCGTTCGTCACCGGCACCCCAACACGGTAAGGCCCCCACAGCGTGGATGCTGCGGGGCGCGGCTACCTGCACGAGGAAGTTCCCGGCGGTCGGCGTGGCCCACCCTGGACGGGCAGAGACTACCCGGACCTGGCCGGGGTCTCGCCAGCCAACATCGTCAACCGGACGCTCACGGGCCGGCGCCCAACTGGAGCCGACCACGCCGTTGCGCACCGCCATTTTCGGCACCAACACCCGAGCCCAGCGCAAGAACACCACGTTGCCGCTGTTCTGGACGTTTGTCGGGGCCACCCGGACCGCCGTTGCCCGCCGCGCCGCCGCATGACCCCTGACGGGTGCCGGCGGCGACGCCGGCACCCGTCAGGTGGTCCGCTGGCCCCGGCGCTGCCCCTTGAGGCGTCGGCCCAGCTCACGGGCGATCTCGCGGTTGGCGTCCCGCTCGGCGAGGGTCTGCCGCTTGTCGTACGACTTCTTGCCGCGCGCCAGCGCCAGCTCGACCTTGGCCCAGCCGTTCTCGAAGTACATCGACAGCGGCACCAGCGTCGCCCCGCCGTCGCGCAGCTTCTCCAGGATCCGGGCGATCTCCACCCGGTGCAGCAGCAGCTTGCGGGTACGGCGGGGCGCGTGGTTGGTCCACGTGCCGAAGCCGTACTCGGCGATGTGCAGCCCGTACAGCAGGATCTCGCCGTCGCGTTCCTGGGCGAACGCGTCGACCAGCGACGCCCGCCCGGCCCGTAGCGACTTGACCTCCGTGCCGACCAGCACGATGCCCGCCTCGTACGTCTTGAGGATCGTGTAGTCGTGCCGTGCCTTCTTGTTGGACGCGATGAGCGTGCGTCCCCGCTCCCTGGCCGTGGCCGCCTCCACCCGTCGGTGCCATCCCTCTTCCGGGCCGACGGTACCGCCCGCTCCACCCCCGCGTGCGGAGCGGTCCACTCCGCCGCGCCGCGTCGGTTACCGGCCGCGTCGGCGTAGTCGGGCGGCCAGCCGGGCGGCGGTCACCGGCACCACCGCCAGCACGAGTTGACCGGTCCGGCCGTCGAGGCCGGTGGTGACCGCGTACAGCCGGGTGCCGTGCCGGCGGATCCGGGGCCGGGACGGCGCCAGCCCGGGGGCGCGCAGCGCGGCGGCCCCCCGGCCGGCCGTCCCGGCGACCTCGACCCGTAGCGGGTGTCGTTGCCCGGTGGCGACGCTGCCGGCCAGCAGCCGCTCCACCGGGAAGCGGACCCGCACCAGGCTGCCCCGCCCGCTGGCGGTGACGTCGAGGGTGTCGCCGACGATCCGGCCGGCGCGGACGGTCAGCGGCCCACCGACGGCCGACGCCAGGTCGGGGTGCGGGCTGTGGGCGGTGACGGTCAGGCTCCGGGTGCCCGCCCAGGTCACCGCGACGGCGTCCAGGCGGGCCAGCCAGTCGGCGTGGACCCTGGTCACGTCGGTCCACGCGGGCAGCCCCACCCCCGGGTAGCCGGCGTGCCAGCGCCCCCCGGTCACGACGGTCGGTGGCACGCCCCGCTCGGCGTCCTGCTCGATCACGGCGAGCAGATCGGCCAGCCCACCGTCGGCGACGGCGGCCAGCCGCAGCCGGGCCTCGATGTCGAGCCGGTCACGCAGGTCGTCGGTGAGGTAGCGGTCGACCAGCCGCCGGACCACCCGGTACACCCGCTCCTGGGTCGGCCGGTCGAGCCGACGCAGGTCGTCGCCGACCAGGTGGGCCACCTCCAGGCCGAAGTGCCGCCGCAGCACCGCGTTGCGCTGTTTGCCCGCCGGGATCAGGTCGGCCACCCGGTCGACCAGCAACTCCACGCAGCGCAGCCGCTGCTCGAGCCGGCTGCGGTAGGTGATGTTGCCGGCGTCGAGGCGGCGTACCGCGTGGTAGTAGTCGTAGTCGGCGAGCACCGAGATCCGTCGCGCCCGGTAGCACGCCTCGAGGGTGAACGGCTGGTCGCTGAGGATCGGCATGTCCTCGGGGAACCGCAGGTGGTGGCGTTCGACCAGGTCCCGGCGGAACAGCTTGATGTTCGCCAGCGACCAGGGCAGCGCCGAGTCGAACAGGTCCACGTCGACCCGGCTCTCGGCGAAGATCTCCTGGAACATGTGCCGGCTGTTGACCCCGACCGCCCGACCGAGCACCACGTCCGAGTCGTACCGGTCGGCCGCCGTGACCAGGCGTTCCAGGGCCTCCGGGCCGAGGCGGTCGTCGGAGCCGACGAAGAAGATGTACCGTCCCCGGGCCAGCTCCAGCCCCCGGTTGCAGGGGTGCGCCGGGCCTCCGGAGTTGGCCTGGTGGCGCACCCGCACCGTGTCCGGGTACCGCGCGGCGAACTGGTCCAGCAGTCGCCCGCCACCGTCGGTGGAGCCGTCGTCCACCGCGACGACCTCCATCCGCCGGCGGCCGATCGTCTGCCCGAGCAGCGACGCCAGACACGCCCGCAGGTACGGCATGGTGTCGTAGACCGGGACGACGACGCTGACGTCGGGCACCTGCACGATCGCTCCTTCGCGTACCGCTGGCGGCGGCCGGGCCGGGTGCGGAACGGGGGACACGTGACCCTGCTACGAGGATGCCCCTCACAGCCGACACGGACTGGGGTTTTGGCAGGTCAACCTCGCTCGTGTCGGCTGGCAGGTCAGCGCCGGCCCGGTGCTGGCCGGCGTCGTAGCCGATGAGCGGGTGCCCGGTTGTTACAGGTGTCCGGTTCTGTCGGGCGCGGCCGTTCGGTCTTGTCGTTGGGGGCCGCATGGGGCCCCCAACGCCGTAGCCTGGAGCTGCGGCTCGGTTCCACGATGACGCGACGATGGCGGCTGCTGAGGCGGGCATCGCGCGCAGCAAGTCTCGAATGCTGAATCACCGCCTCCCGCGCACTGCCCGGCGGATGGCCTGACTGTCAGAGGCGCTCTCACGGAAGGTCAAGGCTCATGCCGGATCGATTGAAGGGCAAGGTCGCGGTGATCACGGGCGCGGCGAGCGGCATCGGTCGCGGCGGCGCCGAGCTCTTCGTCGCCGAGGGCGCGAAGGTCGTCGCCGCCGACATCAACGACGAAGCCGGCGCGACGCTCCAGAGGGAGTACGGGGGCTCGCTCGTCTACGTCCATACCGATGTCACGAGCGAAGCCGACATTGCTGCGGCAGTCGACCGGGCGGTGAGTGAGTTCGGAAAGCTCGACATCATGTTCAACAACGCGGGCGCGCAGGGAGATCCGTCTCCGTTGGTCGAGATCGGAAGTGAGGGCTTCGACAGGACGATCGCGTTGCTGACGCGCTCGGTTGTGCTCGGCCACAAGTACGCGGCGCAGCAGTTCCGGCGCCAGGGCACCGGCGGCTCGATCGTCTCGACGGCGAGCGCCGCCGGCCTGCAGGGCGGCTGGAGTGCCGCGGGATACACGATTGCGAAACACGCGATCGTCGGGGTCGTGCGGCAAGCCGTCGCCGAGCTCGCACCGCTCGGCATCCGGTCCAACGCCATCGCCCCCGGGATCATCCGCACGCCCATCATGGCGCGCAGCTTCGGCGTTCCCCCGAACCAGGCGGATGCGTTCAGCGACTTCCTCGAGGAGAAGCTGGGTGCCTCGCAGCCGATCGGGCGCCTGGGTTTGCCGTCCGACATTGCCGAGGCCGCCCTGTGGCTCGGAAGCGACGCGTCGTCCTTCGTCACGGGGATCGTATTGCCGGTCGACGGCGGCGCAACGGCAGCGTACGCGGGCGGCTTCGCCGCCGACGTGGTCGCGGCCGCAAACGAGTTCACCACCCGTTGACGACCTGGCGTCCCCGCACCGGTCGGTTACTGCCAACGAGCAGTTCGGCGGCTACCCGGACACCGACTCGGGTATTTCCCGCGAGTCGGGCCGCAATCCCGGCGGCTGGTGACGGCTCCCCGGGCGGGCCAGGAGCGCCACGCCGGCCGCCAGGACCCAGAGCAGCAGGCCCAGGAAGGGCAGTCGCTCCGGGCCGGTGAACTCGCTGGTGGCCAACCCGATCGCCGAGACCACGAACTCGGCGGCGGCGAGCAGGGCGAGAGTGGCCCCGAACGGCCGGGCGAGCACCCGGGTCCGCAGCAGCAGCACGGCGAGCGCCGCCTGCCAGAGCGCGTTCGGCAGGTGCATGAAGTGGTCGATGTGCGGGGCGAGCCGGAGCAGCCGGACGGCCTCGGCGACGTCCCCGTCCCGGCCGATGTTGATCCCCGAGATCAGCATGACGCTGTTCACGGTCAACGTGGCCAGCACCAGGATGCCGCCGGCCAGCACCAGCGAGGAGGCCAGCCCGCCGGCCGGCTGTGCCTGCCGGGCCAGACCGACGACGAAGACCAGCAGCAGCCCGAAGGCGACCAGGCCGGCCCAGGTGCCGACGGCGACTCCGGTGCCGTGCGCGTCCAGGTACCGGCCGACCGGCTCCAGCGGACCGGCCAGGTCGGGACGCTCCGTCGTAGCAAGCTGGACGAAGCGGCCCACGGTCAGTACGACGAACCCGATCCCGGCCAGGCCGACCGCCCGACTGCCGCCCATTTCCGCCTCCGCTGGTCGCGTCAACCGTGCGCCGCAGCGTAGCGTCGGGCACACCATCCGTCCTCGAAGCGCAATCGAGTCCCGCCGGACCGGCGAGCAGCGCCGGGGAGGTAGACCACCGCGTACCGGTGCGGTTCGGCCCAGGCGATCCAGCCGCCTTCCCGCGAAAGGTACCGGTAATTGTCCGCCTGGCCGAGACTGTCGCGCATGCGTACCTACGGCCAGTTGTTCCGCACGCCCGAGTTCACCCCGCTCTTCTTGAGCGCCTGCCTACAGACCGCTGCCGGCACGGCGAGCGCCTTGGCGTTGAGCACCCTCGTCTACGCGCGTACCGGTTCGCCGCTGCTGGCCGCGCTGGGCCTCTTCGGGGGTGCCTTCGCCCAGTTCGTCGGGGCGATGACGGTGCTCTCGGTCGCCGATCGGGTGCCGCCCCGGACCGTGCTGGTGACCACCGGCCTGCTGTACGCCCTGATCGGTGCGGCGCTCGCCGTCCCGGGGCTGCCCGGCTGGGGGATGGTGCTGCTCGTCCTCGGCACCGGGCTGGTCGCCTCCGGCTCGGCCGGGGTGCGTTGGGGCCTGCTCGGGGAGATCCTGCCCGACGATGCGTACCTGTTCGGCCGGTCGGTCTTCGGTATCTCCTCCGGGGCGATGCAGATCCTCGGGTTCGGCCTGGGTGGGCTGCTCGTCGGTGTCCTTTCCACGCGGGCCACGTTGCTGGTCGCGGTCGCCCTCTATCTCGGTGCCGCGCTGGTCGCCCGTTTCGGCCTGACCGCCCGGCCGCCGCGTGCCACCGGCCGTCCCTCGGTCCGGTGTACCTGGCAGGTGAACCGGCGGCTCTGGGCGTTGCCCGCCCGCCGGCACGTCTACCTGGCCCTGTGGGTGCCGAACGGGCTGGTGGTCGGGTGCGAGGCGCTCTTCGTCCCGTACGCCCCGAACTGGGCCGGTGCCCTCTTCGTCACCGGTGCGGTGGGCATGATCGCGGGAAACACCCTGCTCGGGCGGGTCGTCCCGGGGCACTGGCGGCCCCGACTGGTGACGCCGCTGCGCGTGCTGCTCGCCGCGCCGTACCTGTTCTTCGCACTGCCGTTGCCCGCACCGGTGGCGCTGACGGCCGTCCTGCTGGCCACCGCCGGGTTCAGCGCCGGGCTGCTGCTCCAGGAACGACTGCTCGCCCTGACCCCGACGGAGATCCGTGGCCAGGCCCTCGGTCTGCACTCGTCGGGGATGCTGGCCATGCAGGCGGTTGCCGCGACGCTCGCCGGTGCCGTGGCGCAGTACCTGACTCCGGGTACCGCGATGACGGTGATGGCGGTGATCTCCCTGGTGGTGACCGCCGTGCTCACCCCGGCCCTGCGCCGCCCGCTCCCCACGTCGGACATCCCGACGGCCCCCACTACCCCGCCCGCCCCGGCCGTCGCCGCGTCCGTCCCGCCCGCCCCGGCCGACTCCGTTTCGGCGAAGTAGCGCGGTCAGGGTCGGTGGGACGGCCCGGTTTCGGCGAATCGGGGCCAACCGCAGTTGGCAGATTTGCCGGATCTGCCACGTTTGTCCCAACGGACGGTGGGAAGGGCAGCGGGCATGACGAAACCTCGTGTGGTGATCGTGGGAGCCGGGTTCGCCGGTTACCACGCGGCGAAGAACCTGGCCCGGCTCGCCCGTGGCCGGGCGGAGATCGTGGTGCTGAACTCCACCGACTACTTCCTCTATCTCCCACTGCTGCCCGAGGTGGCCGCCGGCGTGGTGGAGCCTTCGCGGATCTCGGTGCCGCTCAACGGAACCCTGGACGGGGTCCGGGTGGTCATCGGTGAGGCGGACCGGGTGGACCTGCACAACCGCTGGGTCGGCTTCACCCAGCCCGAGGGGGACCGGGGTCAGTTGGCGTACGACCGCCTGGTGCTCGCCGTCGGCAGCGTCAACAAACTACTGCCGATCCCCGGGGTGACCGAGTACGCGCACGGCTTCCGGGGCCTGCCCGAAGCGCTCTTCCTGCACGACCACGTGGTCCGCCAGATCGAACTGGCCGAACAGGCCACCGATCCGGCCGAGCGGCAGGCCCGAGCGACCTTCGTCGTGGTCGGCGCCGGCTACACCGGAACCGAGGTCGCCGCGCACGGTCAACTCTTCACCGACCAGCTCGCCGCCACCCGCTCCGGGCTGCCCATCCGGCCCCGCTGGATGCTGCTCGACGTCGCCCCCCGGGTCCTGCCCGAACTGGACGAGCGGATGTCCGTCACCGCCCACCGGGTGCTCACCCGGCGGGGCGTCGACGTGCGGATGGGCACCTCGGTGGCCGAGGCCACCGCCGACGGGGTGAAGCTCACCGACGGCGACTACGTGCCCACCTGCACGCTGGTCTGGTGCGTCGGGGTCCGGCCGGACCCGCTCGTCGCCGACCTGGGGCTGCGGACCGAGAAGGGCCGGCTGGTGGTCGACGAGTACCTCGGGGTTCCCGGGTTCCCGGAGGTCTTCGCGTGCGGCGACGCCGCCGCCGTACCGGACCTGACCCGGCCGGGCGGCATCTGCGCGATGACCGCCCAGCACGCCCAGCGGCAGGGCAAACTGGTCGCCCACAACATCGCGGCCTCGTACGGACGGGGACGACGCAAGCCGTACCGGCACCACGACCTGGGCTGGGTGGTCGACCTGGGCGGCCGGGACGCCGCCGCGAACCCGCTCAAGGTATCGCTGTCCGGGCTGCCGGCGAAGGCGGTCACCCGGGGCTACCACCTGCTCGCCATGCCCGGCAACCGGGCCCGGGTGAGCGCCGACTGGATGCTCGACGCGGCGCTGCCCCGTCCCGCCATACAGCTCGGCCTGGTCCCGGCGAACGCCGTGCCACTGGAGAGCTCCTCACCCGAGGTGGCGGTCCGCCGCCAGTAACAACCGGGCGGGCCCCGGGGCACCCCGCTCCAGCGAGGGCGGGGTGCCCCCGGTGTTCAGGGGACGGACCGGCTCAACCCGGCCGGTGGAACAGCCGGCGGGGCAGGTCGGCCTCCCGGAGCAGGATCTGGAGGATGCCGGCCGCCGGGATCGCCACCAGCGCGCCGAGCAGACCGGCGAGTTCGGCCGCGAGCAGGACGCTGACCAGCACCGTCAGCGGGTTCAGCCGGACCGCCCGTCCCATGATCACCGGTTGCAGCAGGTGGTTCTCGACCTGCTGGTAGAGCACGAAGAAGACCAGCGTGACGATGCCGGCGGTGGGGGAGTGCAGGAACGCCGCCCCGGCGGCCACCAGCGCGCCGACCGTCGCGCCGACCAACGGCACCAGGTCCGCGACGGCGACGACCAGGGCGATCACGGCGGCGAACGGGACGCCCAGCGCGAGGAGGACGACGAAGGTCAGGCCACCGCAGATCAGACTGATCACCAGGTTCCCGGTGACGTACCCGGTGACCGCCTGGCCGCACTCCCGGCCGATCCGGCGTAGCCGGTCGCCGGCTCCGTCCCCGCTCAGGGCGAGCAGCGCCGCGCTCATCCGGGGCGACTCCAGCACCATCAGGTACGCCAGCACGGCCACGGTGATCGTCGCGACCACCGTCTCCACCGCCCCGCGCGCCAGGCTCAGGGCCGGTCTGCGGAGCCGCTCGCCGTAATCCTGGAGCTGCTCGCCGTGGGTCTCGGCGTACCGGCGCAACCCGAAGCGGTCCACCAGTTCGCCGAGCCGCCCCCGTCCGGCCCGGACGTCCCGGGCCAGCTCCGGCGCCCGCTCGACCAACCGGACCACCTCGTCGACCAGCGGCACGACGATCAACGCTCCCACGGCGGCGAGCAGCACGAACGCCGCGAGGAACACCAGCAGCGTGGCGAGTGCCCGACGGCGGACGAGACGGTGTTGCAGATGGTCCACCGCCGGCTTCAGGGCGGCGGCGAAGAAGGCGGCCAGCAGGATCCACACCAGCACCCGACGGACGGCCCAGAGCAGCCCCAGCCCGAGCAGGGTGGCCAGCACCAGACCGATGACGATGGCCGCCCGGCGGGCGGTGCGCCGGTCGTCGGGGCTGCTCATCCGGCGCGGCTACCCGGATCGGGCCGGTGGAAACGGTCGACACCGGCCGTCGACGGTGGGTGGTCAGGTGGTCGGCGGGACCGCGTCGGTGGCCGGTGCCGCGCCGGCCACGAAATCGGCCAGCGCCGGTCCGTGCAGCACCGTGCCGGGCACCGCGTCCCGGGTCACCCGGGTCGCCAGCTTGCGCACCGGCAGCCGGCCGGGTCGTACGGCGGCGGCGAGCACCACGTTGCCGTACCGCCGCCCGCCGAGCATCCGCCGGGCGGCGACCAGACAGACCTCGGCGAAGACCGCGCCGAGGGTGGCCGCCTGCACCCGGGAGAAGACCAGCGGCGGCAGGTCGGTCAGGTTGACCAGGTAGAGCCCGTCCGGGTGCAGGACGCGGGCCACCTCGGCGACGAACTCGACAGTGCCCACGTGCGCCGGCATCCGGGCCCCGGAGTAGATGTCGGCGAGCACCACGTCGTACCGGCCGGCCGGTTGCCCGGCCAGGGCGGCCCGCGCGTCGCCGACCTCGAGGTGGACCTCCGGTGGCGGGGCAGCTCCCGCACCACCAGGTCGAGCAGATCGGCGTCCCGTTCCACCACCCGCTGCGTCGAACCGGGGCGGGTGGCGGCCAGGTATCGGGGCAGGGTCAGCGCGCCGCCGCCGAGGTGCAGCGCCCGCAGCGGTACCCCGGACGTGGCCGCGAGGTCGAGCACCGCCGCCATCCGCCGCACGTACTCGAACCGCAGGTGGGTCGGGTCGGCGACGTCCACGTACGACTGCTCGACGCCCGCCGCGAGCAGCGTGCGCCCGGTCCGGCGGGTCGGGTCGACCACCAGCACCGGTCCGTCGCCCGCCCCGCTCATCACCGCACGGTAGCCGACCGGCCGGAGCCGGGGACACGCCGGCATCCGGACGGTGGCCGTCATCCGTTCTTGCGCGTCGCGGGACGGCGACAACTCCGCCCGCGCCGGCCCGGCAGCTCAGTCGGCGATGCCCGCGCCGACTTCCTCGATCGCGTCGTCGACCAGGTGGGCCAGGTCGATGTCACGCGCGGTGACCGCGTCCGCCTGCCGGCTCCGCACGGTGAGCACCGCGCTGGAAGCGGTCTGCCGGCTGACCGTGGGCCCCCGGCCGGTGTCCGGCCGTAGTTGGTCGATCCGGTCGAGAACCCGGTCCAGGTTCGGCGGAGGCAGCGCGATGCTGCGCGACATCGTCGGCCCCCGCGCCGACCAGTAGGGCAGGTCGGCCAGGGCGGCGCGCAACTCGGCCGCGGTCAGCGGCGCGGCCGCCGCGGTCGTCCCGACCAGGCCACCCCCGGCCTCCGGCAGCTCGAGCAGGTCCCGCAACCCCTCCGGTACGTGCAGCGACGCCACCAGGCGACCGTCGCGCGTGGCCAGCGCGGCGAGGGTCGCCTGGGCCTGGTAACGGGCCTGTTCCGGGGGCCGGCCGCTGATCCGGGCCACCTCGGCCAGGAAGCCCGGCAGGTCCCGGTGCCGTTCGATCCCGTCGACCGGGGTCACGTCGTGCAGTGACATCGGCACCGCCTGTAGCAGTCGCTGCCGGTCGTCCTCGTCCAGCGCCCGGGCCAGCACCAGCACGGTCGCCTCCGCGCCGACCTTGGCCTCGCGGAAGTTCACCCCGGTACGGCGGCTGACGTCGCCGACCAACTCCCGGTACCCCAGGCCGATGGTCCCGGGAGCGCCCGGACCGGGACGGGGTCCCGGCCGGGTGGCCGGGGGACGGGCGACCGGCGGCGGCGCCGGGCCGCCCCGGCTGCTGTCCGGCTTACGGGCACCGGCCGGCGGCGGTCCCGCCCGCTTGCCCCGGTCGAGGGAGGTGAGCTGCTTGGAGGCGCCGAGGGTGGCGGCGTCACGGCTGGGTCGCTGGCCACCTTCCCGGGCCTGGCGGGCCAGGGTCCGGCGCCGCTGGTTGTCCCCCTCCATCTGCTTCCTCATCGCGTGACCTCACTTCCTGTCTCGGCTCGCTCCCGGCGGCTTCCCGGCCCCGCGTGGGCCGAAACCGGCCCGCCCGGGGCGGCCGGCGACGGTCGTCGGTGGTTCATGCCGGCGGGGTGAGGAGCGCTCACCCCGCCGAGGCGCAGGATCGGCACCGGACCGTGAGAACTTCCGAGGTACGCGGAAGGGAAGGTCGTCATGAAGCAGATCGTCGAGATCGTCCCCGCCCGACCCGGGTGGTACGCCCGCTGGCAACTCGCCCCGGACGACACCCGCTGCTATCCGGTGACCGTCTGGGCCTTGCTCGAGGAGACCGGCGGTGCCGGCCGCGAGGTGATCGGCGTCGACTGTGAGGGCCAGTGGCCCGGCGCGGAGGACAACGAGGCGGGTGCGGAGTTCGTCCGTTATCTCTTCCAGGCTCCCGAGGCGGGACGACCGGACGATCTCGCGCCGGAGCCCGCCGAAGGGCGCTCCTCGTTCGCGCCGCGCCGGAAACCGGTCGGCACGGGGTGACCGGGGCCGGACCGACAGGCACCTGGCCGCCTCAGCCGACCTCGCGCGCCTCGTCGTCGGGACGGGAGCCGGTCAGCCCCTCGTCGTCGCCGGGACGCGGGCCGGCCAGCAACTCGGCCAGGCCCGTCCGGTCCAGCAACTGTTGGACCTGGGGGCTCACGCCGGTGAGCCGGACCGACCGCGCTGCGCTGCGGTAGAGCACGACGATCGCGCTCAGCCCCGACGAGTCGCAGAGCGTCACGTCGGTCAGGTCGACCGTGAGTTCGTCGTGCCCCTCGGTCCGGACCTGGGTGGCCGCCCGGATCAGCTCCGGGGAGGTGTCGAAGTCGAGTTCGCCAGCCAGCCGCAGCAGGGCGTGCCGGGGCGTCACCCGGCTCACCTCGATCGTCAACAGCTGGCGTGGCATCTGCACCATCTTCCCAGGTCGTGTCGGAGGGACACCTCCGGGGCCGTCCCGGTCAGGCCGGGGCGGCCGGCCGTTCGCGTTCGTCCTCCCGGGACGCCCGGGCCAACAGCCCGTTGACCCCGGTGATGTCGAGAATGGTCTCCAGGAAACGGGGGGTGGAACGGAGCCGGATGACGGTGCTGTTCTGGTGCCCCTCGCGCCAGGCGTGCACGATCACCGCGAGGCCGGTGCTGTCGATGAAGAGCAGGCCGCCGAAGTCCAGCACGATGGTCGACGGCTGGCTGGTCAGCAGGTGGTCGAGGGCGGTGCGCAGCGGCGTGGCCGTGGTGAAGTCGAGGTCGCCCGCGACGGTGACCAGGGGTGCCGTGGAGTCGGAGTCGTCGATCGACATCGTCAACGGCGTCGACTCGGGTTTCCTCCGCTGGGGCACCGTTACCACGCCTCTCCGCAGGGCTGCCGGTCGGGCAGTTTTCGGCATCCTAACAACCCCGGGTGACGTCCGCCCGGTACACCGAACCTGGCCACGGGTGGCGTTACCGGCATACCGGCGTAGGCTGGGGCGAGAGGAATTGGATCACATACGCCACAACCGGCGGACCGAGGGTGTCGAGAAGGAGTGGGGCTTAGCTGGTGACTGCTGCCGACGTCAGGGACTGGGACCCGGGCGACGGACGGATCTCCACGCCGAGTACCGCACAGGCTCCGGCGTGGTCCGCCGGCGTCGTGGACCACCCTGGGCAGCCCCTGCCACCCCTCGACCCGGACCGCGCCACCGAGCCGGACTGGTCGGAGGTCGTCGAACACTTCCGCGAGGGCTTCGTCGTCTGCGACTCCGGCGAGGTGGTACGCCACCTCAGCCCGGTCGCCGAGCGACTGCTCCCCGAGGTCGTCCTGGGGGAGAACCTGACCGCCGCCGGACTGGCGGCGCTCACCTCCGCCGGCGACCCGGTCGAGGTCACCCACCACGACCGGCGACTGCGGATCCGCCGGGTGTCGCTCTCCGCCGGCCGGAGCTGCCGGTACGTCGAGGACGTCACGGACCGCGTCAGCCGGGCCGACGCCCTGCTCGCCGAACGGGCCCGCTCGGCGTTCCTCGCCACCGCCGGGGAGAAACTCGGCAACCCGCTGCACCCCGATCGGGCGGCGGCGGTCACGGTCCGGCTCGCCGTACCCGCCCTGGGCGACGTCGCGGTGCTGGTCCTCGCCCCGCGCGCCGGACGGGTCCGCTGGTGGCGGGCGGCTCGGGTGGACGAGGACGTGCCCACCGTCGACAGTGGTGTCCTCGGCACCGCCGACCTGCCGCCCGCGATCGACGAGGGACTCGCCGGCATCGAGCCGCACGCGGTGGACTGGCTGGTCGACCAGGCGGCGGAGGCCGGCTGGCTGCCGGGGCTCGCGGTGTCGGACGTCTGCGCCCGGCTGGTGCCGCTGCCCGGCCGGGGCGCGCCGACAGGTGTGCTGCTCGTCGCCCGCCGGGCGGCCCGCCGCTACGACGAGGCCGACGTGGACCTGGCCCGCGCCTTCGCCGCCCGGGCCGGCGCGGCGCTGACCTCGGCGATGCTCTACCGCGACCAGGCGGAGGTGGCCGACACCCTCCAGGCGAGCCTGCTGCCGGTCGAGCCGACAGAGGTGACCGGGGTCCAGTGGGGCACCGCCTACCGGCCGGCCCAGGCCGGGCTGCGGATCGGCGGGGACTTCTACGGCGCCCACCACCTGCCGGACGGGGGCTGCCTGTTCTATCTCGGCGACGTCTCGGGCAAGGGCGTCGAGGCGGCGGTCTTCACCGGGCAGCTCCGGCAGTGTCTCCAGGCGCTGCACCGGGTCGAGTTCCAGCCCGCCCGGCTGCTGGGGCTGCTCAACGAAGCGCTGCTGGAGACGACCCTCGCCAACGGCCAGGGCCGGTTCGCCACGATGGTGCTCGGGGTGGTCCGGCCGCTGCGCGACGGCGGTCTCTCGCTCACCATGGCCGGTGGCGGCCATCTGCCGCCACTGCTGCTGCGTGCCTCCGGCGAGGTGGAGCCGATCGCCCTCAGCGGCATGCTGATCGGGGTGGTGCCGGACCCGCGCGTCGGTGAGGTGACGGTCCGGCTTGCCCCCGGCGAGACCTGCCTGCTCTACAGCGACGGGGTCACCGAGGCCCGGGGTGGCCGGCGGGGCGACGAACTGTTCGGCGTGGACCGGCTGACGCACACGATCAGCGGCTGCCACCAGATGCCCGCGCCTGCCCTTGCCGAACGGATCCAGCAGGTCACCAGCGACTGGCTCGCCCACGGCGACCACGACGACATCGCGGTGCTGGCGCTCCGGGCGGTCGGTGCCACCGGGCGTGGATCCCGGCACCTGCACGCGGTGCCGGATCTGGTCGGTGCCGCCGCTTCGACCCCGCGGCCGGCCGGCCAGGGACTCCGGGAACCGAGGACGTGACGACCGTGACCAGCGTGACCCGTACCGACCTGACCGCCGCCTACCCGACGTACCTGGGCTGTCTGGCGGACGCCGACGAGTACGCGGCGGTGGACGTGGCGATGGACCTGCTCGCCGACGGGCTGCCGGCCGAGCGGATTCTGCTCGACCTGGTCGCCCCGGCGCAGGCCGAGGTGGGGGAGCGCTGGGCGCGCAACGAATGGAGCGTGGCGCAGGAGCACGCCGCGACACACATCAGCGAGCGCGTGGTCGCGGCGGTCTCCTCGTCCGCCAGCCCACGCCCGACCCGTGGCCACGTCGTGGTGGCGTGCATGGACGGGGAGTGGCACGGCCTGCCCGCCCGGCTGGTGGCCGAGGTGCTGCGGCTGCGCGGCTGGCAGACGACCTTTCTCGGCGCGAGCGTGCCCGCCGCGCACCTGGTGGGGTACCTCCAGCGGTACGACGCGCACGCGGTCGCCCTGGCCTGTGCCCTGCCGATGCGGCTGCCGTACGCCCACCGCATGATCGAGGCCTGTCGCCGCTCCGACGTGCCGGTGCTGGTCGGTGGTCGCGGCTTCGGCCCGGACGGCCGGTGGGCCCGACGGCTCGGGGTGGCGTGGGCGCCGGACGCCCCGGCCGCCGCAGAGCTGGTCGCCGACGAGCGCACGCTGCGCCGGGTGCCCGCCGCCGACCTGGCCCACCTGGCCGACGACGAGTACGGCGGTCTGCTGCGGCAGCGGGCCGAACTGATCGACTCCGCCCTGGCCGACCTGCGGGACCGGTTCCCGCGGCTGGCCGACTACACGCCAGCCCAGCTCGACTCCACCGTCAGCGACCTAGGCTACATCGTGGACTTCCTCGCCGCTGCGGTCTACGTCGACGACAGCGACCTGTTCACCGAGTTCGTCGACTGGTTGGCGCTGATCCTCACCAGCCGGGGCGTGCCGGCGGCCACGGTGGAGGCCACCCTGACCCACTTCCGGCAGGTGTTGCGGGACTTCCCCCGCGCGGGTCGGTTCCTCGAGGCAGGGCAGGCGGTGTCCGCCGCCGCCCCGGACACCAGTCGCCGCTGAGGTGCTCCTGACCAGGGCGGACAGTCGGCGGTGAGGTACCCGCCCGCCCGGGACGACGGCGGGCGCCGAGGTGCCCACCGGCCTGGACGGACAGTGGGCGCTCGCGTCCCGGCGTTCGGGCCCGCTTATACTTGCTCCACCGCAAGCGTCCGCCTGTGGCCGGAGCGAGAGGGAGCACGTTGACGTTCACCGTCGCGCATGCCCAACGGGACGGCGGTGAGGTCCGCCTGCGGCTCGCCGGTGAGCTCGACCTGAGCACCGCGCCCGACCTCGCCACGGCGATCGACGGTCTCCTCGCCGACGGGCAGGTCAACCTCCTGGTCGACCTGGCCGGGCTGACCTTCTGCGACTCCACCGGGATCGCGGCCTTCGTCCGTGGCGACAACGCGTGCACCGCAGCCGGCGGCTGGCTGCGCCTCACCGGTGCCACCGGACGGGTGGAACGGGTGCTGCGGATGACCGGCCTGGCCGAGGTGCTCCGCTACGACCCGGCGTCGCAGGCCCACCACTGATCGACTAGATTTCCCCGCTGGCAGGTGATCGAACGGTCACCCGCCAACCCACCACCACGCAGAGGCAGGTAGTCATGGGGGCAGACAGGTCCGGACCGGTCCGCATCCTGGTGGTGGACGACGACCCGGGCGACGTCCTGATGATCGAGGAGGCCCTGGAGGACTCCGACGTCGAGAAGATCATCGACGTGGTCAGCGACGGTCAGGAGGCGATGGAGTTCCTCCGCCGGGAGGGCCGGCACACCGACGCCCAGCGCCCGGACGTCATCCTGCTCGACCTGAACATGCCCCGGATGGACGGCCGGCAGGTGCTCGGCGAGGTGAAGACCGACGGCGACCTGCGGACGATTCCGATCGTCGTGCTGACCACCTCCAACGCGGACACCGACATCGTCGGCAGCTACACCCTCCAGGCCAACGCGTACGTGACCAAGCCGATCGACCTGGACGACTTCAACGACGTGGTGCGGCGCATCGACGAGTTCTTCGGTCGCGTCGTGGTGCTGCCGAAGCGGTCCTGATCGCCGCCAGGGGGGATCAGCGGTCCCTGACCGCCGGCAGGGGGGATCAGCGGTCCTGACCGCCGCCAGGAGGAACCGGTCAGGTCAGCGCGTCGACCACGGCGGTGGCCCGACGTTCGTGCTTGGCGTACGCGCCGGGGTAGGCCGACTGCTGCACCGCCTGGGCGGCGGCGGTGACACTCAGCTTCTGCCACCCCGGCACCTCGCGCAGCGCGCGGTAGAAGGCGCTGGCGGCGTACGTCGGTTGCATCAGCTCCCGGACGCTGCCCCAGCCGCTGCTCGGCCGCTGCTGGAAGAGGCCGACCGAGTCGTGGTCGGTGCCGGTGCCCTGGTGCGGGTATCGGAGCGACTCGGCGATCTGGTCATTGGCGACGTTGTGCAGGTTGCTCTCCTGCATCGCGGTGGCGACCGCCACCACCAGCGCCCGGCGGGGCATCCGCGACCGGACGCCGACGTCCACGATCGTCTTGGCGTTGTCCATCTGGCGCTGGCTCAGCCCGGCGACCGGCTTCGGCCGGGCGGGTCGTTTCGGGCGGGCCGTCGGTGTCGGGCTGGCGGTGGCGCTCGGGGTCGACGCTGGGGTGCGCTGGTACGAGCGGGACGCCCGCTGGTCGGCCTCGGCGGCGCTGATCGCCCGGTCGGCCAGGGACTCGCGCAGCGGCTCCTCGTCGCCGGTGACGGCCTGTGATCCGACGACGGCGCCGACGCCGAGGCAGCAGGTCACTCCGGCGGCGAGGGCGACCCGGACGCCGGTGGCGGCGTGCCACGCCCGGCCCCGGGGCCGACGGTCCTCGGCGCGGTGACGGCCGCTCCGCCGTACGGAGGATGCGGATTCGGCCGAACGGGCGTCTGGTCGGGTGGGGGTCAGTTTCTGGTCAGTGGGGTCGTCGGGGTGCACCCGCCGAGGCTAGAAAAGATCCGGACCGTTGCCATCGGTGTGGAAGGTGGCATCAGCCACAATTAGCCGCACTCGCACCCTTAATACCGCCAGATATGCGACCAGACTCGGCTATCACGGCCAATACCGGCAAATCCTGAAATAGACCAGGCGGTCACCCCCAATCCGGCGGCTTTGTGGGGGCGGTGTCACCCGATCAAGCCATCCACCGGTCGGGGTGGCTGAACTGACCGATCGTCTGATGATTCGTCGGCTGTTCGGAGTGCAGCCGGGCGGCCATGCGGGAGCGTCCGCTCAGTGCCGCCCGTTCTCCGCCGCGGTGACGGTCAGCCGGTGCCGGCTCAGGTCGCCGCTGGAGAACGGCCACAACCGGTCCGCCTGCCGGACCAGACCAGCGAGTTGGTCGCGGCTCAGCCCGGTCGAGGCGATCGAGGCGTGCACGTCCGCCTGGTACCGGCCGTCGTCGGCGCGACCCAACCTGACCTCGGCGCGTACCTGCACGGTGTGCGCCTCGTCGGTGATGTCCTTGGCCGCCTCCACCGCCGCGTGGTGCAGGCACGAGGCGAAGGCCGCCGCGAGCAACTGCTCCGGCGTGAGCCCCGAGCAGTGCGGCGCGAGCGGGGAGGCCAGCGTTGTGGAGAGCCCACCGTCGTCGGTGCGTACGTGACCGCCCTCGGCGGTCGCCATGGCCTCGTGGAACCAGGAACTCGGGTCCGACATCGCGTTCCTCCCGTCATCCCGGCACGGCTACCCGGCACCCGCCCGGCGAAACCGTGGGTGGGGCCGGCCGGACGCCAGGGCGACCGTGGGCGGGGCCGGCCAGACGCGGGGGCGGTCAGCCCTCCGCCGGGCCGCCCTGGTCCACCGCCACCGCCACCTCGGTCGGCTCGGCGGCGGCCCGGGCGCTCCACGGCGACACCGCCCCCGCCGCCCGGGGCCGGGGCGGCACCGTGGCCAGCGGCACGTACACCCGGGCGTCCACCGCCTCGGCCAGCACCAGCGCGGCGACCAGGCTGGTGGGGCGGGCCAGCGGGTCCTCGACCAGGCAGCGCCGGCACAGGTCGGCCACCTCGGCGGGTAGACCGTCGATCGGGGGCAGCGGCTCCGGCGACTGCCGGCGACGCCTCACCAGCAGTTGGGTCGCCGTCGACGCCGGGTGCGGCAGGCGGCCGGTCAGGCAGTAGTACAGCAGCACGCCGAGGGCGTACATGTCGGCGGCGGTGGTGGCCGGCTGCCCGGTCAACTGCTCCGGGGCCAGGTACGCCGGAGTGCCGACCACCATCCCCGCCGGGAGCGGGTCGGCCGTCCCGGCGGCGGTGGCGATGCCGAAGTCCAGCACCTTCACCCCGACCGGGGTGAGCACCACGTTCGCCGGCTTCACGTCCCGGTGCACGATGCCGTGGGCGTGCGCGGCGGCCAGCGCCGCACTCACCTCGGCGCAGACCCGTACCGCGATCCGCCAGTCCAGCGGACCACCACGAATGTGCGCGGCGAGGGTTTCCCCCTCGGCCAGCTCCATCACGATGTACGGCACCACCTGCCCGGTGACCGTCGCCGACGTGCCGAAGTCGTGCACGCTCGCCACGTTCGGGTGCACCAGCCGGGCCGCCGAGCGGGCCTCGGCCCGGATCCGCTCCACCGAGGTCGGCCCGTCCTCCTGGCCGGGAGAGATCAGTTTGACCGCCACGGTCCGGTCCAGCACCACGTCGTGTGCCCGCCAGACCTCCGACATCCCGCCGACGCCGATCCGCTGTTCGAGCCGGTACCGCCCGTCCAGCGTCCTCATCCGTCGCTCCTCGCCCTCGTCCGGTGCCCACCGGCCAGGTCTCACCCCCGCCGGCCATGCCGCTCCCGCAGCGGTACCCGAGGCCGGAGCAGGACAAACCGGCGACCGACGATCTTGGTGCCCCGCGCGGATTCGGCGCCCCGAACTGCTCCGCCAGCCGGCGACGCTGCCGAGCGGACGGTCAGCAGGTGGAGTCGCCCGCCAGCGGTTCGGGCCGGATGCCGGCGGGGCCGGTGTGAGCGGGGCCCGTGCCGGTGGGGCCGGTGTCAGCGGGACGGGTGTCAGCGGAGCCGGTGTCGGTGGGGCCCGTGCCAGTGGGGCCCGTGCCGGTGGGCAGCGCCGTGGTCACGCCGAACCCGCGCCCCAGGGCCCGCACCTGCTCCTCCAACTCGGGTACGGCGCGTCGCGCGTGCCGGGCCATCACCAGGTCGGCCAGCGGGCTGACCAACACCGCGCGACTGGCCTGCAACAGCCCCACGGCCCGGGGCACGTACACCCGTCGCTGCCGTCGCTCGACGGCCCGGACGAACGCCTCCGCGCACTCCCGCACCGACGTGGTCCGCCGCATCGGCCAGGGCAGCTTCGCCAGCAGTTCGGCGACGGCCGGCAGATCGGCGCGGGCATCCCGGACCAGGTCGGTGTCGACCCAGGACATGTGCGCGGTGCCGACGGCGACCCCGTGGTGGGCCAACTCCAACCGGATCGACGTGCCGAACTGCTCCACCCCGGCCTTCGACGCGCAGTACGCGGCCATTCCGGGCGCCGCGGCGAACGCCGCCGCCGACGAGACGAGCAGCAGGTAGCCCCGCCGGGCGATCAGCGCGTCGACCGTCGCCGCCGCCGTCCGCATCACCCCGATCAGGTTCACCTCGACGGTCCGCACCATCGCCTCGACGTCCCCGACCGCCAGGGTGCCCCGGTTCGCCACGCCCGCGTTCGCGACCACCGCGTCGATGCCGCCCAGCGCCGCCACCGTGCCGTCCACGGCCGCCCGCAGGGCCGCCTGGTCGGTGACGTCGGCGCAGAACCAGAGATGTCCGGGCCCGAGTTCGGCCGCGAGCGCGGCCAGGCGCTCCGGCTCCAGGCCGACCAGGCAGACCCGGGCGCCCCGGGCGGCGGCGACCCGGGCGGTGTGCGCACCGATGCCCCGGGCCGCCCCGGTCACCAGGACGACCTTGCCGGCCAGAGGGCTCGCCGTACCGCCTCGCTGCCGCCGCATCACCGGAAACTACCATCCGGTAACAGTTCGCTGGGGACGCGTCGGGGCCGGTCGTGGACGCGGGCCGGCCCGCCTACCGGGTCCGGCCCGCGCCCACCCCGGGGTACGGCGACAGTTCGGCCCGGTCCGGGTCGACCCACCAGGCGCAGTCCTGCCCGGCGAGCCAGCCTGGGCCGTCCGCAGCTCGCACCAGGGCGGTGATGGCGAGGGTGGCCGCCCGCACCGTGTCCGGGGCGGCCACGGTCACCGCGTCCCAGGGCAGCTCAGGTGCCCCGCCGGACCGCGGATCGAGCACGCCCCCACCGTCCGGACGGCACGCGGACGCGGTGGCCAGCCCACCCCCGCGGAGCCGGATCGTCCGGCCGCCCACCGGCACCGGCCAGCCGCCGCGCGGCGCCGGACCGGCGGTCGCCACCCGGGACCCGATGGCGACCAGCACCCCGCCCGCCGACCGCTCGGCGATCCGCGCGGCGCAGTGTTGCGCCAGGTACGCCGTCGCCGTCCCGCCCAGGACCAGCAGCAACGTCGGCGGCACGGTCAACCGGTCGTTCCGCAGCGACACCGACCGCCAGTCGTCGGTCGGCAGCGGAACTCCGGTGCCGAAACCGCAGACGGGCAGCGGGCCGCCCCGGGCGGCCAGCCGGATCCGGGCCGCGCCGATTGTCGGATCGCAGGCGCCGTCGCTGGCCCGCGCCGCGTGCAGAGCGACCGCCACCAGGTCGCGCAGCAGCGGCCCGACCGGCACCGGACGGCCGGCGGCCCGGTGTACCCGGGCCAGCTCGCCCCGCCCAGGTGCGGTGACCCGGTCCAGGGCGGCCAGCGCTCCGGCGACCACCCGCCGGGCCGCCGTCGCCCGCCGTGCCCCGGCCACCGCCACCCGGACCGGTCGCCCCCGGTACGACCAGTGCGTCTCGCATGCCCGATCAATCGTGTCCACGGGGCCGAGCCTGCCGGGTGATACTGGGACCGGATCAGGTCCAAGCTGTGTGTCGGCTGTGTGCCCGGGACGGAAACACCGTTCTCACACCTCGGCGGTGACCAGAGTTCACGCCTCTGCGGTGACCAGGTAGAACGTGAAGCCGGCGAGGACCGGACCGGTCTCCAGCCGGTGCAGCCACGCCCGCCCGTCCGTCTCGGCCAGCTCGCCCGCCTGCACCGCCCGGGCCGTGTTCCGCCGTAGTCCGAGGATCTGGTCGGCGGTGTCGAAGTCCCGGAACAGCACCGCCATCGGATCGACCGACCGGACCCGGAAGCCGGCCCGGGTGGCGAGCCCGACCAACTGCCGCCCGATCGTGGCGTTGCGGACCCGACCGGCGGTGAACCGCGCGAAGCGGCGGCTCGTCGCCACGTCCTCGTCCGCGACGGCGAGGGTGTCCCAGTCCGGCTCGGCCATGCCGAAGAAGCCACCCGGCCGCAGCGCCCGCCGGGCCTCCGCGAACACCCGCGCCGGGTCGGACAGGTGTTGCAGGACCCGGTCCACCCGGATGCGGTCCACACTCGCGTCGGCCAGCGGCAGCTCGTGGACGTCGCCCGCCCGTACCTCGACGTTCGGTCGGTCGGCGTGCCGACGGCTCGCCTCGGCGACCATCCGGGGCTCGAGGTCGACGCCGAACACCGTGCCGTCCGGTCCGACCGCGTCGGCCAGTGCGGCCAGGTCCGTCCCCGGCCCGCAGCCGAGGTCGACCACGGTCTGTCCCGTCCGTACGTCGAGCGCCTCGACGAGACGTCGCTTGTAGTCCAGGCCCACCGGTGTGGCGGCGGCGGTGTCCAGGTAGGTGATCTGGTCCGGTGCGGCGGTCGGGCTCCCGAGTCGGCTCATCCGGCCATCTCACCACAAGCACCGCGTCCCGCCGCCCGCCCATGTCCGGCCAGGCAACCTCCTCGTCGACAGCGACCACGGGGCCGACGAAAAGTCAGTGCGGCCTCGCCAACAGCGACGATACGGTGCTGCACATGGATCTTGAGGTGTACTCGCTGGCGCAGCGACCGGAACTCGCCCCGCTGCTCGAGGACTTCGACGGCGCCTGGCCGGAGTTCATGACCTGGGATCCCATCGCGTCGCTGTACTACGCCGTCGCCGACGAGGTCTACCCCGAGTTCGTGCTGGTGGCCATCGACCCCGCCAACCCCGGCCGCGCGCTCGCCCGTGCTTACAGCGTTCCGCTGGCCTGGGACGACGCCGAACCGCTGCCGCCCGGCGGCTGGGACCGCGTGGTGCAACGCGCCACCCTCAACCGGCTCGCCGGCACGAAGGCGACCATCGTCTCGGCGCTGGAGATCTGCATCCAACCCGACCAGCGCGGCCGTGGCCTGTCCGCACGCATGCTGGAGGAGATGCGCGACCACACCGTCCGACTGGGCTACCACACCCTCGTCGCCCCGGTACGACCCAGCGGCAAGCACACCCGCCCCGACGAGGCCATGACCACGTACGTCGCGCGGACTCGGGCCGATGGTCTCCCCGAGGACCCGTGGCTCCGCACCCACGTACGTGCCGGCGGCCACATCGAGTCGATCGCCCCGCGCTCCATGACCATCCCCGGAACCCTCGCGGAGTGGCGTGCCTGGACGGGTCTGCCCTTCGACACCACCGGCCCGGTGCACGTTCCCGGTGCCCTCGCCCCCGTGCACTGCGACACCACCCACGACTACGCCGTGTACGTCGAACCCAACGTGTGGGTCCGCCACCCCCTGTGACCCGCGCTCGTCGCGGCGCCCCTGACCATCCCGTCGATCATGGAGTTGTGGCACCTGATTGGTGGCATTTGTGAGCCTTGTGAGGTGCCCGAAGTCCATGATCGACGGGGTGGGCGCGGGGCTGCTCAACGCGCCTCGGCCGCGACGCGCACGCCGAAGCCGATCAGTACGCAGCCGGTGACCCGGTCCAGCACGGTGCGGACTCCGGGCCGCCCCAGCACGGACCTGGACCTCGACAGAACGGCTGCGTATCCGACCAGCCAGGCAAGCGAGAGGACCGCGTGGGTGAGGACGAGCAGAGGCAGCCACAGACGGGGTGAACCACCAGCGGGAACCAGCGACGGCAGCAGGCCGGTGTAGAAGACGGCGATCTTGGGGTTGAGCACGTTCGTGAGCAGGCCGCTGCGGGCGGCGTGACCAGCCTCCGCCGGCCGCGCGTCCGTGGGAAGGCTGTCTCGCCGGCGGCTGCGCCACAGCATCCGGACGCCCATTCCGACGAGGAAGACTGCGCCAGCGAGCTTCACGACCGTGTACGCGGTGGCTGACGCGGCCAGCACAGCGGCGAGTCCCACCACGGTCAGTACGCCCCAGGCGGCCAGCCCACCGACCACGCCCACCGCCGCCCGCGCTCCGGCCGCGACACCGCCACCGAGGGCGAAGCGCGTGACGACCGCGACGTCCGGGCCCGGCAGGAGCGTCAACAGCACCAGCGCGCCGACTGCGGCCAGGTAGAAGGTGAACACCCGTCCAGTATTCGACATCGAGCCGGTCCGCTGGCCCAGCGCGCGGGTGGGCCAGCGGACCGGGGTCGGTCAGGCCACCGACTTGTTGTAGCTGTCGATCGCCGGCTGGACGCTCGTGGCGGCGTCCTTCATGGCCTGCTCGGCGGGCTTGGTGCCGACGATGGCCGCCTCCAGCCCGTCCTCGGCGGCCTTACGCGCCTGCGGCATCACGCCGAGCAGACAGCCGGCCGAGGCGACCGACGGCGGCAGCGAGTGCAACTGGTCCACGGCGGTGCGGAACTGCGGGTACTTCGTCACCCATGCCTTGTCGACCTGGTCCAGCGCCCGCACGTTGATCGGCACGTAGCCGGTGCCGGTGTGCCACTGGGCCTGCGGGGTGGCGTCGGCGGAGAACTTGGCGAACTCCCAGGCGGCCCGCTTCTCGGCGGCGCTGTGCCCGACCCCGTTGATCCAGAGCGACGCCCCGCCGATGATCGGTCCGCCGGTGGAGGCGTCCGACACCTTCGGGTACGGGGCGGTCAGGACGGTGAACTTGCCCGCCGCCGCGTCGACGTAGCCGCGCAGCACGCTGGTCGACTCCAGGTGCATGGCGACCGTCCCGGCCTTGAAGGCCGCCTGGGCGTCGTCGGTCTTCCGGCCGGTGTTCGTCGCGTACCCGTTGCGGACCAGGTCCGCCCACCACTGGGCGACCTGCACCGCCGCCGGCTGGTCGAACTGCACCCGGGTGGCGAGCTTCTCGCGTCCGTTGCCGTTGTCGCAGTACTCCTTGCCGTCGGTGGCGAGGAGCTGTTCGAGCAGCCAGCCGTAGATGGCCGCACCGAAGCCGAACTGGGTGGTCTTGCCGCTGGCGTCCTTCACGGTGAGCTTCTTGGCCAGCTCGCCGATCTCGGCGAGGGTCTTCGGTGGCTTGGTCGGGTCGAGCCCGGCGGACTCGAACGCCTCCTTGTTGAGGTACAGCAGGGGGGTGGAGGTGTTGAACGGCATCGACCAGAGCTTGCCGTCGACCGAGTAGTAGCTGGCGATGTTCGGTTCGATGTCGCCGGCGTCGAACTTGTCCTTCTCGATGAACCGGTGCATCGGCACGACCTGCTTCGAGTCGACCATGAAGCGGCTGCCGATGTCGTACACCTGAACCAGGGCGGGGGTGCTCTTCTGCTGCACCGACGCCTTGTACTTGGCGATCGTCTCGTCGTAGCTGCCCTGGTAGACCGCCTTGACCTCGATCTTGCCGCCGTTGGCGGCGTTGAAGTCGGCGACCAGCTTGTCCACGGCGGTGGCGTTCGCGCCCTTCATCGAGTGCCAGAACTCGACGGTCGTCTTCCCGTCGGCGTTGTTGAGCGCCTCGGCGCCCGGCGCATTCAGGGCGTCGGATGCCTCGCCGCCGGACTCGGCGCCGCCGCAGCCGGCGACCAGCGCGGTGGCGGTGAGCAGGGCGAGGATGACTGCGCCGGTACGGCGTGGTCGGGGAAGTGCCATTGCCTCTCCTCGGTGGGGGTTCAACGCAGTGCGCCCGCGGTGAGACCACGGACGATGTACCGCTGGCCGAAGATCACGACGGCCAGGGTGGGGAGCAGGGAGAGCGCGACGCCGGCCAGGATCAACCCCGGCTGGGCCGCCTCAGCATCGTTGAGCTGGGAGATCCCGATCTGGAGGGTCTGGTACTCGGGATCCCGGATGAGGATCAGTGGCCAGAAGTACTGGTTCCATGCGGAGAGGAAGACGTACACCCCGACCGCCGCGATGGACGGCTTGGACAGCGGCACCACCACCCGCCAGAGCAGCCGCCAGTGCCCGCAACCGTCGATCACGGCCGCGTCGCGCAGTTCGCCGGGGAACTGGAGGAACGCCTGGCGCAGCAGGAAGGTGCCGAATGCCGAGGCGAGGAACGGCAGCACCAGGCCGAGGTAGGTCAGCCCACCACGGGCCAGTCCCCAGTCCGAGATGGCCAGGTAGTTGGGGATGATGATGCTCTCCCACGGGACCATCAGCGTGGCCAGGAAGAGCGCGAAGGTCGCCGCCTTCGCCGGCATCCGCAGGAACGCGAAGGCGTACGCGGCGAGGATGCTGGTCACCACCTGGGCGAGGGTGATCACGCCGGCCTGCACGGCGGAGTTGACGTAGAACCGGCCCAGGGGCACGGCGTCGAACACGTCGCCGAAGTTCTGCCAGTGCAGGGCGTGCGGCACCAGCGCCGGGGGATAGGTGGCCAGGTCGCCGGGGCCCATCACGGCACCGGCGAACGCGTAGTAGACCGGGAACAGCACCGGGACGAGCGCCAGTCCGAGGACGACGTAGACGGCGATCCGGCCGGGCGAAATACGTCGGCTCATCGGTAGTGCACCCGCCGTTCCAGGACGCCGAACTGGATGGCCGTGCAGATCAGCATGATCAGCAGCAGCACGACCGCCTGGGCGCTCGCCGCACCGAAGTCGGCGGAGCCGAACGCGAACGCCTCCTCGTAGATGGAGTAGACCAGGGTGGTGGTGGCGTCGTCCGGCCCGCCCTTGGTGAGGATGTGGATCTGGCCGAAGCTCTGCAGCGCGTGGATCGTGGAGACCACGACGAGGAAGAACAGTTGCGGGGAGAGCAGCGGGATGGTGACGCTGGTGGCGAGCCGCCAGCCGGTCGCGCCGTCGAGCCGGGCCGCCTCGACGACCTCCTGCGGGATGGCCGCCACGCCGGCGGAGAGCACCAGCACGTTGTACCCGAGGTTCATCCAGACCGTGGCGAGGCCGACGGCGGGCAGGGCGATGGAGGGGTCGGTGAGCCAGTTGACCCGGTCGACGCCGACCGCGCCGAGCATCCCGTTGGCGATGCCGATGGCCGGGTTGTAGATCACCGCGAACACCACGGAGGCGGTGGCCACCGAGAACGCGAACGGCAGCGCGAAGGCGGTGCGCAACGCCCGTACGCCCCGGATGCGCGACTCCAGCAGCAGCACCACCACCAGCGCGCCGAGCACCGCCGGTAGGACGCTGATCAGGGTGAACATCGCGGTGGTGCCGAGCACCCCGAGGAATTCGCCGGACAGCATTTCCGTGTAGTGGGCGAAGCCGACGTAGGCGCTCGGTGCGCCGAAGATGTCATTGCCGTGGGTGGACAGGTAGAAGGTCCGTCCGAGCGGCCAGAAGATGAACAGGGCGAAGACCGCGACCGATGGCAGGAGCAGCAACCAGGACAGGCCACGCTCGCCACGTGGCCGGCCGGGCGTGGGGGCGCCGGCGGTCGCGGCCGCCGTGGTCCCGGCGTCTTCGACGACCGTAGGGGGAGGCACCGCCGCACCCTACCAACGGTTTCCCTTGAAAAAATGCTCCGGACACCTCTGCGTTACCTGACAGCAACCTTCATGCTCTGGGTGCCCGATGTCGCGGCCGTCCCGTTTCCGGAGTTCAGGTGGGGGAAACGTCGGTCGATGGCCCGGTCGGTGGGTCGGGCGCCGGGGATTCGTCCACGACATTGACGTACGCGAGAGTGGGGTCGACCCGGTCCGGCGTCCCGGATGGCGGGCGCACGTATGACGTGAAGCCGGATCAGAAGGGTGGTCTGGCGGGCTCCGGTGGCCGGCCGTGTGCGCGTCGGGCATCGGCCACCGCGGCGGCGAGCAGCACCGCGGCGGCGAGCCCCGACGCGGCGACGGGCGGTGCGAACGTGAGCAGCGGGTAGGGCAGGATGAGCGCCGCGAGGGTCACCAGGCGGGCTGGGGAGACCCGGCCGAAGACCTCGTATTCGAAGCGGGCGCGCCCGGCGATGAACAGAGCCGGACCGAGCAGGACGGGTGCGATCCAGGTCGCCGGGGCGTGGCCGACGGGGTGTTGGATGGTGATCTCGTAGCCGAGGGCGGTGGTCACCACTCCGATGATCATGACGAGATGGGTGGTGGCGGCGGACCTGCCGATGGCCGACGGCTTGTTCGAGTGGGCGATGGCCTCGGGGAGGATCCGCCCGGCGCGGTGGTAGTAGACGCGCCAGAGCAGGGCCGAGGTGATCGCGGCGGTCGCGAAGGCGAGGGTGTGCTCCAGATTGAAGGGGCCGGTGCTGTAGGACACGCCGATCACCAGGATCGTCTCGCCCAGGGCGATGAGGAAGAACTGTTGGTACCGCTCGGCGAGGTGTTCCGCGGCGATGTCCCACCGGGCGGTCGCGGAGCGTCCCAGCCCGGGTACGGGCCACCCGTACCGTTCGGCCGCGTACTCGATCGCGAGCGCGAGCGCCCACAGCGTGATCAACGTACGCCCGTCGACGAACGCCCCGACGATCCACAACGCGCCGATGACGCCGTACGTGACCAACATCCGCCATTTCAGCAGTCGTCGCCCCTGCTCGCGGAGCGAGAGCCGGAGCACCAGGGGCCGGGCGACCTGGCCGATGACGTAGGCCATCGCGAACGCTTCGGCGTAGCCGTGGAACGCCTGCGGAACGGCCACTCCCATCACCAGCCCGGCCCCGAGTGCGACGGCGACCACCGCCTGGATGGCGTTCGACTCCGGGTCGTAGCGGCTGGTCGTCCAGGCGGTGCCCTGCCACAGCGCGTACAGGGCCAACAGCAGCAGGAGGGTCTTCCCGGCCCCAGGCAGCGCCCGTGACCACATGCTGCCCCCCGGCTCGACCACAAGGTCCTCGAACGCCCGGGCGACGATCCGCGTCAACGCGAACACGAACACCAGGTCGAAGAAGAGCTCGAGGAACGTCACTCGCGTCGCGTGAGCCTGCGCGGGCAGCGGCTCGGCAACCCTACGTCTCCACATGACCACCAGACCCCCCGCTGCCTGAGGCAGTCGTAACACACCGAGTGACGGACACACCGCCAAATCCGGGCGCGAGACCAACCTCAGCGACTGCCTCGTCCGGGCGGACGTCACCGCTGTCCCCGTTATTGGTCTGCCACGGCCCCTGGGTCGACCCTGCCAGCGAGGCGGCGGCCTGGTGGGGGGAATGGCGGTGGGGGCGGTTCGGGGCCTGGAGTTGTTGGGCACCGCCGAGGCGCGACGGTTGCTGTGGCAGTGGCGTCAGGGTGGGTGTCGGCCGGGAGCCGTTGCCGGGCCGGCTGCTTGATCCACTCCATTACGCCGAAACGGCGGTGTCTGGCGTTCTTGGCAGCCCCATTTCGCCGAAACGGAGTCGATCAGCTGGGGCCGGCTGCTTGATCGACTCCGGTTGCGGCAAGTTGGGGTCACCCGGGCCGTGGAGACCCCGACATGCCGCAAATTGAGGGCCGGGCCGAGGGACGGGCCGGCGGCGGACGGTCCGGCGTCCGGCGGGCGCGTCGGCGGACGGGGCCGGTCGGCGGCGGACGGGGCGGGCGGCCGGTGGGAATGGCGGCGGGGGTGGGGTGGTTGTATCCCCCGTGCGGCTGTGACCCCGCCCCTGGTGAGTGGGCGGGTGGGCCGGGCCCCCGGGGAATGGGGGCGGCCGGTTGGTCGTTATACCTTGTCCGCGCCGATGCAGTGGCCCCCTGTGTGGCGGGCCTGGCGGATCCCCCGATCCCCCTCGTCTGGTGCGGTGAGTATCCCCCTGGATCTTTCTCAGAGCGCCCTTACGTGTGGTGCTTACGCGCTTGTCCGGTATCTGCCGAGATGGCCGGCTGTGGTGCGTCGACCCCCGAACGGAGCTTTGATCATGAACAAGCTTATCGAGCGTGGTGTGCTGTCCATTGCCGGTCTGACCGCTGTGGTGGGTATGGCGGCTGGTTCGGGTCTGTCGCAGGACGTGACTCCGGCAGTGACGACGAAGCCGGTGGCGGCGACGCAGCAGGTGTCGGCGGACAGTGGCAAGCAGGTGTCGATGGACAAGTTGCTGCCCAACGGTGTGCCTGGTGGGCAGTCGGCGATTCCGCTGAACGGTGAGCAGAAGGACAACGCGAAGGCGATCGTCGAGGCGACGAAGAAGGCCGGGATGGACGAGCGGGCCGCTGTGGTGGCGATCGCGACGAGCTTGCAGGAGTCGAAGTTGGAGAACCTGGGTCATCTGGGTGACCGCAACGACCATGACTCGCAGGGTCTGTTCCAGCAGCGTCCGTCGAGTGGGTGGGGCACGGTGGAGCAGATCACCGACCCGGAGTACGCGACGACCGCGTTTTTGAACGGGTTGAAGGGTGTGGACGGCTGGGAGGACATGCCGCTCACTGAGGCCGCGCAGACGGTGCAGGTGTCGGCGTACCCCGACCACTACGCGCAGTGGGAGAAGCAGGCCGCTGACCTGGTCGCCGAACTCTGGACCAAGTGACGACAGCACCGAGTCACGACAGGGCCAAGTCACGATAAGACCAAGTCACGATAAGACCAAGTCACGACAGGACCGAGTGACGGCCGGGCCAAGTCGCGACAGGACCAAGTGACACACGCACGAGGGCTCCTTCCCGGACGGGAAGGAGCCCTCGTGCTGTTCCCGGGGGTGCGGAGGTCCTGCCGGTTGCCACGGGACCTTGCGTTTCCCCTCAGGGTGATGGTTACCGACGGTACAGCCTGCCTAACTCAGGGACTCGGGTGTCGAGCCACACGGAGACGGCGGGACGAACGTGCAGGAGCGAGCGTGGCCGGACGAGGAAGAACCGCCGTCGGATCCCACCGCCGAATTCTTCCGGCACGTGAGCCAGGAGCACCCGGTCATGCTTCCGGACGACATAACGACGACCCTCCGGATCGATCTGGAACACGACGACGGTCGGACCACCCACTGGTTCATGTCCATCGATCGCGGGAGCATCCGGGTGGTGGAAGAGTGCCGTGCGGCGGACGCTGTGGTGCGGACCAGTAGACAGTTCTTCGATCGGCTCGTCCTCGGTAGGGCGAACCTCTTCGCGGCGCTGGTGCGCAACGAGATCACCAACGATGGCGACGTCACCAGCCTGGCGCACCTCCGGAAGATGCTCACCGGGATGGCGCGCATGCACGACCCGCCCGGGATAAACATCACCGACGGGGGGCCGGGATGAACGGATACGTCAGCAGCCTGGACGGCATCGATTTCGTCGTGAGTGACGGAAATGGCGACATCCACCCCTCGAAGACCTTTCCGACCGGATTCTTCTCGTACGACACCCGCTTTCTCTCGACCTGGCGGTTGACCATCAACGGTGAGCCGTTGAATGCGCTGTCGAAGGACGACCTACAGTATTTCGAGTCCCGCTTCTTTCTCGTGCCCGGTTCGCCCACCCACTACATCGACGCGAAACTGTCCGTCATTCGGCACCGCATGCTCGGTGGCAGTTTCGCCGAGAACCTGACGATCTTCAATCACGGCAGAGAACCGGCGGATCTGACGGTCTCGCTGGAGGTCGCCTGCGACTTCGCGGACCTCTTCGAGATCAAGGACGTGAAGCCGAAGATCGGGCGGGTGAACACCTACATCCGGGACGACCTGCTGCACTTCTGCTACGAGCGGGAGAACCGGCGACAGCGGAATGGTGCGAAACTTCGAGTTCGAGGCACGGTTGGCCCTGAAATGGCTGGACACCTACGCCGACCTGGTGGGCAACGGCTACGTCTGGTACGAACGGCGGAACACCGTCAACGGCCTGGACAACCACTGCTGGAAGGACTCCTGGGACTCCATCTCCTACCGTGACGGGCGGATACCGGAGACCCCCCGAGCCATTTGCGAGATCCAGGGTTACGCCTACGACGCCAAGCGGCGCGCCGCCCGCCTCGCCCGAGAGTTCTGGAACGATCCGGCGTACGCCGACGAACTCGATCGGCAGGCGGACGACCTGAAACGGCGCTTCAGCCGGGACTTCTGGGTCGGCGATGGCGAGTACTACGCGCTTGCCCTCGACCCCGACGGCCGGCCGGTCGACGCGCTCTCCTCGAACGTCGGCCACCTGCTGTGGAGCGGCATCGTCGAACCGGACCGGGCCGGCCGGGTCGTCGAGCACCTCCTCGGCCCCGACCTGTTCTCCGGTTGGGGGATCCGCACCCTCGCCCGGAGCGCGGAACGGTACAACCCCATCGGTTACCACGTCGGCACGGTGTGGCCGTTCGACAACTCGATCATCGCCTGGGGGTTGTGCCGCTACGGCTTCCGACGGGAGGCGAACCTCGTCGCGAAGGCGATCCTGGACGCGTCACGCTACTTCCAGGGACGCCTGCCAGAGGCGTTCGCAGGCTACGACCGGGAACTCACCCGGTACCCGGTCCAGTACCCGACCGCGTGCAGTCCGCAGGCCTGGTCGGCCGGGGCGCCCCTGCTGTTCCTCCGTACGATGCTCGGCCTCGAACCGGACGGCGAGCGGCTGACCTCCGACCCCGTCCTGCCCGATCGGATCGGCCAGATCGACCTGTACGGCATCCCCGGACGCTGGGGAAGGGCCGACGTCGTCACCCGCGACCAGGAAAAGCAGCGTTCGGTCTGGATCGGCAACTGAGTCAACGCGCGCCGGCGGTCGCCCTGCTCGAAAGGCTGGTCGATCGGCTTTGCGGGCGTCGGAGGCCGCCCGGCCCCCGACGCCCCGCGTGCTCACTCGACGCCGAGCGCCTCCACCACCGGCCGGGACAACGCCCGTCGGGCCGGCAGCACGGACGCGGCCAGCGCGGCCAGCACCGCGACGGCGAGGATGCCGCCGAGCTGCCCCCACGGCAGCACCAGGGTGAACTCGCCGCCCAGTTCGGCGAGGAAGGCCATCGCCCCCGCGCTCACCCCGACGCCCAGGGCCACCCCGAGCACCGCGCCGACCAGGGCGGTGAGCACCGCCTCGGCGGCGAGCATGGCGCGCATCCGGCCCCGGGTCAGCCCCACGGCCCGTAGCACCGCGTTCTCCCGGGTGCGTTCCACCACCGACAGGCTCAGCGTGTTGGCCACCCCGACCAGGGCGATCACCACGGCCAGCCCGAGCAGGGCGATCACGAACGCGAGCAGCATGTCCACCGTGCCGGTGAGCATCCGCTTGTACGCCGCCTGGTCCATCAGGTTCACCGTCGGGTACCGGGCCAGCACCGACTCGACCGCGTCCCGCGCGGCGGACGCGGCCACCCCGTCGGCCGGATCGACCTCGGCCAGGTAGCCCCGGACGGCGGGGAACAACCCGGTGAAGTCGGCGGCGCTCACCTCGACCACGTGCCCGGCCGGCACCGGCCCGTCTGTGTTGGACGGGTCGGCGGCGACCACGGCGGCCACCTCGAACGACCGGCCGCCCAGGGTGACCCGGTCGCCGGTCGACCAGCTCCGCTCCCGGGCCAGCTCGCGGTGCACCAGCACCCGACCCGGCCCAAGCCGGTCGACCCGCCCGGAGTCCACCCCGGTCAGGGTGCGGCCGACCAGCGCGGGGTGGGCGGCCCGGAACTCGACGCCGTCGGTCACCTCGCTGCGCTGCTCGTGCACCAACCCCAACTCGGGGCGGCCGGTCAGCTCGTCGACCACTCCGGCGGGCAGGTCCCCACCGATCCCGGTGACCAGGAAGTCCACCCCGACCTGGGCGTCCACGCTGCGTTCGATGGCCGTCTTGGTGCTCTGCGCGCCGACCACGAACGACGTCACCAGACCGATCCCGATGACCAGGGCGGTCGCCGTGGCGGCCACCCGCCGGGGATTGCGGACCGCGTTGGCCACCGCCAGGGCGGCGGTGGTGCCGAAGACCCGCCGGGCAGGGGCGCCGATGACCCGGACCAGTGCCGGTACCAGCACCGGACCGAACAGGACGATGCCCAGGAAGCTCAGCACGCCACCGAGGGCGACCAGCAGGAGCTGCCCGACCGAGGCGGCCCCGACCAGCGCGGCGACCCCGGCACCGAGGACCAGCGCGCCGGCGGTCAGGCGTACCCGCCCGGCGCGGCGGGTCACCTGCACGGCGGCGTCGGTCAACGCGGCCACCGGGGCGACCCGGGTGCCCTGCCAGGCCGGCACGCAGGCCGCACCGACGGTGAGCACGGTCCCGGCGAGCAGACAGCCCAGCACCGTCGTCGCAGTCACCGTGAGGGTGCCGGCCAGTGGCACGTCCAGCGCGGCCAGCACCGCGGTCATCCCCGCCGCCAGGCCGGCGCCGGCCAACACACCGAGCGCCGACGCGGCCAACCCGACCAGCGCCGACTCCAGCAGGGTGGCCCGGAACACCTGGCCCCGGGTGGCGCCGACCAGGCGCAGCAGCGCGGTCCGGCGGGTGCGCTGGGCGAGCACGATGGTGAAGGTGTTGGCGATGACGAACGCGGCCACCACCACCGCCACCCCGGCGAAGGTCAGCAGCACCAGGTTGAACTGGCGCAGGTCGCGGACCGCGTCGGTGACGGCGGCGTCGAGGATCTGCTCCCGGGTGCGCACCGTGCTGCCGGTGCCGGCCACCTCGGCGACCCGGTCGGCCAGGTCACTGGCCGGCACGCCCGGTTCGGCCGCCACCATGATCCGGCCGTACCCGCGCTCGCCGCTGACGGCGAGCGCGTCGACGCCGACCAGACCGATGAACGGCCCACCGACGTCCCGGGTCGTGTCGGCCACGTCGACCGTGCCGACCAGCGTGTACGGGCGGGCCGCCCCACTGGCGCCGCCGATTCGTACCGGCGTGCCGAGGGCGAACCCCTCCTCGGTCACGGTGCCCTCGTCCAGCACCACCTCACCGGGGCGGGCCGGCAGCCGACCGGCCACCACGTCGTACGACTGGAGGGCCGGAGTGGTGGGGACGGCGGCGAGGAAGCCGAAGCCGAGCACCGGGCGGCCGTCGGCGCCGACCACCCCGGCGGTGCCGGTCAGTTCGCCCTCGGCGGCGCGTACCCCGTCGACCGCGCGCACCTTGTCGACCAGGGCGGCCGGGATGGGGTCCTGCTCGGCGTAGACGCCGACGTCGGTGTGCCGGTCGAAGGTGCCGGCCCGCTCGTACGTGCCGGCGCGCATACCGTCGATGAAGATCAACGTGCCAGCGACGAAGGCCACGCCGAGCACCACGGCCAGCGCGGAGAGCAGCATCCGCAGTGCCTCGGCGCGCAGTGAGCGCAGGGTCAGGCGGAACACGTCACCACCCCCGCGCGTCGCCGGCGGTGGCCGGGTCGAGGTGGGCCAGCGTGTCGAGAACCCGTTCCGGGGTCGGCGCGGTCAACTCCCGCACCAGCCGGCCGTCGGCGAGGAAGACCACCCGGTCGGCATGGGCGGCGGCGACCGGGTCGTGGGTCACCATCACCACCGTCTGCCCGAGGGTGTCCACCGCCTCGCGGAGCAGCCGCAGCACCTCCGCGCTGGCCCGGGAGTCCAGGTTGCCGGTGGGCTCGTCGGCGAAGATCACCCACGGCTTCGTGACCAGGGCCCGGGCCACCGCGACCCGCTGCTGCTGGCCGCCGGAGAGCTCGGCCGGACGGTGCCGCAGCCGCTCGGTCAACCCGACCGCCGCGACCACCTGCCGCAGCCACGCCGGGTCGGGGCGCCGGCCGGCGATGGCCAGCGGCAGCACGATGTTCTCCTCGGCGGTGAGCGCCGGCAGCAGGTTGAACTTCTGGAACACGAAGCCGACCCGGTCCCGGCGCAGCAGGGTGAGCCGACGGTCGTCCAGCTGGGCCAGCTCGGCGTCGCCGATGCGCACCGACCCGGCGGTGGCCCGGTCCAGGCCGGCCAGGCAGTGCATCAGCGTCGACTTGCCGGAACCGGACGGCCCCATGATCGCGGTGAACCGGCCGGCGGTGAAGTCGACGTCGACGCCGTCGAGGGCGACGACGGCGGCCTGGCCGGTGCCGTACCGCTTGGTCAGGCCCCGGGCGGTGACGGCCACCCCGGCGACGGCGTGGACGGGTGGTGCGACGGACACGTGCTGCTCCCCGTACAGATGGAAGGTCTCGGACGTCTCCGACGCTATGGCCGGCACCGGTCCACCGAGATCAACCCGTACGCTCGACTCCCGTCCACCCCGGGTCGCCCACGCCGCGCGGCCCCGTACGCCTCAGGTCGTACGCCGGGTCAGCCGCCGGGGGTGACCAGGCCACTCTCGTACGCCAGCACCACCGCCTGCACCCGGTCGCGGAGCTGGAGCTTGGCCAGGATCCGGCCGACGTGCGTCTTCACCGTCGCCTCGGCCACGTGCACCCGGGCGGCGATCTCCGCGTTGGACAGGCCCTGCGCCACCAACAGCAGGACCTCCCGTTCCCGCTCGGTGAGCTGGGCCAGCCGGGGGTCCTCGGTGGGGCCGGTGCCGAGCTGCCCGGCGAACCGGTCGAGCAGCCGCCGGGTGATCGACGGGGCGACCACCGAGTCGCCCCGGGCCACCACCCGGATCGCGGCGAGCAGTTCCTCCGGCGGGACGTTCTTGAGCAGGAAGCCGCTGGCCCCGGCGCGCAGCGCGGCGAACGCGTCGGCCTCGGTGTCGAAGGTCGTCAACACCAGCACCCGGGGCGACCCGGTCGGGCGGTCGGCGCAGAGCCGCCGGGTGGCCTCCACCCCGTCCATGGTCGGCATCCGGATGTCCATCACCACCACGTCCGCCTCGACCCGGGACAGCACCCGCAGCGCGTCCGCACCGTCGATCGCCTCGCCGACCACCGCCAGGTCGGGCTGGGAGCCCAGCACCATCCGGAACCCGGCGCGGACCAGCGCCTGGTCGTCCACGATCACCACCCGGACCGTCACGCCGCGATCACCTCCGTCGTGGGGGCCGACGGCAGTGGCAGCCGCGCCCGTACCTGCCACCCGCCGGCCAGCCGGGGCCCGGCGATCAGGCTGCCGTCGTACACCGACACCCGCTCGCGCATGCCGACCAGGCCGTGCCCGCCGGATGGCGCCGGGGTGACCGCCGGACGGCCCTGCCCGTCGTCGACCACGCCGAGCACGACGGCGTCGGCGACGTGTTCCAGGGTGACCTCGACGACGGCACCGACGCCGGCGTGCTTGAGCGTGTTGGTCAGCGCCTCCTGCACCAGCCGGTACACGGTCAGATCCAGGGCCTGCGGCAGCGTTCCGGGCGGGCCGTCGACGGTGTACCGCACGCGCAGCCCGGCGGCGCGGAACCGGTCCAGCAGGGCGGGCAGTTCGCCCACCGAGGGCCGCCGGTGCACCGGCTCGGCGACCAGTCCCGCAGTCGGTGGCGGGGCGCCCCCGGCGGCACGCTCGCCGGTGCCATCCGCGCGGTCGACCAAGGTCCCGGCGTCCGGATTGGCTGGATCGCCGGGTCCGGGCTCGGCCGGGCTCGGCTCGCGCAGGACGCCCACCAGGCGGCGCATGTCATCGAGGGCCTGCCGGCCGGTGTCCGCCACGATCCGGACGGCGTTGCGGGCGGTCTCCGGACTCTGGTCGATCATGTACCGGGCCCCGTCCGCCTGGACGATCATGACGGCCATGCTGTGCGCCACCACGTCGTGCAGCTCACGGGCGATCCGGGTGCGTTCCTCGGCCACCGCTGCCCGCGCCTCAGCCTCCCGTTCCCGCTCCAGGGTCGCCGCCCGCTCCTCCAGGCTGAGCACGTACAGCCGGCGGGTGCGCACGTTCAGCGCCGCCAGCCACACCGCCCCGGTCACCAGCCCGTAGTAGATGGCCGGGAAGTACCACTCGACCTGCGACGGGGTCTGCACGGCGGCGAGGACCACCCCGATCGCGGCGACGACTCCGGCGACGATCCCGGCGCGCAGCTGTTCGGCGTACTTGACCACGCTGTACAGGGCGACCAGCACCGCCAGGTCGTACGGCAGCGCGCCCCAGCCGAACGCGACCTGGGTGATCGCCAGCGCCGCCACCACGACGGTGACCGCCACCGGCCGGCGCCGCCGCCACACCAGGGCCGCCGCCATCACCAGGCCGACGACGGCCGCCGCCCAGCCGCCGGCCTGCGTGGTCGCGGCGGCGAGCGCGAGGAGCGCCACCGCGCCGACGACGGCCAGGTCGAAGACGACGCTGCGTAATGGCAAGCCCAGGATCCTGCGGGTCATCGTGACCCAGCGTACGGGTTCCCCGGCTACGGCCCGCTCGGCCCCTCGGGCCGGGTGGCACCGACCACGGCGGCGTCCGGTTCTGCGGCCGGCGGTGGGTCGTCGGGCGGCTGGGGCGGCGAGATCCAGGTGACCAGCACGACCGAGATGATCATGAGAAGGAACCACGACGCGAGCTTCGCCGGCGAGACGAGGTGCCAACCGCCCACCTGGCTGGGGTAGAGCCAGGCGTTCGACCAGGTGGCGATGTTCTCCGCGAGCCAGATGAAGAAGGCGACGAGGAGGAAGGCGAGCAGCAGCGGCATGCGCCACCGGAACCGGAGGATGCGGAACTGCATGACACAGCGGCCGAACACCAGCGCGACGATGGCGACGAGCAGCCAGCGGATGTCGTAAACGTAGTGGTTGGTGAAGAAGTTGACATAGATCGCGGCGGCCAGGACAGCCGTGACCCAGCGTTTCGGGTAGCGGGCGAAGCGCAGGTCGAACAGCCGGTTGACCCGGACCATGTACGAGCCGACCGCCGCGTACATGAAGCCGCTGAACAGGGGCACGGCACCGATCCGCAGCACGCCGTCCGGCTCGTAGGTCCACGATCCGACGTGGGTCTTGAACACCTCCATCACCGTGCCGACCACGTGGAACAGGATCACCACCCGCAGCTCACGGAGGGTTTCCAGCCGCCCGGCCACCATCGCGATCTGGATGGCCACCGCGGTGAGGGTCAGGAAGTCGTTGCGGGCGAGCACGGCGTCGTCCGGGTACGCCAGGTGCGCCGCGAAGATGACCGCCAGCATCGCCCCGCCGAAGACGCACGCCCACGCCTGTTTCAGCCCGAACGCCACGAACTCGGTCAGCCAGGCGGCTGGCCCGTGCCGGGGGAGCCGGGCCAGGATCGCGTGGGCGCGGGCGTCGATCGAGCGTTCGGTGGTGGTCAGGGTCACTCGTCGACCCATTCGAGCAGGTCACCGGGCTGACAGTCGAGCACCCGGCACATGGCCTCCAGGGTGCTGAACCGGACCGCCTTGGCGCGGCCGTTCTTCAGCACCGCCACGTTCGCCGGCGTGAGCCCGACGCGTTCGGCGAACTCGCCGACGCTCATCTTGCGTTTGGCCAGCTCGACGTCGATGCGGACGACGATGGGCATCAGATCACCGCTTCCATGTCGGTCCGCAGCGTCGTGGCCTGCCGCAGTAGCGCGCGCATCACGATCATCAGGAGTCCCAGCGCGGCGACGCCCACCAGCAACAGGAACAGCAGGAGCGGCAGTCCCGGGTCGGACGCGTGGACGCCGACGTAGAGGAACACGCCCAGCAGCACCGCCCAGGCGGCGACGATCGCCCACACGATGGCGTCCACCCAGACCAGGGACGCGTCGCTGAAGATGCGGTCGTTCCTGACCAGGGTGAGCAGCTTCCAGGTGCACACGATCACCACCTGGACACACAGCACCCAGAACACCGAGATGGCGGTCATCGGCCACCGGAGGTGGGCGAGCTCCGGGGACTCCCGGGCCAGGTGCGCGAACTGTCCGGGCAGGGAGAAGGTCTGGAGCACGACCAGGATCCCGAACAGCAGCAGGAGGAAGACTCTGAGCGGGGCTACCGCTCGATGCTCGGCCAACATGCATCGACTATCGCTTGCATCCTATCGATAGTCAATCGGTCCGGTGATTTCCCCGCAGGGTTCAGTGGGCGTTCAGCGTGGCCACCATCCCCTCGCAGCTGCGCACCACCACCCGCGCCGCCCGTCGCCGTGGCAGGGGCAGCCGCGGGTCGTCGGCCCGGCCCTGCCACTGGCGCAGCGCCTCGAAGGCCAGGCGCCACAACCGGTCCGGTGCGGTGCCGTGCTCGACACCCAGCCGCGCGGCCAGGACCGTGCCGTTGCCGCCCAGCAGGCGCTGGGCCTCCGGGAGGAGGTCGGCGTCGACCTCGGCGGTGCCGGCCTGCAGCGATGCCAGCAGTCGCAGCTCCCGGAAGTCGTGCGTGCTGGCCAGCAGGTGCTCGATCCGGGCGAGCAGCCCGCCGGTGCCGGGTCGGGGCTGGGCCCGCAGCAGGGGCTCCAGGGCCGCCAGCGCGGAGCGCGCCTTCAGCACGTCGCACCGGTCGACGAAGCACCGGCTGACGGCTTCCCGCAGCTCGGTGAAACCGCTGCGGCGGATCAACTCGCCGGAGAGCCGGACCCGGCTGTCGTGACCGGTGCGGATCAGGCTGGTGGCCAGCCGTATCCCGAAGATCCCGAACCGGTCCAGCAGCGCCGCGCGGGTCCCGGCGTCGAGCCCCGTCTGGGGCGTGCCGGCGAGGAACCGGTCCGCCGAGAGCAGCGCCTGCTCCAGTTCCGCGCGGGGCGTGGCGGCCAGCGTCGCCAGGGCGGCGAAGTCGGCCTCGCCCATCACCCGGCCGGCCAGGCCGACCAGGCCGCTCAGCGCGACCACGTTGACGCAGAGCGCGTCGATCCGCGGGTCCCGGCGGAGCCGGCGGGCGAGCTGGCGGGCGGTCACCAGCGCGTCGACGCGGCCGCCGTTGAGTTCGTCGGCCCGGGAGAGCACCAGGAGTACGTGGATCGGCGTGGCCTGGTCCACCATGCTCGTCCGGGTGGCCTGGAGGCTCTGCAGGTCGCTGTCGCGTCCGTCCCGGGTCAGGTACAGCACCGCGTCCGCGTCCCGCAGGATCCGGTCGACGACCGGGGTCCGGCCCTCCGGGCCGGGAGGAGTGACCGGGGGCGTGTCGATCAGGGTGGCCTGGCGTAGCGCGCGGGTCGGCCACTGCACCATGATGTCGTTGACCTCGCCCGGACGCCATCCGACGAGGTCGACGTGCATTCCGGTGGCCGACCTGGTGATGGCGAGTTCCTGGGGCGGCCCGTCCGACGAGTACGCCGTGGCGCGGGGGTGCGGGGCGTCCGCGTACCAGGTGAAGACGGAGCCGCCATCCGGTACCTCGACCGGCGCGACCTCCTCGCCCATGATCGCGTTGAGCATGGTCGACTTGCCCGACTGCCAGGCGCCGGCGATCGCGATGTGCAGCGGCGCCTCCAGCCGGTCGAGCTGGTGCCGGAGCAGGCCGACGGTACGGGGGTCGTCCCGGAAGTGGTCCAGGGCGTCGCGCAACAGTTCGTAGACCGCCTCGTCGAGGCGGGGGACCGGGCTCACGGCTGGGGCTCCAGCGACACCGGCCGGGCCGAGGTGAGCCCCTGCGCCTGCTCGTAGAGGGCGGCGAGCCGCCGCATCCGCTGTTGGATCTCGACCTGCCGCTGCTCGCGGAGGGCGGCGTCGGCGTCCGCCGCCTGCTTGGCGCTACGGAACGAGTGGACGATCGCCTCCTGGAGTTCCTCGGTGAGCCCGGTGAAATGGTCCCGGACCACCCGTTGCACCTGGCGGGCGGTGTCCCGGTAGTCCTTGCTCATCCGGATGAAGAAGTCGTCGACATGCCGCTGGACGGCCGTCTTGACCGTCGCCTGGCGCCGACGCAGCAGGGTCTTGCCCTCGTCCCGGATGCTCTTGCCCGCGAAGACCACGCCCGCCCCGATCGACACCGGGTTGATCATCGGCATCCCGGCCAGCGTCATCGCCAGGCCGAACATCAGCAGTCCACCGTAGGAGCCGCGCATGCCACTGATCACCTTCTGGCTGACCGTGAAGCGGTCGGTGGTCGGGCGCTCCAGCACCGGCAGCCGGTCCAGGGCGTCGTCCGGGGCGGGCACCGGCCACTGTGGTGGGAGGTCGTAGCCGTACCGGGTGAAGTGACCCGCCACCTGCGCCGCGACCCACTCGCACCGCTGGGCGAACCACTGGTGGTTCGCCTCGGCCGCCTCGACGAGGGTGTCGTCCAACCACTCCTGGAAGGTCTCCCAGCCGACCAGCGGATCGGCCCGGTCGAACGCCTCGTCGACCTCGCGCAGAATCGTGCGGGTCCGGTCACGCAGGTCGTACTCGATGTCGGAGAGCAGGCTCGCCATCTCGTCGGAGAGCGTGTTCTGCCACCGGGTCGTACACCGGCGCAGCTCGTCGACCTCGCGCTGCGCCGCGTGCAGCCGGGCGATCGGACCGCTCCGCTCGGGGGAGTCCTGACTGGACAGCTCGGCGCGGAGCGGGGCGGCCAGTTGCTCGATCACCGTCTGGGCGACCAGCGTCACCGACGTACGCGCGAGGCGGTCGGACTTGTCCCGGTGGTCGCGGACGAGCCGCGCGATCAGCGAGGGGAAGCCCGACTCGGCGTTGAGTGCCCGGTCGTCGGTGCCGGCGGCCCGCAGCCGCAGCAGCGCGGAGACCGGGATCAGCGGCGCCGGGATGCCGGCGCTGGCGAGGTGCTGCCGGTTGCGGTCCGCCACCGTCCGCCAGTGCGCCACCAGGTCGGTCTTGGTCTGCACGACCGCCACGTTCGGATGCGACCGTACGACGTGCAGTAGGAGGTTCAGCTCGCCGACGGAGAGTTCCCGGGTCGAGTCCGAGACCACCAGCACCGTGTCGGCGCGGGCGAGCGCGGCCGTCGCGACGGCGCCCCGGACCGTGTCCACCTCGTCGGTGCCCGGCGTGTCGACCAGTACCAGACCGGTGCCGAGCAGCCCTCGGGGCAGCCCGATCTCGACGTGCAGGGCCTCGGTGGCGGGATGGCCGGGTGCCCGTCCAGCGATCTCGGCCGCGACCTGGGCGATCGGTATCGGGGTCCGGGCGGCGGGCAGCGCGGCGGGGCCGGCGGGCCGGCCCGCCGCCGGCAGGGGCGTACGGACCAGGGCGGCGGTGGGGGCCTCGGCGTGCTGGACGACGGTCGGCAACGTGGTGGTGCGGCCGTCGCCGACCGGGCAGGCAGGTGCGTTGACGAGGGCGTTGACGAGCTGACTCTTGCCCTGCTTCGGCTCCCCGATGACCAGGACCCGCAGGGTCGGGTCGAGGAGTTGGGCGCGTCGCTGCCGCAGCCAGTGGAGCAGGTCGCCGCGGTCGTGGGCGGCACACGTCCGGGCGATGTCGTCAAGCACATCGAGCCACATTGGCGCAATCACCGCACCAAGTGTGCGGACTTCAGCGGAATTATCAAGAGGAAGCCGGATACGAACGCTACCGGGCCGGACCGCGCGGAGCGCGATCCGGCCCGGTAGCTGGGCCCCCTCTCAGAGCAGCCCGTCGGTGAGACCCAGCAGGCCACCCCCGGCGGGTGCGCCGTCGTTGATCTCGACACCGCCGCCCAGGTCGCCGCCGACGCCGCCCAGGTTGCCACCCAGGCCGCCGCTCACGCCACCGGTGATCTCCGTGCCGGTGACGCCGTCGACCACCCCACCCACGTGGTCCGTGACGCCACCGACCTGGCCCGTGACACTGTCCACCGTGCCCGGTACGTCCGGGGCGAGCCCGCCGCCGCCGAGCTGGCCACCGAGCCCACCGATGGTGCCCAGCGGGTCACCGCCGAGCAGGCCGTCCACGCCGCCGAGGGGGCCGGTGACCGGGTCGAGCGTGCCGCCGGACGGCGGGAGGACCGGGTTGGTGACGTCGTCGACGAGGTCGTCGACCGCCGGACCGCCGACGAGGTCCGCGTCGAGGGTGTTCACCACGTCGTACGTCGCCGACAGGTCCGCGTCGACGGCGGCCGGACCAGTGCCCACGGTGAGGCCGAACGGCAGCTCCGCCCCGGCGCTGAGGCCGGCCGGGTCGACGCTGATCGCCCCGAGCACGCCCGCGTTGACGTCCACGTTCGTCGCCGGCGTGGTGACGGCGACCTGCTGGGTGACGTTCTGGAGCTGTCCGATCACGTCGGTCGGGTCGGTCACCGGCACGACCGAGCCGAGCTGGTCACCCAGCGGCGCCAGCGAGGTGACCCCCTGGACGGGCGCGTAGTCGACCACGAGCGGAACCACGTCCTGCACGTCCGTCGCCGTGATGTCGGTAAGGCCGGCCTCGCGCAGCGCGCCCTCCGGGTCCAGGTCGAACGCCGACCGGGCGTCGGGGTTGGTGAGCAGGTCGAGCACGAAGTCGTGCAGGGTCTGGGCGGGCATCGGTGGTTCTCCTCAGGGTGTCGCTTCGGTCTGTGGTGACCATGGCGACAGTAGGGACGACCGCACGAACCGGACATCGGGGACGAGCCCCATGTTCGACCGGGCCCCGCCACTAGGGACTGGGGGGTCGTTCGTTAGGGGATTAGGGGCGGCTGACCGTCGGACGTGGGGGGCCAATAATGTACGGGCCCTGATACGAACGGAGGATGCCGAGCGATAGAGCCAGGGTGGGTTGTCGTTCGATGCCGACGTGTCCGCCCCGGCGTGGCACGTCCCGGCGGAGGTGGAAGCGCATGCCGTACGTCCTCGGGATCGACCTCGGTCGCACCAGCACCGTCGCCGCCCTCGCCCGGCGCCAGGGCGGCGACTGGGCCCGGCCGGAGGTGGTGTGGTTGCACGGGCAGTCGGCGGCCGTGCCCTCCGTGCTGCGGGTCGAGGCGGACGGCTCGTTCACCGTCGGCGAGCCGGCCGTGTCGCCGCTCGGCACCGACGACGGCCGGACGACCCGGGACTTCGTCGGCCGGGTCGGCGACGACGTGCCGCTGATCGTGGGCGGTGAGGCGTGCCCGGCGCAGGCGCTCGTCGCGGTGCTGGTCCTGTGGGTGGTCGAGCGGGTGACCAGGCGGGAACAGGAGCGCCCGGAGACCGTCGTGCTCAGCCATCCGGCCGGCTGGGGACCGTACCGTCGGGACCTGCTGCACCGGGCGCTGTGGGAGATGGGCCTGACCGACGTGACCCTGCTGCCCCAGCCGATCACCGCCGCCGAGGGACACGCCGCCCGTGGGTTCACCGGTGCCACGGCGGTCGTGTACTGCCTGGGTGGCGCCGGGTTCGAGGCCGGTCTGGTGCAGCGGGCCGCGCACGGCGGCTTCGAGCTGCCCGGCCTACCGGCCACCGCGGACCGGCTCGGCGGCGCGGACTTCGACGAGGCGCTGGCCGAGCACGTCCGGGGCGTACTCGGTCGGCAGGCCGCCACCCGCCTGTCGCGGGACGGGTTCGCGGCGGCCGACCTGCCCGCCCGGTGCGCCCAGGCCAGGCACGACCTGACCGTGGCGACGGAGACCGACGTGGTGCTGCGACTGCACCAGGGGCCGGCCCGGGTCCCGGTGACCCGGCCGCAGTTCGAGGAGCTGATCCGACCGGCCGTGCAGGCCACGGTGGAGCTGACCGTCCAGGCGGTGCACGCCGCCGGCCGGTCGCCCGCCGACCTCGACGGCGTCCTGCTCACCGGGGGCTGTGCGCGGATCCCGCTGGTCACCGAGCTGCTGGCGGCCCGGTTCGGTCGACCGGTCGAGGTGGAGGCCGAACCGCAGACCACCTCGGCGGTGGGCGCGGCCCTGGCCGCCGGCCAGATCGTGTCGCCGCGCCCGAACCGGCCGGAGCCCCGGAACGGACGCGGCCGGGACGTCCGGGACGTCCGGTCCGCCCGCCCCGAGCCGGCCCGGCGGTCGGAGCGGATGTCACAGCGCCACGAGAACGACCGGCCAGCACCGCCGCCCCGCCCGCCCGTGCGGATCGCGCCCCTGGAACTGCCGAGCGCCTCCCGACTGACCGCCCTGCGCGGCCGGGGACGGGACCGCCGCCGATGACCGCCGCCATCCTCCGCCCTCCACGCGAGCTGCCCGTCGTGCTCGACGGACCGAGCCGGGCCCTGCTCGACGCGGTGGCCGCCGACCCTGCCGCGCCGCTGGCGGCCACCGTGGTCGGGCCCGGCGGCCACGGCAAGAGCACCCTGCTGCGGGAGGTGGCCCGGGCCTACCGGGACGCCGGCGCGAGCGTGCTGCCGGTCGGACCGGACACCATCTCACTCGACCAGGACAGCGTGCTGCTCGTCGACGACGCGCAGGCGCTCAATCCGGCCCGACTGCGCGAACTGCGTGCCCTGGTCGGCGCGGAGGGCTGCCGGATGGTGGTGGCCTACCGGCCCTGGCCCCGCCCGGCGAGCCTGGTCGAGTTGTCCGACGCGCTGGGCCGGGACGGACGGTCGCTGCCGCTGTGTCCGTTCACCCGGCAGCAGACCACCGCCTACCTCGCCGGCGTCCCCGAACTGCGGCAACCGTCGACGTTGGCGGACTTCGTGCAGGCGCAGACCGGTGGGGTGCCGCGCGACGTGGACCGTCTGGTGCGCGCCCTGCGCGAGCAGGTCACCGCCCCGCCGGACGACCCCGGACGGCTGGAGGTGCCCGAGGCGGCCGTACTGGGGTTCGGCCCGGAGCTGGCGGACCTGGATTCCGGCGTACGGCAACTGCTGCTGGCCTTGGCGGCGGGTGTGCCCCTCCCGGCCGACCTGCTCGGCGTCCTGCTGGACGGCGCCGCGGACCGCATCGACGAGTTGTCGGCCACGGCGAAGGCAGCCGGACTGCTCGGCCCGGACGACCGGCTCGCGCCGCTGGTGCGTCGCGCGGTCGCCGCGCTCAGCCCCACCGCCGAGCGCGGCGAGATCTGGCTGCGCCTGACCGAGCTGCAACTGGCGCGCGGCGGACCGCTGCTGCCGCTGGTGCGCGCGCTGCACCGGGCCGGCGTGACCAGCGGCTGCCCGGCCGGGGCGGCGGAAGCGGCCGCCGAGGAAGCCCTGTCGGACGACCCCGGCCTGGCCGCCGAGCTGCTCGCCGTCGCCGCTGCCGCCGGGCGCCCGGCGGCGGGCCGGCAGGCGCGGGCCGCCGCGCTCGCCGGTGACCTCGACTCCGCCCTCCGGCTGGCGGACCGGTTGGTCGCCGACCCGGCCGACCCGGCGGTCCGGGCCGAGGCAGCCGCCGTGGCGGCCACCGCCCTGGTGCACCGGGGGCACCTCGGCCGGGCCGTGGAGCTGTACCGCTGGTCCGGTTCCGCCTCGTCGATGGCGTTCGCGGCGATCGGCGCGATCGGGACCGGGCAGCCCGACGCGGCGACCCCACCGCCGGACGGCCCGCCCACCCTGCTCGCCAGCGCCACGTCGTTGATGGCCGAGGGAACCCGGGAGAGCCTCACCAACCCGGCCAACGCCCTCGCCACCTTCGTGCAGGCGTCCGCCCTGCTGGAACCGACCGGCCGGGCGGTGCTGCTGCCGGACAGCCCCGCCGCCCTCGCCGCGCTGGTGGCGGCGCAGAGTGGCGAGCTGGACATCGGCGAGCGGGTGCTCGACCGGGCCATGGCGCACCGGACCGGCGGGCCCCTGCTGGCCCGGCGGCACCGGCTGTTGCAGGCCTGGATCCTGATGGTGCGCGGCCGGACGGCCGCGGCCGCCGAGTCCCTGGCCACGGCCGCCCACGGTGGGCCGATGGAGTCGCGGGACCTGCTGTTCGCGACCGCTCTCGAGGTGGGCATCGCGCGCCGGGAGAGCGACCTGCCGGCGCTGCGCCGAAGCTGGGAACGCGCCGTCGAGGCGATCGTCCGGCACGCCGTCGACCTGTTCACGCTGCTGCCGCTGGGTGAGTTCGCCATCGCGGCGGCGCGACTCGGCGACCTGGAACGGCTCAGCCCGTACCTGTCCGAGGCGTACCTGCTGCTGGACCGGCTCGGGAACCCGGCGCTGTGGACCGTGCCGCTGCACTGGAGCGGACTGCACGCCGCGATCCTCACCGAGGAGTCGGCGACCGCCGACGACCACGTCGCCGCGCTGGCCCGGATGGCCGACCAGAGCCGGTACGCCGCAGCCGTGTCGGTCGCCGCGCACAGCTGGGTCGAGGTGCTCCGTGGTGTCGTCGACCAGGCCCGGGTGGAGGCCGCCGCCCAGGGGCTGCACGGCGTCGGGCTCGGCTGGGACGCGGCCCGACTCGCCGGGCAGGCCGCGATCCGGACGGCCGACCGGCGGGCGATGACGGCGCTGCTGGAGTGCGCGCGGATGCTGCACGGGCGCCCGGCGGGGGCCACCGACGCGGCCTCGGGCAGGGGCGTCGGCGCGGACGCGTTCGGCCCGGCCGACGTGGACCGGCTCAGCGGGCGTGAGCAGGAGGTGGCGGAACTGGTGCTCGCCGGTCTGACCTACAAGCAGATCGGCGACCAGCTCTTCATCTCCGCGAAGACGGTCGAGCACCATGTCGCCCGGATGCGCTCCCGGTTGAACTGCGCGAGCCGCAGCGAGCTGCTGGCGAGGTTACGGAGCATCGTGCCGGACCGGGGCGGCAGCGCACCGGGCCGGGGCTTCCCACCGGCCCGGGGCTGACGCCCGGTCCGGCGGGAGACCCGGCCAGCGGGCTACCGTACGGGGTCGGCGTTCAGCCGAGCGCGTCCCCGTCCGACAGGGGCAGCCCGGGGAGCGACGGCAGCGGCAGGGGTAGCGAGGGCAGCGGCAGGCCGGGGAGCGACGGCAGCAGGCCCGGCTGTGACGTCGCCGAGGGCGACGGGGTCGGTGCGCCCGACGGCCGCGGGGCCGGTGTGGTCGGGCCCGAATCCGGAGCGCGGCTCGGGTCGGCGGATCTGCCGGTCGTCGTGGGCGCCGGCGCCGGCGGCGCGAGGCCGGGCGGCGACGACGACGGCGTCGAGGTGGCGGCGGCGAGGTCGCGCAGTACGGCGTCCAGCTCGGCGCGAAGCCGGGCGGCGGTGCCGGGATCGGTGACCCGGCCCAGTTCCCGCGCCGCCTGTTCCGCCAGTTCCCGGGCCGTGTCGAACCGACCCGCCGCGACAGCCGTGCGGAGGCGTTCGATGGTGTGCTCGACGCCGCGCGCCTCGGCCTGCTCCGGGTAGAGCACCTTGGTCAGCGACCACAGGGGACTGGTCGGGCCGGACTCCCGGCTGGCCAGCCCGAGCCCCGTGGCCAGCACCAGGACGGTGGACGCCGCCGCGGCCAGCCGTACGGCTGGCCGCCCGAGCCGGCGCGACCAGGCGGACCGGGCCCGGCCAGCCGGTCGTCCGGCGTCCCGCACCGGGCCCGGTCGCTTCACGTCGCGCACCGGGCCGGCGGGTCGCACCGCGTCGTGTACCGGGTCGGTTCCGTCGTTGACGGTGTCTGCGGTGAGGTCGTCGGTGTCTGCGGTGAGCTGGTCGATGAGGCCGGTGACGTCGAGGGTCGCCTCGTCGACGAGCACGTCGACGCGCCAGGAGGCCAGCATCGCCGCCAGGTCGTCGCCGTCGGTGGGCTCCTCGCCCCGGCCGAGCGAGTCGAGGAACAGGTCGTCGCGGGACACCGTCGCCAGGTCCGGTTGCTCCCCGCCGTCCGTCTTGTGCTCCGTCACGCTGCCACCTCGTTGAACTGTCCGCCGGCAAGCGTACGGAGCCGGGCGAGAGCCCGGGACTGGGCCACTCGTACGGCCGCCGCCGACATGCCGAGGATCGTCCCGACCTCCTCCGCGGTGAGGCCGACCGCCACCCGGAGGGTGACGATCTCCCGCTGGACGTCGGGCAGTCGGTCCAGCAACACCGAGATCTGGCGGGCCAGGTCGACGGCGATGGCCTGCTGCTCCGGTCCGGGTGTGGTGTCCGGGCGTTCCGGCATGGTGTCGGTCACCGTGACGGCCGTGGCGCGCACCGCGACGCGCTGGGCGTCGACCACCTTGTTCGCGGCGATGGCGAAGACGAACGCCGAGAAGGGTTTCCCCTGCTCCTTGTAGCGGGGTAGGGCCCGCAACACCGCCAGGCACACCTCCTGGGCGACGTCGTCGGCGGTGGTGTACGCCCCGCCGATGCGGCCCAGTCGGGCCCGGCAGTAGCGCACCACCCGGGGATGCAGATCGGTGAGCAGGTCGCCCATCGCCGCTCGGTCGCCTCCGGCGGCCCGACGGACGAGCTCTGGCTCGATCGTTGTGGTCATGGAATGTGAGACACCTTCAATGCCGGCCGGTTGCCCGCACGTTATCGATTTCGGCGGCCATTTGCATAGTTCACCGTCAGTGCCGGGGTCGTACCGGAAAGAAAGTCTGTTACGCGTCCGCCGGCCGCCGCGATGTCTCAGGTGGAGAGAGGAGGGGCGGATGGGCGTCGAGGTGGCCGTACAGGGGCTGACCAAGTCCTTCGGTGGCCAGCCGGTCTGGTCCGATGTCACGCTGACCCTGCCGGCTGGGGAGATCTCGGTGCTGCTGGGCCCGTCCGGCACCGGCAAGTCGGTGTTCCTCAAGACCCTGGTGGGGCTGCTGCGCCCCGACCGTGGCTCGATCTGGATCGAGGGCAAGGACCTGCCCCGGCTCTCCGAGCGCGCCCTGTACGAGGTCCGCAAGCTGTTCGGTGTGCTGTTCCAGGACGGCGCCCTGTTCGGCTCGATGAACATCTACGACAACGTGGCCTTCCCACTGCGGGAACACACCCGCAAGTCCGAGTCCCAGGTCCGGCGGGTGGTCGCCGAGAAGCTCGAGATGGTCGGCCTGACCGGGGCGGAGAAGAAACTTCCCGGCGAGATCTCCGGCGGGATGCGCAAGCGGGCCGGCCTGGCCCGCGCGCTCGTACTCGACCCGCAGATCATCCTGTTCGACGAGCCGGACTCCGGGCTGGACCCGGTGCGCACCGCGTACCTGAACCAGCTCATCATCGACCTCAACCAGCAGACCGGCGCGACGTTCCTGATCGTCACGCACGACATCAACACCGCCCGCACGGTGCCCGACAACATCGGGTTGATCTACCACGGGCGGCTGGCCATGTTCGGGCCCCGGGAGATGCTGCTGTCCAGCACCGAGCCGGTGGTGCGGCAGTTCCTCAACGCCCAGCGCATCGGCCCGATCGGGATGGCCGAGGAGAAGGACGCCGACGAGCTGCGGGCCGAGGCGGACGCCGGGGTGGAACTGCCGCCGCTGCCGCCCATCCCGCCGCAACTGCCGCCCTCGAACGGGCAGCCCCGCCCCGCCGAGCGGCCACCGGGCCAGTGGTGCCGGGAGAACGGCGTCACCCCGCCCCCGGGCTCGTTCGACGGCCACCCCGACCACGGTGCACACACCGACCACGATTCGTTTGCCGAGGAGCCGGGGTGGGCGCACTCCGGGTGGTCCGAGGTGGAGCGATGAGCTGGCCGGTCGTCGTCGTCCGCAGCGCCGGCGAGTTCTTCGCGTTCTGCCTGGACGCGTTGCGCGGCCTGTTCCGCCGCCCGGTGCAGGTACGCGAGTTCGTCCAGCAGGCCTGGTTCATCAGCTCGGTGTCGATCCTGCCGGCCGCGCTCGTCTCCATCCCCTTCGGCGCGGTCATCGCGCTGCAACTCGGCTCGCTGGTCCGGCAGCTCGGCGCGCAGTCGTTCACCGGGGCCGCGTCGGTGCTCGCGGTGGTCCGCGAGGCGGGGCCGATCGTCACCGCGTTGATCATCGCCGGGGCGGGCGGCTCGGCGATCTGCGCCGACCTCGGCTCCCGGAAGATCCGCGAGGAACTGGACGCCATGCAGGTCCTGGGCATCGACCCGATCCAGCGTCTCGTGGTGCCCCGGGTGCTCGCCTCGATGCTGGTCGCCGTCCTGCTCAACGGCCTGGTCAGCGTGGTCGGCGTGAGCGGCGGCTACCTGTTCAACGTCGTCATGCAGGGCGGTACGCCCGGGGCGTACCTGGCCAGCTTCCAAGCTCTCGGGCAACTGCCTGACCTGCTCGTCGGCGAGGTCAAGGCGGTGTTGTTCGGCGCCGCCGCCGCGCTGGTTGCCTGCTACAAGGGGATGAACGCGCGCGGTGGCCCGAAGGGCGTCGGCGACGCCGTCAACCAGAGCGTCGTCCTCACCTTCATGCTGCTCTTCGCGCTGAACTTCGTGGTCACCGCGATGTACTTCCAGCTCGTACCGCAGAAGGGGAGCTGACGTGCCGGTGCTTCGACTCCTCGACGACCTGGGCGGACAGCTCGCCTTCTACCTGCGTTCGTTCGCCTGGGCGCCGCGCACCGTACGCCGCTACAAGCGTGAGGTGATCCGGCTGCTGGCCGAGGTGAGCTTCGGCACCGGCGCGCTCGCCGTGCTCGGCGGCACCGTCGGCGTCATCTCCTTCCTCACCTTCTTCACCGGCACCGAGGTCGGACTGCAGGGCTACCAGGCGCTCAACCAGATCGGCAGCAGCGCCTTCACCGGCTTCGTCTCGGCGTACTTCAACACCCGGGAGATATCCCCGCTGGTGGCGGCGCTGGCGCTGTCGGCCACCGTGGGCTGCGGGTTCACCGCCCAACTCGGCGCGATGCGGATCTCCGAGGAGGTGGACGCCCTGGAGGTGATGGGCGTGCCCTCGCTGCCGTTCCTGGTCACCACCCGCATGATCGCCGGCTTCATCGCGGTTATTCCGCTGTACGTGGTGGGCCTGCTCTCCAGCTACCTGGCCACCCGCACCATCGCGATCTTCTACTTCGGGCAGTCCGCCGGTACCTACGACTACTACTTCCACCTGTTCCTGCCCCCCGAAGACGTGCTCTGGTCCTTCGCGAAGGTGCTGGTCTTCAGCGTGATCGTGGTGCTGGTGCACTGCTACTACGGCTACACCGCCAGCGGTGGCCCCGCCGGCGTCGGGGTCGCGGTCGGTCGGGCCGTCCGGCTCGCCATCGTGACCGTCACCATCGTCGACTTCTTCCTGTCGCTGGCCATCTGGGGCGCGACGACCACCGTCCGGATCGCGGGGTGACCATGAGACATCGGATCCTCGGCATCGTCTTCGTCGCCGTGCTGACCGCGGCGCTGAGCGCCTCGGTGCTGCACTACAACAAGGCGTTCACCCCGGTCGACCGGGTCACGCTGCGCGCCGACCGGGCCGGGCTGCAACTCCTCGAGGGCGCCGACGTCAAGCTGCGCGGGGTCCTCGTCGGCGAGGTGCGCGCGATCGCCAGCGACGGCACCGGCGCGACCGTCCGGCTGGCCCTCGACCCGGCCCTCACCCCCAGGATCCCGGCCACGGTCACCGCGCGGCTGCTGCCCAAGACCCTCTTCGGTGAGCGTTACGTCGAACTCGTCGCGCCCGCTGGCGACGCGGGTGTCCCCATCCGGGACGGCGCGGTCATCACCCAGGACCGCAGCCGCACCGCCATCGAGCTGGAACGGGTCGTCGACCAGGCGTTTCCGCTGTTGCAGGCGATCCGGCCGGACCAGCTCGCCGCGACCCTGGGGGCCATCGCCACCGCGCTGGAGGGGCGCGGCGAGCAGCTCGGCGCGAACCTGGTCCAACTCGGCGCCTACCTCCGGCAGCTCAACCCGGCGATGCCCACCATCGCCGAGGACGTGCGGAAGCTGGTCACCGTGCTGGACAGCTACGACGCCGCGCTGCCCGACCTGCTCGCCCTGCTGCGCGACGTCACCGTCACCGCGCGCACCGTCCACGACCAGCGGGCCGAGCTGGCGGCCTTCCTGGCCGACGCGACCGGCACCGCCGACGTCACCCGCGACTTCCTCGACCGCCACGACGACCAGATCATCTCCCTCGGTGAGGTGAGCCGGCCGGTGCTGGAGCTGCTCGCCGTCTACGCCCCCGAGTACCCGTGCCTGGTCAGCGGTCTGGTCGCCCTGCAACCCCGGGCCGAGGAGGTCTTCGCGGGCGGCCGGATGCACATCACGCTGGAGGTCACCCAGAACGGCGGCAAGTACGAGCCGGGGCGGGACGAGCCGGTCTACGGAGCGCGCAACGGCCCACGGTGCCACGGCCTGCCCCGGCCGAAGCCGCCCGCGCCCGAGGTACGGGTCAACGACGGCTACGACCACGGCCCCCGTCCGCGTGACCTGATTCCGATTGGCCCGCTGCCGGGCCTGACCGCCACCGGGGCGTCGGCCGGCCAACCCCCGGCCGGCGGTTCACCGGAGATGGGCCAGGCCGGCACCGCCGAGGAACGCGCCCTGGTCAAGCCCATCGTCGGGGCTGTCACCGGCACCCTGCCGGCGGAGGTTCCGGACATCGCGGTCCTGCTCTGGGGACCGCTGCTACGCGGAGCGGTGGTGAACGCCCGATGACCTCGAAGACGACGGCCCCACTGGTGAAGCTGGTGATCTTCGCCGTGGTGACGCTGCTGCTGACCGGGATGCTCGCGCAGACTCTCGGCGCGTTCCCGTCGGCCGGCGTCACCTACCGCGCCCGGTTCACGGACGTCACCGGCCTGCTCGTCGGTGACGACGTGCGCATCGCCGGCGTCCGGGTCGGCCGGGTCAAGCAGATCAGCGTGGTCGACGACACGATCGCCGAGGTGGCCTTCACCGTCACCGACGACGTTCCGCTGGCGACCAGCGTCCGCGCCAAGATCCGCTACCGCAACCTGGTCGGCCAGCGGTACGTGGCACTGACCGAGGGACCGGGCGACGGGCGGCCCCTGCGGGAGAACGGCCTCATCCCGCTCGCGCAGACCACGCCGGCCCTGGACCTGACCGTGCTGTTCAACGGGTTCCGGCCACTGTTCACCGCCCTGAACCCGGACGACGTCAACAAACTCGCCTACCAGATCGTCCAGGTGCTCCAGGGCGAGGGCGGCACCGTGGCCAGCCTGTTGAGCAACGTCGCGTCGCTGACCAACACCCTCGCCAACCGGGACGCCGTCATCGGGCGGGTGGTCACCAACCTGAACAGCGTGCTGACCACCCTCGCCACGCGGGACCGCAACCTCGACCAGACCATCGGGCAGCTCCAGAAGTTCGTCTCCGGGCTCGCCGTCGACCGTAAGGCCATCGGCGAGTCGCTGGTCAGCATCGGCGAACTCACCACCGCCACCGCCGGCCTGCTCGGCGAGGTGCGACCGCCGCTGGCTGCGGACGTCCGTGCCCTGGACGAACTCGCCGGCACCCTGGACCGCAACGCGGCCGTCATCGACGCCACCCTCGGGCGCCTTCCCGGACGGTACGACGCGCTGACCCGGGTCGCCTCCTCCGGCTCGTGGTTCAACTTCTACCTCTGCGACTTCAACGGCCACGTGGCGGTCGCCGGCCACGCGCCGATCGACACGCCGACCTTCAGCGCCCCCGCCGCCCGCTGCAGCACCGGAGGCAGCCGATGAAACCGTTCCGGGAACGCAACCCCGTCGTGCTCGGCGCGGTCGGGCTGACCCTCACCGTCGCCGTCCTGCTGGGCGCCTTCCAGTTCGACCGGCTGGCCGGGCTGACCGGCCGCGCGTACCAGGCCGCCTTCCGCGACGCCAGCGGCCTCGCCACCGGCAACGAGGTGCGCGTCGCCGGGGTCCGGGTCGGCGAGGTGACGGCCGTGGAACTCGCCCGCGAGGGGGAGCCGTTCGTCCGGGTCCGGTTCCGGGTGGACGACGACAGCGTCCGGCTCGGCTCCCAGACCGGCGCCACGATCAGGATCAAGACGGTGCTGGGCCAGAAGTACCTCGCGCTGTCCCCGGCCGGGCCGGGCCGGCTCCCCGAGGGCGGGCAGATCCCGCTGGCCCGTACCGCCGCCCCGTTCGACGTGGTGCAGGCGGTCACCGGGCTCGCCGACACCCTCGACCGGATCGACACCGAGCAGCTCGCCGCCGCCTTCGCCACCCTGGCGGAGACGTTCGCCGACACCCCCGGCAGCGTCGACACCTCGCTGGTCGGGCTCTCCCGGCTCTCCCGTACGGTCGCCAGCCGGGACGCGGAGCTGCGTTCCCTGCTCGCCCGTTCCAAGCAGGTCACCGCCGTGCTGGCCAGCCGGGACGAGGAGTTCCGCAAGCTCGTCACCGACGGCAACGCGCTGCTGGCCGAGGTGACCCGGCGACGGGACGCGATCCACAAGCTGCTCGTCGGCACCGACAACCTCGCCACCCAGCTCTCCGGGTTGGTGCGCGACAACCGCACCCAACTCGAACCCGCGCTGCGGAAGCTTCGCGCGGTGGTCGCCGTACTGGAACGCAACCGCACCGACCTGGAGCAGACCATCCGGAAGATGGCCCCGTTCGTCTCCGCCTTCGCCAACGTGGTCGGCAACGGCCGCTGGTTCGACAACTACGTGGCCGGACTGGTCCAGGTCTACACGCCGACGGGAGGCCGCTGATGTCCCTCTCCCTGCGCCGGTGGCGGCCGGTCGCCGCCGCCACCGTCCTGCTGGTCGGCGTCGCCGCCGGGTTCGTCGCGCTCAGTGACGACACCCCGCCGAAGCGGGTGGTCGCCCACTTCACCCGTGCGGTCGGGGTGTATCCCGGCTCCGACGTGCGGGTGCTGGGCGTACGCGTCGGCGAGGTGGTCGCGGTGACCCCCCGGGGCCGCACCGTCGAGGTGACGATGCGCTACGACCCCGAACTCGACGTACCCGCCGACGCGCAGGCCATCATCGTGCCGCCCAGCGTGGTCAGCGACCGCTACGTGCAGCTCACCCCCGCGTACGCCGGTGGCGCGGTGCTGCCCGACGGGGCCGAGATCGCCCTCCACCGGACCGTCGCGCCGATGGAGATCGACGACATCTACCAGGCGCTCGACGAGTTCAACCGGGCGTTGGGCCCGGCGGGCGCCAACCGGGACGGTGCCCTGTCCGACCTGGTCACCACCGGTCGCGAGAACCTCGACGGCAACGGCCAGAACCTGCACGACACCCTCGACGGGCTGTCCCGTGCCCTGACCACCCTCTCCGACGGCCGGCAGGACCTCTTCGGCTCCGTGGCCAACCTGCAACGCTTCACCACCGCGCTGGCCCGCAGCGACCAGCAGGTCCGCGCCTTCAACCAGCAACTGGCCGACGTCGCCGAACAGTTGGCCGGCGAGCGGGAGGAACTGGCTGCCGCGCTGCGTAACCTCGCCACCGCGCTCGCCGACGTCACCACCTTCGTCCGGCAGAACCGCACCCTGCTGACCTCCAACGTCGCCGCGCTGACCAACATCACCAGCGTGCTGGTCCGTCAGCAGCGGGCGGTCATCGAGATCCTCGACGTCACGCCGCTCGCCCTGAGCAACCTGAACCTCGCGTACAACGCGCGCTCCGGCACCCTGGACACCCGCGACAACGTGACCGGCCCGTACGGCGCGGTGGGTTTCGTCTGCTCGCTGCTGGCCGACGCGCTGCCGGCCGCCGAGGTCCCGAAGAAGTGCCTGTCGCTGGCCCAGACCCTGCACGCCCAGGGGGTGCCGTTGACCGACAAGCTGCGCAAGCTGGCCAAGCTGCCCGCCCGACCAGCGGGGCCCACCACCCCGAAACCGGACGACCCGCCGCCGGCCGCCCCCACCACCCCGTCGCCCGACCTGGGCGACGTCACCAGCGGCGGCGACCGCACCCTCGGCGGCATCCTGCGGGGTGCGTCGTGACCGCCCGGGCCCTGCGGGCCCTGGCCTGCGCCGCCGCGGTGGTGCTGCTCCCGGCCGGGTGCGGCCTGCCGGACCTGGCCGACCTGCCGCTGCCCGGTGGCGCCCCGAAGGGCGACGGGTACGCCGTCACCGCCGAGTTCGCCGACGTGCTCGACCTGGTGCCGCAGGCCGCCGTCAAGGTCGACGACGTGACCGTCGGCAGCGTCGAGCGGATCAGTCTGGACGGTTGGACCGCCCGGGTCACCCTGCGCCTCGACGCGAAGGTGCGGCTACCCGCGAACGCCACCGCCGCCGTACGCCAGAGCAGTCTGCTGGGGGAGAAGTACGTGGCCGTGGCCGCGCCCCCCACCGGCGCCGCGAGCGACCGGCTCGCTGACGGCGACGTCATCCCGCTGCCCCGGACCAGCCGGGGAACCGAGGTGGAGGAGGTCCTCGCCGCGCTCGGTCTGCTGCTCAACGGCGGTGGCCTGGCCCAGTTGCGGACCATCAACCGGGAACTCTCCGCCGCCCTCGACGGTCGGGAACCCGCCGTCAAGGACACCCTGCACCAGCTCGACACCTTCATCGGTGGACTGGAGAAGCAGAAGGCCGACCTGGTCCGCGCCATCGAGGCGCTGGACCGGCTGACCACCCGACTCAACCAGCAGAAGCAGGTGCTCGGCGACGCGGTGGACTCCCTCGCCCCGGGCCTGACCACCCTGGCCGGTCAGCGCGCCCAACTGACCGGCGCGCTGACCGCGCTCGGTGAGCTGGGCCAGGTCGGTACCCGGGTCGTCAACCGCAGCCGCGACAACACCGTGGCCAGCCTGAAGGCGCTGCAACCGATCCTGGAGCAGTTGGTCCGCGCCGGCGACGACCTGCCGAAGTCCCTGGACTTCATGCTGTCGTTCCCGTTCCCGCCGAACGTCACCGGCGCCGTCGTCGGCGACTTCGTCAACCTCTCCATCACCGCCGACCTCGACGCGGCCTCGATCCTGGCGAACCTGCTCGCGGCGGCGCCCCCACCGGCATCGACCACCAGACCGCCGACCGGGTCCACCCCGAACCGGCCCCCGGCGGCCGGCGGCGACCGGCCCACCCCGCGCCCAGGCACGGGCCCCGGCTCCGGTACCAACCCGCTGCTGCCCGGACTCCCGATCCTCGACTGCCTGCCCGATCCGGACGACTTCCCGGCGATCTGGACGCCACCGAAGGACTGCCTGCTCCCCAAGGGATGTGTCCTGCTCAAGCCCGGCTCCATCATTCCCATCGGCGGGCTGATCCTGCCGAAGGGCCTGGTGCCCCGGGGAACGGTGTTCCCGCCCGGCACCGAACTTCCCGCCGGGACGATCCTGTCGCCCCAGTGCGTGCTACCCGTGACCGGCGCGATCGACGGAGTGATCGGCGGCCTGACCGACGTCCTGGGAGGAGGGCTGCGGCCATGATCGGACGTACCGCGAAACTCCAGGTCCTGGCGTTCGTCCTGGTGAGCCTGCTCGGTGTCGGCTACGTCGGGGTCCGCTACGTCGGGCTCGGTGACCGGCTGCTCGACGACAACTACGTCGTGCACCTCGATCTCGCCCGGGCCGGCGGTATCTTCCCCAACGCCCCGGTCACCTACCGTGGGGTGCCCGTCGGCCGGGTCACCGACGTCACCCTGCACGGCACCGGCGTCCGCGCCGACCTGCGGCTGCGCCGCGACGTCCGGGTGCCCGACGACCTGTGGGCGGTGGTGACCCAACGGTCCGCCGTGGGGGAGCAGTACGTGGACCTGCGACCGGAACGCGACACCGGGCCCTATCTGGCCGACGGGGCGGTGATTCCGGCTGACCGGACCGGAGTCCCGCTCGCCCCGGAGGCGCTGCTGACCAACCTCGACGCGCTGGTCCGCTCGGTCGACCCGGACGACCTCAACGTCCTGATCACCGAACTCGGGGCCGCGTTCGAGGGCAACGAGCAGGCGCTGAGCCGGATCCTCGACGCCGGGGACGCGCTGCTCGCCGACGCCACCGACCGGCTGCCCGAGACGCTCGCGCTGATCCACGACGCGCGGACCGTGCTGACCACCCAGGCGGAGTCGTCCGAGGCGCTGCGCCGCTGGGCGGCGGGCCTGGCCGCTCTGGCGGCGACCGTCCGGGCCAGCGACCCGGACCTGCGCCGGCTGCTCGCCAACGGGCCGCCGGCCGGAGCCGAACTGGTCGCCCTGCTGCGCGGGCTGGAGCCGACCGTCGGCACCCTGCTCGGCAACCTGGTGACCGTCAACGGCATCGCCGCCCGGCGGCTGCCCGGCATCGAGCAGCTTCTGGTGGTGTACCCGGCGTCCGTCGCCGGCAGCTTCACGGTCATGCCGGGCGACGGCACCGCCCACCTCGGCCTGGTCGTCAACCTCAACGACCCGCCGGGCTGCGTGTACCGGGGCGGCAGCACGCAGTGCTCGCCCGCCGACGAGGCGGCCGGCGCCGGCGTGCGGGGCACCGGCAACGCGCCCCGGGCGGGCGGCCCGCCGCCGGCCCAAACACCGCCCGCCGCGCCGCCGGCCGCCCCCGGCGGGTACGACCCCGCGACCGGCCTCGTGCTCGGCTCGGACGGCCGGCCGTTGCAGTTCGGCGGGACGGGCGGGCAGGCCCGGCTGGCCGGGGACCAGTCGTGGAAGCAACTGCTGCTCGCCGGGGTGACCCCGTGACCATGGACGAGGAGGAGAAGGAGCCGATGCAGGCCCCGAAGGACCGCACGCTGAGAGTCATCAAGGGGGCGAAGCCCGCCACTCCCGGTCGGGCGTCGCAGCGCCGGCTCGTCACTCGGCGGATGCCCCGGCCGGCCGGACCGATCGAGGACATCCTGGAACGGCTCGACCAGGAGCCGGTCGAGGACCCGGTGCAGCTGCCGGAACCGGTCGAGCGGCCGGCGAAGCCGACGGCGGCCGACGAGCCGGAGAGCGTCCAGCCGTCCGAGACCGACGAGCCGGAGGGCGAAGACGCCCCCGAAGACCGGGACGACCTCCCGCGCCGGCGCACTCGCGACCGCCGCGCCGGAGACCCGGACGGGCCGGCGGGACGGAACCGGCTGCGTGTCGGCCTGCTCGTGGTTCTGCTGGCCGCCGCGCTCGCCGGGGCCGGCGTGACCGGTCACCGCTGGTACGTCGACCGGGCGACGGACCAGGCCCGGCAGGCTGCCCTCGCCGCAGCCAAGCAGACCGCCGTCAACTTCGTCTCGGTCAGCGCGGCCAGCGTGGACCGGGACCTGCAACGCGTCACGGCCGGGGCGACCGGCGACTTCAAGGAGGAGTTCACCCGGGGCCAGGCGCAGGTGCGCGCCGCCGTGGTCGAGAACCGGGTCGAGTCGCACGGGTCGGTGCTGCGGGCCGGGCTGGTCTCGGGTGACCGCCGCCGGGCCGTCGTACTGGTGGCGGTCGACGCCACCGTGAAGAACGTGAAGGTCCCCGACGGTCGGCCGTCGCACTACCGGATCCAGATGGACCTGGTCCGGGACGGCGACTCCGGTCGTTGGCTCGTGTCCCGCCTGCAGTTCGTCGGTTGAGGAGGGGAAAACCGTGCGTACCCTGATCGAACGCGCGCGGCGGCTGCGCATCCCGCGCCGCGGCTCCGGCCGGATCGGACCGGTCCCGGCGCTGGTCGTTGCGATCGTGGTCGCGGCGGTCGTGGCCGGGCTCGGCTGGTGGGGAAACCACCGCACCGACCAGCGGGACGCGGCCGTACGCCAGGCGCTGGCCACCGCCCCGGCGGCGGCCAAGGCGATCTTCTCCTACGACTACCGCACGTTCGACGACAGCATCGCCAACGGGCGGACCTTCACCACCGGATCGTTCGCCGACGAGTACGCGCAGACGACGGCGGCGCTGAAGGAGACCGCCGCCAAGCAGCAGGCGGTGGTGGCCGCGGAGGTTTCCGCGACCGGCGTGGTGACCGCCGCCGCTGACCGTGTGGAACTGCTGGTGTACCTCAACCAGTACCGGCGCAACGTCAGTACCGCCGGGGAGAAGGTCGACCAGAACCGGGTGGTGCTCACCCTGGTGCCGGTCGACGGCGAGTGGAAGGTGTCCCGGGCGACCGCGATCTGACGCGGTCACCGGCGGCTGGGTAGGAGGCGTCCCGGCGACCGCGTCGAGGTCGGTCCCGGACTTCGACGTAGGTGGTCGGGACGCCGCCCCACCAGCGCCGGTCCACCCGGCGAGTGGGTGGGCGGAACGGCCGCACGGCGGGCGGTCGGTGTCCGCGAGCACAGTCTTTGCCGGCCGACCGAATCATTGATGCTGGACGATCAGTTCGACCAAGTGTCACCATCCCGACACAGTCGTTGTGAGTGCTGCTTGCGATCGGTGTGCTGACGCGCACCAGCGCCGTCGCCGACGGCGATCGGAAGAACGAGGTGCCTCATGGCGGCTCTACGGCGGCTGCTCGGCGCGACGATCGCGATGGTGACGACCGCGGCGATGGCTCTGGTGTGGACACCGGCGCCAGCCCACGCCGACGAGGCGTGGGAGACCGCGCTGAAGACGACGATGTCCCGGACCGCGACCTGGGCCGAGGGCGGGCTGGCCCAGGTGGGGCTGCTCGGTCAGCCGTTGCCGCTGCTCGGGGTCAGCCCCGGCGCGCTTGTCGACGTCGACGCGCTGGCCAGGAGGGCGTCCGACGCGCTGGCCAGCGGCCTGACCAAGGACAACGTGGACCTCGGCGGTGGCACCCGGCTGACCAGCTCGGTCACCACCAGCGGTGGTGACCACCTGCTGGACGTCCTGCTGACCGCGAAACGCGAGGTAGTCGACAAGGACCTCACCCTGGCCGGGGTGACGCTGGACAAGGCGGTCAGCGTCACCGGCTGGGCCACCCTGCACCTGCGGGTCCGGCACACCGCCGCCGGAGAGACCTACCTGGTCCGCGACGGCGACACCCCGCGTATCGACATCGACGCGGCGGCGCGGCTCCGCGCCGACCTGGACCAGGCCACCGCCTCGGTCGGCATCCTCGGTGTCACCCTCACCGCCGGGAGCACCCTGACCGCCCGGACCCACGTCAAGGTCACCCTCACCGACCCCAACGGCGACGGCCGCCTCGCCTTCGATACCGCCGCCGGTGCGAACACCGGCGAACTCGGTGCGCCCGGCTCCCTCGCCGGCCTGGTGCAGGTGGCCCTCGACAACTCGGGTGGCGGGAAGATCTCCGACACCGAGACCGAGCCCGGCCCCGGCTCCGTGCACGGCGTCGCCAAACTCGGCGCGGCCACCACCGGTGTGCCGTTCGCCCTGCCCACGGTCGCCGCGACGGTGACCGTCGACTGGGACGACATCAGCGTCGGCACCCCGACGGTCACCACCACCGGCCTGAACGAGACGATCGCCAAGTTCGGCAACATGAGCCCGCTGGACCTGGCCTCCGGACTCGCCCAGCTCGCCACCCTGCTCAGTGGGGTGCAGCAGAGCGGACCGGCCGGCAACCTCAACCTGCCGTTTCTGCGCGGCACCTTCGCGGACGCGGTGAAGGTCAACGAAAAGCTCACCGACTTCCTCCGCAAGTACGTCCATCCCCGGCCGGAGGACCCGCAGTTCCGGCCCGGCGAGGACGACCCGGCGCTGGCCGGGCAACCGAAGTTCAGCTCCATCCAGGAACTCGTCGCCCTGCTCGCCGCCGAGGGACTGCCGGTCGACAACCTCTCCTTCGACAACGGCAAGCTGGTGTTCCGGCTCACGCTGGAGCGGGAGTCCACGGTGGAGGTACCGCTCGACCCGGGCGCCGCGGAGCTGTCCGGTCGCGGGGCGACCTTCACCGCCAAGGGCTTCAGCGTCAGCGGCGACCGGTTCACCCCGGGCGCGCTGGTCGGCCAGCGGGTGGTGGCCGGCACCTCCGCCGGTACCGTCGCCGCCAACACCGCCGACTCCGTCACCCTCACCGGGGACTGGATCGGCGGGCAACCGCCGAACGACAGCGTGTGGGTGATCAGCGGCTCCAGCCCGAACATCGGCGCGGTCGAGCTGGCCGGCACGCTCGCCAAGCCGGTCGGCGGTGACAAGAGGGTGGGCCTGCGGGAGGCGAACGCCCAGGCCAGCTTCGCCACGGTGAAGCCCCGCTACCGCGCGTCCGTGACGCTGGTGCTCGACCTGCGCGACGGCCCCGGCAGCCCGGCGCCCGCCGACCGGGTGCTGCTGCGCACCGACCCGGCGACGCCGCTGTTCGCCGCCGACTTCCCGATCACCACCGGGGTGGACTTCTTCGCCACCGCCGGCTTCCTGAAGGTCAAGCTCGCCGGTAACCTCGCCGTCGGCCCGGCCGCCTCCGGCGACCGGATGCTCCAGGTCAGCTTCAAGCAGGCGCAGGACATCAGCCTCGGCACGCTCTTCGAGCGGTTGAAGTCCGACCCGGGGAACCTCCTGGCCGTGTCGTCGTCGGTGAAGACCACCGGGCGGGTCGCCGTCAGCGTGCCCGGCGCCACCGGCGCCCTCGGCGAGGGCATCGGGGTCGACGTGAGCTGGACGGCCGGTGGACAGCCGGTGGTCGACACCTCCGCGCTCTCCGGGCTGTTCGCCGCCGACTTCAACCCCGACGACCCGAAGGCGCTCTTCGCGGTGGTCGTCGAGGCGCTGCGGCTGATCAACGCCGCGCTGTCCCAGCCGGGCGGCGGTAGCGGCCCGCTGGACAAGGAGATTCCGTTGCTCGGCCGCTCCGCGCGGCAGCTGCTCGGCGGCGACGAGAGCGGCGTCGGCAAGGCTGTCACGTTCGTCGCCGACGGGGCGAACTTCCTGCTCAAGGACGCTTCCCGCGACGACGACTCCGGCTTCGACGCCCGGCTCGAGGGCCGGACCGTGGTGATCGGCAGTAAGGCGTACCGGGTGCTGAACCGGATCGACGGACAGACCCTGCGCGTCGAGGCCGCCGGTACGCCGAAGCCGACCGACGGCAGCGCGTACGCCCTGCGCCCGGAACTGGCCGACGCGCTGGACCAACTGCTCGCCTCGCCCCCGGACAACCTCCAGGACGTCCTCGACAAGCTCAACGCGGTCATCGGCGAGGACAGCGGGATCAGCTTCACCCTGGACCAGCGCGAGGGCGGGCCGTTCCTGCGGCTCGGGCTGGACTGGAAGCGTAAGTTCCACACCGGCGGCCCGCTCAACTTCGCCTGGGACGCCCACCGCGAGCTGATCACCCTGGACAGCTCCGGCACCTTCGCGGTCGACGTCGACGCCCGCGCCCAGCTCGGCCTGCTGCTGCCCCTGCGACTGAACGCCGCGCCGCTGCTGGATCACAACTCCTCGGCCAGCGTCACCGTCGCCGGCGGGGTCACCGACGCGGCGATCGCCGCGCGGGTCGGGCCGCTCGCCCTCGACCTCGGCAAGGACCCCGACTTCGCCACCGTGAAGGCCAACCTGAGCGTCGGCCTCGACGGGCTGACCGAGGACGGACCGATCAGCGGCCTGCTCGGGCTGACGCCAAAGTTCACCACCGCCGGCGTCGACTGCGGCGGGGTTGGCGGCGAGAACGTGCCGCTCTGCGCGAAGGCGCCGCTGTTCGTCAACAACTGCGACCCGGCCGACGACACCAACCTGCTCACCTTCGCCGTCGCCCTGGACCTCACCCCCACGGCCGGCATCCCGAACCTCGACTCCTGCTTCGCGAACCTGTCGCTCAAGCTCACCGACTTCAACGTCGGCATCGACGGCTACCTGGCCAGGATCGAGGAGGCGCTGCGGCTGGCCAGCTTCGACGGCAAGCTGCCCCTGGTCGGCGACGACCTGCAGCAGGGCCAGCGGTTCGTCGCGCAGCTCCGCGAGGACATCAAGGCCGCGATCGGGCCGGTGCTGGCCAACGCCACGCTCGACAGCGCGGGCGTGCAGACAGCCCTCAACGAGGTGCTCGCCGACCTGGACCCGGGCGTGAGCGCGGTGGTCAGCTGCCGCACCGGAGTGACGGCGCCCTGCGCGCCCGAGGACTTCCAGTCCATCCGGATCAAGCTCATCTCCGCCAAGGGTGCCCCCTCCGCGGCCACCGGCTGCGCCGACGCCGGCACGAACACCTGCCTCGGTCTCGACGTGCCGCTCGACCTGGGCATCCCCGGCCTTTCGCTGAAGGCGAAGAAGGGCGCCCCGGACGGCATCCAGGCCAAGCTGGGCTGGAAGCTGCACCTGGACCTGGTCCTGGACCGGGACGAGGGCTTCTATGTCCCCACCCACGACGGTGACGCCTCGCCCGAGGTGCAGGTCGGCGCGCAGTTCGACATGACCGGCGACCTCGCCGCCCAGCTCGCCTTCATCCAGGTGACGGCGACCAAGCGGACCACCGACCCGCTCGTGAAGGCGTACTTCGGCATCGACCTGAAGGGCTCGCCGGGGGAGAAGAGCTGCTTCGATCCCACCGTCGCCGCCGACTGCACGGCCAACCCGGACGACCGGCTCACCCTGGCCGAGTTCGCCGACCTGGGCTCGCTGCTCGCCACCGACCTGACCGCCCAAGTCAAGATCGACTGGAAGCTGGCGGCGGCCGTCGACACCGGTGGTGAGGACTCGGCGCTGCCCGGCATCAGCGCCAACTTCGGCCTGCACTGGGGTCTGGAGCACAAGCGGGGCGGGCTCACCGCCACGGGCGACGGCGTCACCACGCCGCTGAAGGTGACGTTCACCGACATCGCCCTGGACGCCGGCGCCTTCTTCGACAAGATCCTCAAGCCGGTGGTGGAGAAGCTCAAGGCCGTCACCGGTCCGCTCCAGCCGGTCATCGACACCCTGTACGCGCCCATCCCGGTGCTGTCGGACCTGTCGAAGGCCACCGGCGGCCCCGACATCACCCTGGTCTGGCTCGCCAAGACCTTCAGCACCCTCAACGGCGGGCCGAAGCTCGACTTCATCGACACCGTCCGCGCCGTGGTCACCTTCGTCAACCGGATACCCGACTGCGACTCGGGCTGCTCCATCCCGCTGGGTGCGTTCAAGATGGACAGCGCCAAGGCGTTGACCACGGAGGTCTCCCCGGCCTCGGCCGAGAGCCTGATCGACCGTACCTCCGACTACCACCCGGCCTCCGGCGCGCAGGTGAAGGAGAAGGTCGACGAGGCCGCCGGCGACGACGGCGAGAAGCTGTTCACCCCGACCGCCGACGGCGAGAACAACGCCCAGAAGACCGGCTTCAGCTTCCCGATCTTCGACAACCCGGGCTCGCTGTTCGGGCTCCTGCTGGGCCAGGACGTCGAGCTGATCAGCTTCGACTCGGGTCCGCTGGCGCTCGGCTTCAGCTGGCGGCAGTCGTTCGGCCCGGTCTACGCCCCGCCGCCGGTCTTCGTGACGCTCTCCGGCAGCGCCTCGGTGACCGCCCGGTTCATCGCCGGCCTGGACACCGCCGGCATCCGGCACGCGATCGAGGCGGCCACCGACGGCACGTCCGTCGACGCGGTGAGCCTGCTCGACGGGCTCTACTTCAAGACCGCCGACAGCAGCGGCAAGCCGGTACCGGTGGTCACCCTGACCGGTGAGATCGCCGCCGGAGCCGAGGTGAGCGTGCTGATCGTGAAGGTCGGCATCGAGGGAGGCATCCGGCTCACCGTCGGCTTCAGCTGGAACGACCCGAACAACGACGGGAAGTTCCGTACCAGCGAGTTCCTCCAGGCGCTGCTGAACAACCCGATCTGCCTCTTCACCACCAGCGGACGGCTCTCGGTCTTCCTGCGGGTCTACGTCACCATCAACCTGTTCCTGTTCAAGAAGAAGTTCAACTTCACCCTGGTCGACGCGACCCTGCTCGACTTCCGAGCGCAACCGGACTGTTCCCCGCCACCACCGGAACTCGCCGGCACCGCCGGGGACACCCTGGTCGTCTTCGCCGGCAAGTTCGGCAAGAAGGAACAGCGCGGCGACAAGGCGTGGGACAACGGCGCCGGCACCTACGCCGGTGACGTGGTCAAGGTGTACGCGCTGCACCACGCCGACGCGGGCACCCCGGGCGCCACGGACGACTTCGACGGCTTCGCGGTCGAGGCCCTCGGCCGTCGGCAGGAGTTCCTCGACCCGGCCCTGACCCGGGTGGTCGTCGACGGGCGCGGCTACGAGGCCGCCGACCCGAGCAACACGTCCCTGTCGGTGCTGCTGCTCGGCGACGGCGACACCAGCGGCGACGGCACCCGGACCTCCGCGTTCGACAAGACCGCCGTGGTGCTCGGCTCCGACGGCAAGGACCGGATCCGGACCGGGACCGGGCCGGCGTACGTGGACGGCCGTGGCGGCGACGACGTGATCGTCACCGCCGAGGCGGCCGGCGTGGTCAGCCGGGTCGCCGGCGGCGCCGGGAACGACAGCATCACCACCGGGGACGGCGACAACGTGGTCGCCGGCGACAGCGGCCTCGGCGGCACCGACCGGGGCGCCACCACCGTGCGCACCGGGGCCGGCGACAAGACCCTCACCGGGCTCGTCGACTGGACCACCCTGACCGCCCCGACCGCCGACCAGGCCGATGCGGACGCGGACGACCACGTCACCGTCGGGCACGGGGCCAGCACCGTCTACGGCAACGGCGGCGACGACGTGCTCGGCGTGCTGGTCGACGACCGGCCCAACGGCGGGAACACGCTGGTCGGCGGCTCCGGCGCGGACACCGTCAACGGCGGTAAGGGCGACGACACCATCCACACGTACGACACCGACGTCCCCGCCGACGCGGACCAGGCCGGCACCGGCGACGCCGGGCTGGTCAACCAGGTCGACACCGGCGCCGGTCAGGACACCGTGCACGGCAGCGCCGGTGTGGACCTGGTCATCTCGCATTCGGCCAACGGCCAGACCGGCCGGGTCTTCGGCTACGGCGGCGACGACGTGCTGGTCGGCGGCTATGGCACCGACGAGCTGTTCGGCGGCCCCGGCGAGGACTACGTCATCGCCGAACCGTCCCAGGTCGGCGAGGCGGACGGCACGGACGGCTACGGGCCGTTCCGCCAGGTCACCCACGAGCCGCTGCCGGCGAACACCCAGCCGCAGACCAAGCTGCTCGTCGGCGGTCTGGGCAGCGACCACCTGATCGGCGGCGACGGCGGGTCGACGGTCTTCGGGGACCGGCACCTGCCCGCCGAGACCTGCGCCGACGCCACCCTCGCCGAGGCCCAGCCGACCCCCGCCGACCAGGGCGCGGCCGACCTCATCCTCGGCGGCGCCGGGACGGAGGTCGTCACCGCCGGTGGCGGCGACGACCGGGCCGACCTCGGCGGCGGCGACGACCGCGCCTGCGGCCAGCTCGGCGACGACACCCTGCACCTGGGCGGCGGGACCGACCGGGCCTGGGGCGGCAACGGCGTCGACCAGCTGCACGGTGACGACGGCGACGACCTGCTCTTCGGCAACACCGGCGACGACGGCCTCTTCGGCGGCCCCGGAGCCGACACCGCCGAGGGCAACGCCGGCGGCGACCAGGTCCTCGGCGGCCCGGACAACGACGTCCTCTACGGCGGCGGACGCGCCGCCGGCCTCACCGACGGACGGGACCACCTCTACGGCGAGGACGGCACCGACCGGATCGTCGGCGACAACGGCACCCCGCGCATCGGGGACGTCGGGCCGTACCCGCTGGACCTGGCCGGTGACGACGCCGGGGCCGGCGCCGGAGACGTGATCTCCGGCGGCGGGGACGCCGACCTCGTCTACGGTGGCCTGGGCGACGACCGGATCAACGGCGACGGCGGAGACGACCAGCTCGAGGGCAACAACGGCGCCGACCTCGTCCACGGCGACCAGGGTCGCGACGAGATCGTCGGTGGCTCCGGGCAGGAGCCGGCCGCCGGTGTCGGTCGACCGGACACCGGCGACGAACTCCACGGGGACGCCGACGCGGACCTGATCGCCGGGGACAACGCCCGCTTCGCGCCGGCCACCACCGACGCCACCCGGATCACCCAGGGGCGGACCGGCCCGCCACGCAGGATCACCCTGCTCGACCTCGGGTTCGCCCCGACGGCCGGCACCAGTGGTGGGGACCTGGTCTTCGGTGGGGACGGCGACGACGTCCTCCTCGGCCAGGGCGGACCGGACCGGATCCACGCCGACGCCGGCGCCGACTTCGCCGAGGGCGGCCCGGGCTCCGACTGGGTCGAGGGCAACGCCGGTGACGACGACCTGGTCGGCGGCTCCAGCACCGCGTACGACGGGAGCGGCGCGACCACGACGGGCCAGCCGGACACCGCGGACGCCCTCTTCGGTGGACCCGGCTCCGACGCGGTCATCGGCGACAACGGCGCGGTTCTCCGCCCGCTGCCCGGTGAGCAACCGACCCCGGTGACCGTCCGGCTCGCCGCCGACGGCAGCCCGTTCGGCCCACGGATCGTGGTGCTGCTGGACCGGGCGGCGGCCGTCGCCAACCGGTACGGCGCCGACCGGATCAGCGGCGGCGACGGTGTCGACACCCTCTGGGGCCAGGACGGCGACGACGCGCTGACCGGCGACGGTGACGGCGACTACGCCGAGGGCAACGGCGGCGCGGATCTCCTGCGCGGCGACAGCGCCCTGACGGCGGCCGGACGGGCCACGGTCACCGCCCTGCCCAACCCGGGCTGGCCGGGGACCCCGGCGGCCGCCGCTGACCTGGTCGGGGCCGGCGCCCCGGCCGGTCAGGACGACCTGATCGGCGGCAGCTCGGCCGCCGGCTTCCGGGACACCGGGGACGTGGTCGAGGGCAACGGCGCCGACGACGTGCTCCTCGGCGACAACGGCTCGCTGCTACGCACGGTGACCACGGTCAACGGCAGTCAGGCCGAGAAGGTCTACACCGAGCGGTACCCGACCGGCGCGGTGCCGGCCGACGCCACCCGGGTCCGCACCCACGACCCGGCGCTGCCCGGCCCGGCCACCCGGTTCTGCACCACCGCCCAGGCCACCTGCGAGCCGACCGGCGCCTTCGGGGCCGACCAGCTCTACGGAGATGCCGGCAACGACGGCGTCTGGGGCCAGGACGGCGACGACATGATCCGGGGCGGTGACGGCGACGACGACATCTTCGGTGAACTCGGTGCCGACACCCTGTACGGCGACGACGGCGCCGACGCCATCCTCGGCGACCGGGGCGGCGTGATGAACCAGTACCTCAACGCCGACGACGTGGCGGCGCTGGGCTTCACCGCGACGCTGTCGTCCGTCCCGCAGGAGACGTTCACCGGGTTCCGGGCCGGCGACTACGACCGGCGGGTGGACCTGCTGCACGACACCGACGGCGACGCCTGGATCGGCAGCTCCACCTCGGCGCCCATGCCGCACGCTGGGCTGACCGCCGGGGCGGGCGACTGGATTCGTGGCGGCGCCGGGTCGGACAACATCCACGCCGGCTTCGGTGACGACGTCGCCAACGGCGACAGCGGCGGCGACCAGCTGTTCGGGTCGGAAGGGTCGGACGTGCTGTGGGGCGGCAAGGGCTGCGACCCGGTGCTCGACGCGGCCAACCCGCAGTGCCAGGTGAACGGCGTCTTCAGCGCCGCCGCCCGGGGCGACCGCGACCAGTACGTCGACCACCTCTTCGGCGGCGCCGGGGCGACCAGCGGCCCGGCCGTGACCGCGGTGCTCAGCTCCGACCTGCTGGACTTCCGTCCGCGCGGCTCCTACCCGGACAACTGCGCGGCCGGGGCCTGGCCGGTGGACCTGGCGGAGGGCACGGTCGACCCGTGCCGCTGGTTCGAGATGACGGGCCTGGACAACGACGTGGTGGCCGACAACCAGCACCACCACGGCACCGACTGGATGTACGGCGGCTGGGACCGGGACGTGATGCAGGGCGACGTGACGGCGAACGGGCCGAACAACGGGGACCGGATGTTCGACTGGAACGGCGCTTACAACCTGTTCACCCACTGCAACGCGGCCTACGGCGGGTTCAACGACATCCGCCAGCACAGCCCGGCCATGCAGGACTTCCTCACCCGGCTGGCCTGGGCCACCGGCGCCGGTCGTAGCGCGACCGACGTGACCACGGCCGGCACCTCGGCCTTCCTGGAGCTGTCCTACGTCTACCCGCGCGACAACGCGGATCAGGGAGCCGGAAAGGCGTTCCCGGGCACTCCGGGACACTTCGACGCACCGTCCTGCACCGACTGATCCGCCCGGGGTCCGGCTCCCTACGGGGCCGGACCCCGCACCGTGCGTCGGGCTCGTTATCGGTCCACGACGGGCAGGATGGTGCGGCTGCGGCCGGGCCGGGGGTGCGCGTTGGCGGCCGCGGCCAGCCGGGCCGCGTGGTCCCGCTGCTTCTGCCAGTGGCCGTACAGGGCGCCGCGCTGGGAGAGCCGGTCCACCTCCCGGATGGTCTCCGGAGCGACGTCCCCCGGTGGCGCCTCCCGCCAGGGAGTGCCGGGCAACGGCATGAAGGTGTGCGCGTGGATCCGGGCCCCGAGGTCGGCCAACTCCTGGGCCAACCGCAGGGACGCCGTCACGTCGGCCTGGTCCTCGCCGGGCATGCCGAAGATCATGTCGACGTTGATCCCGAAGCCCTCCTCGACGCCGAGGCGTACCGCCCGTCGCACCTCCTCGACGCCGTGCCCACGCTTGGCGGCGTCCAGGATCCGGTCCGAGCCGGACTGCGCGCCCACGATGATGTTGGTGTTGGCGCAGTACTTCCGGACCAGCCGCAGCGCGTCCCGGGTGAGGTGCTCGGGGCGGATCTCGCTGGGGAAGGAGCCGAAGAAGACCCGTCCGTTCGGGCCGATCCCCTCCCGACAGGAGGCGAGCAGCTCCTCGACCGCGTCGAGGTTCGGCTCGTCCGTCTGACTCCCGTACGACAGCGCGGTCGGGGTGATGAACCGGACGTCCCGCAGCCCGCGCTCGCGCATCGCGTCGACGTGCCAGCGGACGTTCGCCACACTGCGGTGCCGGAACTTGGCGGAGAACATGAACGGGGTCTGGCAGAACCGGCAGGAGAAAACGCAACCCCGCGTGATCTCCAACGCGTTGAACCGGTTCCACCGCAGCGAGAAGCCCCGGAACTCGTCGAGCGGCCGGCGCTCCGGGCGCCGGGTCCGGACGACCGCCCCGGCGGGGTCACGGTACGCGAGGCCGGGGATCCCGGTCGGGTCGCCGGCCGCGTCCACCAGGCGCAGCAGCGTCGTCTCGCCCTCCCCGACCGCGGCGACGTCCCATCCGGCGTCCAGGGTCTGCCCGGGCTCGGCGGTGGCGTGCACCCCGCCCGCGACGTGCGCCACGTTCGGGGCGTCGACCAGCCCACGGATCAGCGCCAGCTCCTCGGCCAGCGCCTCGGCGTCCGGCGAGTAGAACGACCAGAGCACCAGCACCCGCCCCGCCCCGGTGCCGAGGGCGGCCCGGACGTGGGTCGCCGTCGCCTCCGGGGTCTCGCCGAACCGGACCTCGTACCGGGTGCTGGTCGGGTGTTCCTCCAACGCCCCGAGCAGGACGTGGAACCCGTACGTCACCGCCTTGCGGTAACGCAGCACCAGCACGAGATCGGGAGCGTCCATGGCGGCGATTGTGCCAGGCGGTGCACGATGCCGGCGCCGTGCACCGCCTGCGGGTCAGCGTCCGGTGTCAGGTGCAGGAACGGGCTCCCAGGTAGGTGCTGCCGTCGCCGTTGCCGCCCTCCGGGTCGAGGGCGTAGACGTGGATCTGGGTGCCCGGTGAGCAGCCGGCGAGCGTGAACCGGAAGCCGTGCACGCCGGTGATGCCGAAGTAGGCGTTCACGTCCGGGCGGTTGGTCGCGGTCGGGAAGTCGCCCAGGTATGTGCCCACGCCCGCCGGTCCGCCCCGGTACACGGCCACCGCCGAGGAGGTGGCGGGCTGGTCCAGGTCGGCCGCCCAGCCCTCAACGGTGGCGCCGGTGAGCAGCTCGAAGTTGCCCCGGGGCGGCGAGGTCCAGCGGAACACCCGCGTGTCGCCCTGGTTGAACGGCAGGTTCGCCAGTTGCGTGCAGTTGCGGCACATCTCGACGTCACTCGGGTACAGGGCGGTCTCGTAGACCCGGGGCATGCTCTGCGGCAGCCGTACGGTCTTCGTGCCGCTGCTGCCCGCGTGCACCATCAGCATGTTGCCGGCCGCCTCCACCGTGTCGCCGGCCGGCGCGAAGTGGTGCACACCGGCGTCCTCGCTGATCCGGCGCAGCGCGGCCAGCGGCAGTTTGGGCGCGGCAGCGTAGACGGACGTGTAGCTGCCACCCGCGACCGGGATCACCTTGCGGGCCAGCGACACCCCGCCGACCTGGTAGCTGCCCAGGGTCGTCGCGCCCGGATCGGTGACGGTGAACCAGGGCGTCAGCGGGTACGCCGGGCCACCGCTCTGCCCGACGAAGGAGTAGTTCTGGCTCAGCGCGGGCGTCCCGTTGCCCCTCGCCACGGTGATGCCGGTGAGCGCGGTCATCGACGCGGTCGAGGCGGCCTGGTTGTCCTGCACGTACCCGGCGGCGTACTGGGACAGGACGGTGCGTCCGGGCGTCTTCAGCTTCGTGTTGATCGCCGAGCGGAGGGTCGAGGAGACCACGTACGCGTTGGGCAGGATGGCGAGCTTGATCGCGCTCAGGTCCAGGTTGCCCTTGGTCAGGTCGCTGAGCAGGTAGTGCCGTACCGGGGTGCCGAGCCGGGTCAGGTCGTCCACCAGGTTGGGTAGCTGGTCGACGGCGTAGCTGTAGGTGTGCTCGCCGGCCGGGGTGAGGCCGGGCTGGTGGTTGGGGGACACGTCGTCCACGAAGACCGCGACCTGCGGTTGGTAGGCGTTCGCACCGCCGTGCTGGATCTTGTCGATGGCCCGGAACACCGACTGGAGGTTCGCCCACAGGGTCTGCGACTCGTCGGCCCGGTCCGGGTCGCCGAACCAGCCACAGCCCTGCAGGTCCAGGAAGTACTGGGCCCGGCCGCCGATCGCGGTGGTGGCCAGGTTGCGGCGCAGCAGGCGGATGCTGTCCCAGAGGTTCGTGGCGGTCTGGAAGCCGGGCGGCGTGGGGCAGGGACGGGCGAAGAGGGTACGGGTGTCGTCCTCGTCCATCCACAGCTTGTTCGTCAGCCGCATGCTGTCCGGTGGTCCCTGCGGGACGAAGCCGTAGCCCAGGTGACGACCGTTGCCGTAGGAGTAGGGGGCGCTGACGAGATCCACGTACGGGCTGTCGACCAACGTGGTGAGGTCGTTGTGCCCGCTGACCGGCAGTTCGGCGGCCAGACCGTAGAGGTAGCCGTAGAAGACGCCGGTCAGCACGCGGTTCCCGGTCACCTGCTTGGCCTTCGCCAGCAGCCGGTTGATCGCCGCGACGTTACGCGACGACAGGTACTGGTGGTACTTGGCGGCCCGCAGCGAGTTCAGGTCCGCCGGGTCCAGCACGGTGCCGCGCGACGCACCGGAGAGCGGCGGCGATCCACCGGGTACGGCGTTGTTGCGCTCGGTCGTCGTCGCCGCCCGGCAACCCGGCACCAGGCTCGCCGGGAGCCCGCTCCACGAGCAGAAGCCGGCCTGCGTGCTGCTGGCGTAGTCGCCCAGGTGGAACGAGTGGCGCCCGCGCGGGCCGGGCCGCGTGCCGGCGTCGTTGGTCCAGGGGTGCAGCCCGCAGGCGCGTACGCCGTCGGTGCCGGTGGCGCAGAGGTTCGGGTCACCCCACTCCAGCATCTTGCCGGTGGTGTCGTTCCATCCGTACGGCCGGTAGAACCACTCGCCGCCGTTCGCGTACTTGATCATCACAGCCATCACCCGGCCGGGGTACTGGGCGTCCATCCGGGTCAGCACCCGGGTGATCTGCTGCTCCTGGTAGGCCAGCCACGCCTCGTCGAGCGTCCACGGATGGCCCGCGCCATTGGTGTCGTCGCGCACCGTGCCCTGCAGGTCCTGCATCCGCATCGGCTCGGCGCCGGGCGGCCCGTCCTGGAGGTAGAAGCGGACCATCAGGTACGGCCGGGGGTTGAGCTGGTTGAGTCGGCCGGCCAACTGGTCGATGAACGCGTCACTGGTGCTCGCCAGGTGCACCTGGAGCATGGGCGCGACGTTCATGTCCGCCGCGGCGGTGTTCGCCGCCGCCAACTGGGCCTGGTAGTCGACGTACCGCCAGTCGCCGTTGTTGACCGGCTGGCTCTGCGAGTTCAGGGCCATGAAGAACGGCGTGGTCGTGCGGCAGGCGCCGCCCTGGTCGCACAGTCGGATCACCTTGCGGCCGTTGCGGTTGACGATCGTCGTCTGTGGGCCGGACCAGGCGTCGGCCTGGGCGGGTCCGGCCGGCACGACCAGCGTCAGCAGCGCCATGACCAGCGCGAGCAGAAAGGCGGTGGGGCGTCTCATGCGCCCTCCCGACGCGGGCCCAGGGCGGCCAGTCGCCGCCGATGCGCTCCAAGTGAATTCATGACAGTCGATAATTGGGATCGGCTTGGAGCCTGTCAACGCGCCAGGGTGCTCGTGCCGGCCCGGCACCGGCAGAACGGCGGGAGCGGCCACCGGAATGTTCGCCTGTCGGCAATTCGGGTCGGGCGACCACGACACCGGCTCCCTGTTGTGCATGGCCGGGCCGGCTACCACACGCGGACGGCCAGCAGGGCGAAGGCGACCACCAGCACGGCACAGCCGCTGACGGTGATCGTCCGCAGCCGGGCCCGGAGGTCCGCGTCCCACCGGTCGCCCGAGCCGGCGGCGCGGCGGGTCAGCGGGGTGAGCGCACGCCCGACGCCGAAGCCGACCCCGGCGAGCACCGCCACGGTCAGGTGCTGACCGGCGAGGAGGAGCGCGGCGGCCAGCACGTACGGCGCGCTTGCGGAGACGTAGGTGCGGACGCCGGTGCCGAGTTCGAAGCCGAACTGCAGTGCCCCGCGTCGCGGGTTGCGTTGCAGGACGTCCTGCGGCACCTGCCGGGCGTTCTGTGGCAGCCGGACCGGCACGAGGCCCAGTTCGCGGAACAGGCCCAGCATCGCCACCGCCACGATGCCCGCGTACCGCGCCGGCGGGGGCAGGGGTGCGGACAGCCCGGAGAGCAGCCCCAGCACCAGTCCGCTGAGCAGACCGCCGGCGACCAGTCCCGTGCTGAACAGGGCGAGCAGGACGCCCTGTCGGTCTCGATCCCGCCACCCGGGCGAGGCCAGCGCGTACGCGCTGTTGTGCGTTCAAACGGAGCCGGAGAGCGTGTAGCCGGTGAGCGCGCCGATCACCGCCCAGGTGAGCACGTGCCCGGCTCCGGCCGCGCCGAGGACGCCGACGGCGAGCAGCAGGAAGGGCACGAGCGGATCGGTCACCCGGCGACGGGCGGCCCGGCCGGGGCGTACCGTCGTCGGTCGCTGACCGGTCACGTCGGAGCGCCGGTCAGGGTCCGCCAGGTGTTCGCCCCGACGATGCCGTCGGCGGTGAGCCCGTTCTGCCGCTGGAAGTCCCGCACCGCGCTGTCGGTCGCCGGGCCGAAGACCCCGTCGACCGACAGCCCGTAGGCGTGCTTGTTCAGTTGGCGCTGGGCACCCCGGACGGCGTGGCTGTTGTCCCCGGAGCGGACCGTGATCACGAGGGCCGGCCAGGTGGTGGCGTCGACGACACCGGTGGCCGCGAGACCGGCCGTCGTCTGGAAGCTCTTCACCTTCGTCTCGGTGTCGCTGCCGAAGATCCCGTCGGCAGTGGTCGTGTGGCCGCGCGCGGTCAGCAGGTGCTGGATGGTGTAGACGTTGGCCCCGGTGGCACCCCGTCGGACGGTGGGCCAGGCGTACGAGGTCAGACAGCCGCAGTCGGTGTTCCACCGGCAGATCGACCGCACCCAGCCCGAACTGGTCTTGCGGTACCCGTCGTGGCAACGGCGCTCGACCGAGCACGCGCAGGCGCCGCACGCCCCCTGGTAGCGCCACAGCCAACCGTCGTACGTCCCGGCGTAGCACTCGTTCGGCCGCAGGATCCAGGTGACCCCGTCGTTCTTGTGGAACCCGAGGTAGGTCCCGCTGGTGTTGCAGGAGTCGGCGAAGATCGGGCTCGGGCCGCAGCCCGGCGAGCAGTTGTGGTCGCTGGCGTAGCTGGGGCACCCAGCGTAGATCGTGTAACCGTCGGCGTACGCCCGCCGGGCCGCCGGGAAGACGCTGAGCGCGGCCATGCCCACCGCGGTGCCGGCCCGCAGCACGGCGCGTCGGGACAGCGTCCAGGCGGACCGGGCGCGGCTGCCGGTCCGCACCGGCGGGCGCCGGACCGCGGCTCCGGTCCCCGGGTCGACCCCGCGCAGGGCGGGAACGGCGTCGAGAGTGGTCATGCCCGGCCTCCGTGATGGCTCGTCGCGACGGCCGGTCCGGAGCCGCCGGGTGGTGGGCTGTCCAGGCTGTCGATCAGGCGGCGCAGTGCCGCGCGGGATCCGATCGGCTCGGCGCGGAGCACCCGGCCGGCCGGGTCGACCACGGTGGCGAACGGGGTGGCGAGGACGTCGTACCGCTCGAACAGCTCCGCCTGCCCGTCGAGCACCGTGATCGGCAGTCCGGCGGCCCGCGGCGACGCGCTGTCCCGGTAGAGGGCCCGGAACTCCGGGCCGCCACGGCTGACCCGCCCCGCCGCCTCGGCCAGCACCTCGCCGCAGGTCCCGCAGTCGGGATCCAGGAAGAGCAGCACCAGCGGAACCGCCAGCGGCGTCGGCGCCAGCCGGGCGAACCCTGGCGCCGTCGCGCCCGCCGGCAGGCCGACCGCCTCGGGAGGCCGCTGGACCATCCCGCTCGACAGCGCGTGCACCTGGCGTACCAGGCCGGACACCACGAGAGCCAGCAGGAGGATCGCGATCCAGCTCAGGATCAGCGCGCTGGTCTGGAAGCTCATCCGAGTCGGCCTCCTTCGGTCACGCCCGTGGGTCGGCTGACCGCCCGGGGTTGGTACATCGCGGACGGCAGGTGCCACAGCAGCGTGGTGAACGTGGCGGCGGCCAGCAGCACGACGGCGAGGGAGGTGTCGGCCTGTCCCCACCCGACGACCGCGCCGGACCGGGACAGGCCGACCAGTGCCAGGCCGGCCAGGATCGCGGCCCGCGCCACCACCCATCCGGTCATCGGCAGTTCCAGCCGGGAGCACCCGCACGGGCCACCCCGGCCGGTCGACCGGAGGTGCAGGCCGTAGCCGGCGTACAGGCCGAACAGCGCGGTGCCGCCGAGCAGGACGGCGACGCGCAGGCCGCTGCCGCCACCCCCGCGCAGCGCCACGATCCCGGCGCCGGCGAGCACCCCTTCGGCCGCGACGACGAGGACGGCGACCGTGGCCGGCGCCGGGAGCACCCGGTGCGCGGCCAACGCCCGGCCGAGCGCGGCCGGCTGCGACAAATGCTCGGCGACGGCGACCAGCAGGGTGAACACCACGGTGTACGTCGCCACGCTGGCCAGCAGTACGGACATCGGCGACCTACCGGACCGTCTGGACCCGGAGCCGGTCCACCAGCGTGGGCACCTGCTCCAGGTCGGTGTCGGCGAGCGGCACCAGGCTGAGCCAGGTGTCCGCCGTGGCCAGCACGAAGTAGGGCTTCCCGTCGGAGAGGGCGTCCCGGTAGAGCTCGCCGGCCTGGGTGCGCAGGCCCCGCCAGGACGGCAACCGTTCCGCACGCTCCCTGGTGAGCGGGGCCATCTCCAGCAGACCGAGCCCGGGAACCTCCTTGAGCACGGTGGCCGGTGCGGCGAACTTCGCGCCGCCTACAGAGGTCGGAAGCAGCGCGAGGCCGTCGTCGTGCTCCTCGACGCGCAGGGTCCGCAGCACCCCGAGGAGATGGGCGCTCGTCGCGCCGTACAGTTCGGTGAAGAAGGAGTGCCGGCGACCGCGCCAGACCGCCACGAGCCGGTCCTCGGTCAGCTTGATCTGCGGGTCGTAGGGGCGGGTCCGCGCGGTCAGCAGCGTACCGCCCTGGTAGGTGAGTTCCTCGTCGAACCGGTCGACGCCGAGTGCCCGGACCACGTCGTCCGCGAGCCCGGTCGAGCCGGCGGTGAACTCGTGCAGCCGGCCGTTGATCGTCACGTCGGCCACGGACGTGACCGGCGCGCTGAGATCGAGGGACCCGTCGAGCCGGAAACGGGAGCCGTCGACCGACCGATGGGTCACCGGTGCCCCTGCGGTTGCCATCCGACCGACCTCCGCCCGGGTCCGATGTTCCTGACGCCGGCATGATATCCACGAACTTTGATATTGCACAAGATCGATCGGTCTACCGGGCGGAGCCGCCCACCGATCCGATCGGTCGACCTAGTCGCCCTGCGGTGGATTGCGGATCAGGGAACCGGTGGCCGGGCAACGCTGCTGGTCCACCTCACCGAGGCAGGCCCACCCGGTGCCGGGAATACGCTCGAAGTACTGGACGGGCTGCCGTGGAATCGCCTCGGTGGTGAACGTGTCGGTGCCGCTCGGGATGCGTTGCTCGTGCGAGCCGGTCGTGTCGGTGTACGAGGCGACGATGTGCCAGTCGCAGGTGTGGGTGGACACCTCGGGCTGGATCCGGAAGGCCATGTTCGACTGACCGTTGCCCAGTTCGACGACGTTGCGGCGGAAGTACAACTGGCCCTGCGACTCGCCCTCGTCCAGGACGTACGGGCCGCGCGGCCGGTCCGTCGGCCCACCGGTCAGGTCCCACAGCAGGCCCTGCCGGGACTCGGCGCCGGCCGGGGGGATGTTGACGACGGTCTGCGCGGTTGGTGGACGGCACGAGTCCTTCACCGCGGTCATGCTGTTGATGGTGAGTCCGGCGGCGCGGTCGCTGTTCAGGTTCAGGTCGAACGTCTGGGCATCGCCGCGACGTTCGTTGCCGTCCTCGAACGGCGCTACATAGGACGCGTGCTCGACGATCCGGCCGCCCAGCGGTTCCAGGAACGCCCACACCTGCGGCGCCTCGCCCCTCATGGCGGTCAGGGTGGCCTGCTCGTCCTCGGTCAGCGGCCGGTCGAGCAGCACGGCGACGGCGTCGGGCAGGTACTGGTCGTCGAGGGGGGTGACGGTGGACACGAACGCGGGTTGCTCGCGGTCGACCGCCTGCTCGGCCTGCTTGTCCGAGCGCGCCCGGTCGGCGGCCGTCGACCGGTCCAGGAGCAGGTTGGTGTAGTAGGCGAGCAGCACGCCGACCACCACGACGACGGCGGCGACGGTCGCGTAGACGGCACGCTGCTTCGGCGGCAGCCGGCGGAACCCGGGCAGACGTTCGTCGGCCAGCACGGCCCAGGCTCTCGGCCCGGGCGACGGCTCTGGCGACTGCCCCGGCTGCTTGGACGGCGGCCCGGACGAAGCCGCGGACGACGGCTCGGGTGACTGTCCCGGCTGTCCGGACGGGAAGGCGGAGGACTGTTCGGACGGCTGTTCAGGCTGGTCAGACCGGTCCATGCCGCCAGTCTACGACAGGCCACCGTCGATGCCGTGGAGTCGACCGGGCGACCGGAGCCCGGTGACGACAGGAATCCGGACCCGTTCCGCACGGTTTCGGACACGATCGAGGCCGGCTCGTGCGGGGCGGCGGCGGGACGGCCTAGGTTCCGTGAGGCATCGACAGCAGTCGTGCCGTCGGGGGCCCCGGCCGCCGGATGCCGGGACGGCGGAGGCCACCGGTTCGACGTGGACGGAACCGTTCGATCCGACCGCGAGGGCGAGAGAAGTAGAGCCGAGCCGACGGGTGTCCGGCTTCGGCCCGGCAGGAGAGGACGCGACATGGGGCGGACCACGGGGGGCCGGGCAGGCCGGGCGTGGCGGATGGTGTCAGCCGTGGCAGCGGTGGTGCTGATGGCGGTGACGCCCGGCATGGTGGGCGGGCAGCGGCCCGGCCCGGCGGGCGCGGCCGGTCCCGTACGGGTGGCGGAGGCTCCGGACCAGGGCACGGCACTGCGGCTGGCGCGCGCGCAGCGTAGCCGGGTGGAGGCGGTGGAACTACGCAGCCCGACCCGGGCGGTCTACGCCGAGCCGGACGGCACGATGACCGCCGAGGTGACCGCCCGGCCGGTCCGGGCGAAGCTGCCGGACGGCCGCTGGGCCACCGTCGACACGACGCTGGTGCGCCGCCCGGACGGCAGGGTCGGCCCGAAGGCGGCGACCGTGCCGCTGTCGTTCTCCGGCGGTGGCAAGGGCGGGCAGATGGTCCGGTACGGCGACCCCAAGCGCCGGATCGAGCTGTCCTGGCCCGGAGCGCTGCCGACGCCGACGCTGGCCGGGGACACCGCGACGTACCCCGAGGTCCTGCCCGGCGTCGACCTGCAACTGCGCGCCGAGGCCGACGGGTACGCCCAGTACCTGGTGGTCCGGGACCGGACGGCGGCGGCGAATCCGAAGCTGCGGACCGTACGGCTGGGTCTGCGGACCACGGGGGTGACCGTGCGGACGACCCGGGCCGGTGGCCTGGAGGCCCGGGACGGCGGGGGAACCGTGCGCCTCGCCGCCCCGGTGTCCCAGATGTGGGACGCCGGCGCACCCCGCCGCGAGGCCACGGTGGGCGTCGCGGTCGAGCGGGGCGCGCTGGTGCTGCGGCCGGACCGGTCGTTGCTGGCCGACCGGGCCACCCGGTACCCGGTCACCATCGACCCGCTCTGGCACACCGCCGACAAGCAGTCCTGGACGTCGGTGCTCTCCGGCAACCCGGGGACGGCGTACTGGAACAGCAGCGGAAGCCCGCCGTGGGCGCAGGTCGGCCGGTGCTACGAGGACGGCACCTGCAACGGCATCGGCGTCGCCCGCACCTACTGGCACTTCGACACCAGCTTCCTCGCCGGTCGGCTGGTGGTCTCGGCCGACCTGCGGCTCACCGCCGTGCTCAGCCCGAGCTGCGGCACCCGTACCCACCGGGTGTACCTGGCCCCTGCCGCGATCAACTCCGGTACCACCTGGAACAACCAGCCCGGCCAGACCGGCACGGCGGTCGACTTCACCGCACCCGCCGTGTACACCGGCTGCGCGGGATACAAGGAGGTCGGCATCGGGGTGGCCGGGCTGGTCAACCGGGGCGGCACCACCACCTTCCAGGTCCGGGCCGCCGACGAGAACGACCAGTTGGCGTGGCGCAAGTACGACAACAACGCCAAGCTCACGGTCAACTTCAACCGGGTGCCGGACGTGCCGACCAACCTGGGGACCGACCCGCCGCTGGCGGCGCCCTGCCAGTGGTGCGGCGGCGTGCGGTACGTCGGCGACGACAACGTGCGGCTGATGGCCAAGCTGGTCGACCAGGACGGCGACCAGATGCAGTCGCTGTGGAACGTGAACGTCGGCGGCACCGTGTACCAGTCGCGGAGCGCCTTCCGGAACTCCGGCGAGGTGCACTCGTACACCGTCGGCACCGACGGCCGGCACGGCAAGGCCGTCGAGTGGGCGGTGAAGGCGGAGGACACCGTCGGGCACGGCGGCGACTGGGCACACGGCACCCGGTTCGTCATCGACCGGAACGCGCCGACGGTGAAACCCGTGGTGCGGGCCGTGCTGTACCCGGCGGACAACCGCTGGCACGGCGGGGTGAACGTGCCGGGCCGGTTCGTCCTCGAGTCCGGCGGCGTCAACGACAACGGCGTCAACGACGTCGACCACTACCTGTGGGGGTGGACGGACCCACCCACCAACAAGGTCGCCGCCAACGCGCTGGGCGGCACGGCCACCCTGGACCTCGTCCCGCCCGGGGACGGCCCCCGGGACCTGTTCGTACGCAGCGTCGACCGGGCCGGGCACCCCAGCCCCACCCAGCAGCATCACTTCTACGTCCGGGCCGGCAGCGGGCCGCTGGCCCAGTGGTCCCTGGACGGCAACGCCGAGGACACCGCGTTCCTCGGTGACCGCGACGGCGTGGTGGTGGGCGGCGTGACGTACGCGCCCGGCGCGGTCGGCCAGGCGGCCCGGTTCGACGGCGCGACCACGTACGTGACGCCGGAGAACGCGGTCCGCACCGACGCCAGCTTCTCCGTCTCGGCGTGGGTCAGGCTGGACAGCGCCGGCGCCGCGCGGGCCGCGGTGAGCCAGAGCGGCACCAACTTCGCCGGCTTCGTGCTCTGGTACCGGCCGGAGAACGGCGGCCACTGGGCGTTCGGGATGCCGAGATCGGACGCCAGCTACCAGGGCACCGACCTGGCGACCTCGGCGCAGCCGGCGCGGACCGGGGCGTGGACGCACCTGGCGGGGGTCTACGACGCCGGCCAGCGGGTCCTGCGGCTGTACGTCGACGGGGTGCTCGCCGGCACCGCCGCCCGGACGGTGCCCGACTTCAACGCCGCCGGCCGGATCCAGATCGGCCGCACGATGTGGAACGGCAGTCCCGGCGTGGACCACTGGCCGGGTCTGCTCGACGAGGTGCGGGTCTACGACCGGGTGGTGACCGCCGAGGAGGTGCGGGCCGCGGTCGGCACCGACGACGTGCGCGCCGGCCACTGGAAGCTCGACGAGCTGTCCGGCACGACCGGCCGGAACGAGGCGGCCGGCGGCGAGATGGTCGCGTTGCACGGCGACGCCGCGTTCACCGGTGACGGGGACGGCGACGGCCTGCCCGACGGCGGCGCGGTCGGTGGCGCGCTGCACCTGAGCGGCGACGGCCACGCCGCCACCACCGGCCCCGCCGTCCACACCGACCAGGCCTTCACGGTCGCCACCTGGGTCCGGCTGGAGCAGGCCCCGCCGGTCGGGCAGGCCGCCACCGCGGTGTCCCAGGACGGCACGGCGGTCAGCGGCTTCTCCCTCGGCTACCGGAGCCTCGCCTCCGGCGGTGTCTGGGAGTTCCGTACGCCGTCGGCGGACGCGCCCGACGGCCAACGTCCGACCGACCCGCTGGTGCAGTCCGCCGGGCAGACCGGCACCCCCACGCACCTGGCCGCCGTGTACGACCCCGACCCCGATCCTGCCGTCACCACCGATCCGCCGGTCATCCGGCTGTACGTCGACGGCGTGCTCGTGGGCTCCGCGAACCGGACCGGCGGGTTCGACGCCACCGGCGCGCTGACGCTCGGACGGGGCCGCGACGGTACGCCGGGGGCGTACTGGACGGGCTGGGTGGACGAGGTCCGGGCCTACAGCCGGGCGTTGAGCACCACCGAGATCCAGGCGGTGGTCAGCCGCGACGACGTGGCGCTCGGCGAGTGGCGGCTGGACGGCAACGCCGACCCGGTCACGGGTGGCCCGGCCGGTGTCCTGACCGGCACCCCGGCCTGGACGGGCGGACAGAGCGACGCCCCGGACCCGACCGACCTGGCGCTCCGGCTCAGCGGCGACGACCACGTCGGCCTGCCGCACACCGTCGACGTCCGGCAGAGCTTCTCGGTGGCCGCGTGGGCGAAGCTGGACCAGGTCGGCGGCACCGCGACCGTGGTGTCCCAGGACGGCAACCAGGTCAGCGCCGTCCAACTCCAGGCGATCCCGGCGGGTCGCTGGTCGTTCTCGATGCCGAGCGCCGACGCCGGTGGCGGTGTCGTGGACCGGGTGGACGGCACGGCGGTCCAGGCGGGCGTCTGGACGCACCTGGTCGGGGTGTACGACGCCCCGGCCCGACAGCTCTCCCTCTACGTCAACGGGGTCCGGGCCGGCACGAAGGCGCACCACCAGACCTGGGACCACGCCGCCGGTGGGATGCAGATCGGGGCCGGCCTGGGGAACGGCACCCGGCTGAACCGGTTCGTCGGCGCGGTCGACGACGTCGCCGTCTACGGCCGGACGCTGTTCGCCGAGGAGATCCGGGCGATGGCCGGCCGTGACCTGACCCTCGCCCACAACTGGCGGCTCGACGAGGGCAGCGGCAGCCAGGCCGCCGACGCCGTGGGCCGGCACACCGCCAACGCGGCCGGCGGGGTCACCCGGGTACCGGGTCGGCTGGGCAACGCCGTCCGACTCGACGGCACCGACGGCCGACTCGCCACCGGCGGCGTCGACATCCGCGCCGACGCCGACTTCACCGTCGCCGCCTGGGTGCACCTGGACAGCACCTGCCCGATCGGCGCCGACCAGACCGAGTGCAAGCTGGTCGCGGTGAGCCTGGACGGCGCCACCGGCGGGGCCAGCAAGTTCCGGCTCGGGCACTGGCGTGACCGCGACCAGCACGTCGAGGGCGTCTGGGTGTTCGAGATGCCGGAACCCGACGGCCGGATCACCAAGGCGGCCGTCCCGGTCCGGCCGTCGGACTTCGACACCTGGGTGCACCTGGCCGGGGTCTACGAGCGGACCACCGGGAAGCTGTGGCTCTACGTCAACGGCACCCGCAAGGGTGACGGCACCCTCAGCCAGTCGTGGACCACCACAGGCGGGCTGCAGATCGGCCGGGGCCGGGACGCCACCGGCGCCGCCGGCCAGTACTTCCCGGGCATGGTCGACGACGTGCGGCTGTACAGCGGCGGGCTGGACGACGGACGGATCGGCAACCTCTACCACTCGTACCCGGTGCAGTGCGGCACCATCGCGGACCCGAAGCCCTGCGCGCTGCCCACCGCCGGGGCGGGCCGGTGGCGCTTCGACGAGAACAGCGGCACCACCGTCGCGGACTCCTCCGGCCGGGCGTTGACCGCCACCATGAGCGGCGGGGCGGACTGGACCGGCGGCCGGATCAGCGCGGCCGGCCGGTTCGACGGGGCGACCGGACACGCGCGGACCGCCGGGCCGGTGCTGGACACCACCGGCAGCTACTCGATCTCGGCCTGGGTGTACGCGGCCACCGACAGCATCACCGCCAACCGGGTGATCCTCGCCCAGTCCGGCACCCAGGCCAGCCCGTTCTACCTCTACCAGGAGGCGGGCGGCCGGTGGGCGGCGGCCACGAGCAGCGGGGACTCGGCCACACCGACGCTGGTCACCGCCCTGTCGACCGAGCGCGTCTGGCCCGGACAGTGGACCCACCTCGGGCTGGTCCACGACGCAGGCGTCGGGCAGCTCCGGCTGTACGTCAACGGTCGCCTGTCGGCCGCCCAGACCGGTGTGACGGCCTGGGCCGCCAGCGGACCGTTGACCGTCGCGCTGGGCCGCTGGGGCGGCAGCGACGACCTGCACTTCTCCGGCGGCGTCGACGACGTGCGCGCCTTCGGCACGGCGCTGCGCGACGGCGAGATGAGCCAGGTGTACGCCGACACCGCGCCGACCATGCTCGGCAACTGGACGTTCGACGACCAGACCGTGCGCGACTCGTCGTGGCGGGCCAACCCGACGGCCGCCACCGGCACCGTCTCGTACGTGGACGGGGCGGTGGGCAAGGCGCTGGCGCTCGCCGACTCGGCCGCCGCGACCAGCGAGCGCCCGGTGGTGGTGCCGCTGTCCACCAGCTTCACCGTGTCGGCGTGGGTCCGGCTGACGTACGAGCCGGCGGTGCAGACGGTGGTGGCCCAGGACGGCACCCGGATGAGTGGCTTCGCCCTCCAGTACCGCCCGGAGCTGGACACCTGGGCGTTCGGGGCGTGGAGCCAGGACGCGGACGCCGCCGAGTTCACCCACGCCCGCTCCCGCGCGCCGGCCGTGCTGGGGGAGTGGACGCACCTGACCGGCGTGTACGACCACGCCGCCGGGCAGCTCCGCCTGTACGTGAACGGGGAACTGGCCGGCAGCCGGGACGGCGTCACCCTGTGGCCGGCGACCGGCGGGCTCTCGATCGGCCGCGGCACCCTGCGCGGTGCCCCCGCCCAGTACCTGACCGGCGAGATCGACGAGGTGCGCGTCGACCTCGGGATCGTGCCGGACAGCCAGATCGCCCAGCGGGCCGTCCGCGCGTGACCGGAGGAGGAAGCATGTCGTATTCGACCCCGCGCCGGTGGCTGGCAGCGGCCGTCACCGTCCTGACGGGCGCCGCGCTGGCGGTGGCGGTGCAGCCGTCGCCGGCCACCGCTGCCAGCCCGTCGGTGGGCCTGCCGAGCACTCCGTCGGTGCCGGTGACCCAGGAGACGATGGCGGCCCGACCGACCGACCCGGCGACCAGCCAGGCCCTGACCGGCGACCAGGCGGCCGGCAGCGGAGCGCCCGACGGCGGCGGCACCCCGACCGCCACACCGCTGTCGCCGTCGGCGACCTGGGCCGTCGCGGCGCAGTCCGGTGACTTCCAGTGGTCGTACCCGCTGCGGGTGCCGCCGGTGCCGGGCGACCTGACGCCGGATCTGGCGCTGTCCTACCAGTCGTCCACCGTGGACGGCCGGACCAGCGCCGCCAACAACCAGCCCTCCTGGGTGGGGGACGGCTGGCACCTCAACCCCGGCTTCGTGGAACGGTCCTACGGCGCCTGCGCGGACGACAAGGCCGGCGGTACCACCCCGCCGGTCACCGGCGACCTCTGCTGGCGCAGCGACAACGCCACCGCTTCGTACGGTGGCGGGGGTGGCATGCTCGTCTGCTGCGACGCGGACGGCCGGTGGCGGACCGCCAGCGACGACGGGTCCCGCATCGAGCGGCTCGACGGAGCCGGCAACGGCGACGACGACGGCGAGTACTGGAAGATCACCACCGTGGACGGGCTCCAGTACTTCTTCGGCTCCCGTCCCGAGGCGAAATCCACCTGGACGGCGCCGGTGTTCGGCGACGACGTGGGGGAGCCCTGCCACGGTGCCACCTTCGCCGCCTCCCGCTGCACCCAGGCGTGGCGGTGGAACCTCGACAAGGTGGTCGACCGCAACGGCAACACGATGCTGTTCAGCTACCAGACCGAGACCAACTCCTACGGGGTCAACCTCACCGACACCGCCGTCTCGTACGTGCGCGGCGGCTGGCTGGAGCGCATCGAGTACGGGCTGCACGCCACGGCGGCGGGCACGCCGGCCGCGCAGGTGGTGTTCGCGGTGGCCGACCGGTGCGTACCGGGCAGCACCTGCGTCGTCGAACGTCCCGAGAACTGGCCGGACACCCCGCTCAACCAGCGCTGTGTCGCCGCCACCTGTCCGGGCAAGCACTCCCCGACGTTCTGGTCGACCAAGCGGCTGGCCAGCGTCACCACCCAGGTACGGCGGGACGGCGCCCTGGCCGACGTCGACCGGTGGACGCTCGAGCAGGCGTACCCGAAACCCGGCGACGGGGAGCCGTCGGCGGCCCTCTGGCTGCGCTCCGTCACCCACACCGGGCTGGTTGGCGGCTCGGCGGCCCTGCCGCCGGTGACCTTCGAGGGCGCCGCGCTACCGAACCGGGTATACCAGGACGACCACCTGTCGCCGCTGCTGCGGTACCGGCTCACCGGGATCGTCGCCGAGTCCGGCGGGCTCATCTCGGTCCACTACGCCGAGCCGGACTGCGTGCCGGGCACGTCCATGCCCACCGAGGCGCACCGCAACACCCACCGGTGTTTCCCGGTGACCTGGAGCCGGCCGGGCCACGCGGAGCGGACCGACTGGTTCCACAAGTACGTGGTGGAGACCGTCACCGTCGGCGACCGGATCAGCAGCAGCACCGACCAGGTGTTCGCCTACGAGTACCTGGACGGCGCGGCCTGGCACCAGGACACCTCCGAGTTCACGCCGGCCGACAAGCGGACCTGGAACGAGTTTCGGGGCTTCGCCCGGGTCCGGGTCCGTACCGGCACGAGCGACGACCCGGCCGGCCCGGTAAGCCTCTCCGAGCAGCGGTTCTACCGGGGTATGCACGGGGACCCGCAGCCCGGCGGCGGCACCCGGTCGGTGACCTTCGAAGACTCGGAGGGCACCGCGCACACCGACCACGACTGGTTGCGGGGCCTGGAACGAGAGGCGATCACCTACCTCGGTGACAGCGCGACAGTGGTGGCCAAGACCCTCACCGATCCCGTCTGGCAGGGCCCGACCGCCTCCCGGGGCGCCTTCCACGCGTACGTCGTGCGGCCCGGCACCGAACGCACCTTCACCACCCTGGAGAACGGCCGGCGGGAGACGAAGGTGGTCACCGGCTACGACAACCGGGGTCTGGCCACGACGGTCGACGACCTCGGCGACGTCGGCACCGCCGCCGACGACCTGTGCACCCGGGTCACCTACGCGCGTAACACGACGCCGTGGCTGCTGTCGCTGCCGTCGCGGACGCAGACGGTCTCGGTGCGGTGCGCGGCGACCGCGTCGCCGCCCACCCACACCGTCACCGACCGGTACACCTCCTACGACGGGGAAGGCCGGGGAACCGCCCCGACGGAGGGCAACCCGACCCGGCTGGAGGTGCTCGACCGGTTCGACGACGACCAGCCCGTCTACCTGACCGAGTCCACCGCCACGTACGACGCGCACGGCCGCCCAACGGAGACCGCTGACGCGCTCGGCCGGCGGACTCGCACCGCATACACGCCGACGACCGGCGGGCCGACCACCGCGACGGTGGTGACGGACCCGATGGGGTTCACCACGACCACCGCCCTGGATCCGGCGGCCGGGCAGCCGGTCACCGTCACCGACGTCAACGGCCGGCGCACCGACACCGGGTACGACCCGTTGGGCCGGGTCGTCGCGGTCTGGACGCCGGACCGGCCGCGCGGGCCGGGTGTCGAAGCCGGCCACAAGTTCACCTACCTGGTCCGGCGGGACGCGCCGACCGTGGTGACCACCACCCGGCTCGGCCCGAACGGCACCTACGTCAGCGACAAGGAGATCTACGACGGGCAGTTGCGGCTCCGGCAGTCGCAGGAGCCCGCGGTCGGCGGCGGTCGGCTGCTGACCGACACCCGGTACGACTCGCAGGGACGGGCGTACAAGACCACCTCCGCGTACTTCAACGACGCGTCCATGGACGACAACCTGTGGCGGGCGTCCGACACCCAGGTTCCCGGAATCACCGAGGCCAAATTCGACGGGGCGGGCCGGGCGGTCGAGGCGATCTTCAAGAGCGGCGCGGTGGCGACCTGGCGCACCACCACCCGCTACGGCGGCGACCGGATCCACGTCACGCCGCGTGCCGGAGGCACCCCGACCACCACCGTCACCGACGCCCGCGGTCGCACCGTCGCCCTGCACCAGTACCGGGGCGGCACCGTCGACGGACCGTCCGACGTCACCCGGTACGCGTACGACCCGGCCGGGCGACTCACCACGATCACCGACCCCGCCGGCAACAGCTGGAGCTACCAGTACGACAAGCGAGGCCGGCAGATCCGGACCGACCACCCCGACCGGGGCGAGACCCGGATGACGTACGACGCGGCCGGGCAGCTCCGCACCGTCACCGACGCCCGCGACCAGACCGTCAGCTACGCCTACGACGACCGGGGTCGGCCGCTGCGCGTCCGCTCCGGCGACGCCGGGCCGCTGCTCGCCACCTGGACCTACGACACGGTGCCGGACGGCTTCGGTGGGGTGGTGAAGGGCCAGCCGGCGACCACGACCAGCTACGACGCCGACGGCAACGCGTACACCAGCGCCGTGCTCGCCTACACCGCGCGGTACCAGCAGCGGAAGACCGCCATCACCATCCCGGCAGCGCAGGGGGCGCTGGCCGGCACGTACACCTCGTACGCGTCGTACCACCCGGACGGCAGTCTCGCCGGGACGAGCCATCCCGGCGTCGGCGGCCTCTTCGACGAGGAGGTCTTCCACACCTATGACGACAGCGGCCGACCGCTGACCACGTACGGCGGGCCGGACGGGCAGACCGTCACCTACGCGAGCAGCACCCAGTACACCCGATACGGCGAGATGCAGCGCCTGCAACTGGGCACCGGCACCAAGCGGGTCTGGCTGTCCCGCTACTTCGACGCCCACACCCGGCGGCTGGACCGCACCATCGTGGACGCCGAACTGCCCCGACCGATGCAGTCGGACGTGCACTACACCTACGACGACATGGGCAATGTCACCTCGGTCGCGGACACCCCACTGGAGCAGCCGGCCGACGTGCAGTGCTACCGCTACGACCACCTGCGCCGGCTCACCGAGGCGTGGACGCCGGGCGGGGACTGCGCCGCCGACCCGACGACGGCCGGACTGGCCGGGCCGGCGCCGTACTGGCAGTCGTTCGCCTACGACCTGGTGGGCAACCGGCTCGGCAAGACCGAGCACACCGCCGCCGGCGACGTCACCACCGGCTACACGTACCCGGCCCCGGGCGGTGACCGGCCGCACGCGCCGACCGCCGTCACCGGCGCCGGCGCGCAGAGCTACGCGTACGACGCCGCCGGCAACACCACGGCGCGCGGCGACCAGCGGCTCACCTGGGACGCGCTCGGCCGGCTCGCCGAGGCCACCGAGAACGGCCAGACCAGCAGCTTCGTGTACGACGCGACCGGCCAGCGCCTCGTCCGCCGCGATCCCACCGCCACCACCCTCTACCTGGGGGACCAGGAGCTACGGCTCGACCACGCCACCGGCGCGTTGACCGGCACCCGCCACTACCGGCACGGCGGCACGCGGATCGCGGTGCGCTCCGCCACCGGCCTGCACTGGCTCGCCGGCGACCAGCAGGGCACCGCCCAGGTGTCGATCGACGCGTCCCGGCTGGCGGTGACGAAGCGCCGCTTCGACCCGTTCGGCAACCCGCGCGGCACCCGACCGGCCTGGCCGGACGAGCGGGGCTTCGTCGGCGGCACGATCGACGACAGCACCGATCTGACCCATCTCGGCGCCCGCGAGTACGACCCCCAGCACGGCCGGTTCATCTCGGTCGACCCGGTCCTCGGCAACGAGCCGCAACTGATGAACGGCTACGGCTACAGCAACAACAACCCCGTCACGTTCAGCGACCCGACCGGCCTGTACTGCGACAGTTGCGACTTCTACGCACACACCAAGGGCGAGTACAGCGTCTGGACGCCCGAGCCCAAGCGGAAGTCGTTCTGCGACAGCTGCGAGTACTACTCCCGCCGGGACGGCACCCGGAGTCCCTGGAACCGGCCCCGGATCAACCCCCGGCACCGGCCGACCGTGTTCGCCGAGAGCGACCGGATCAACAAACTCAGGGCGCAGGACCGGACGGCGGGCCGGATCACCGACGAGGTCGACAAGCTGCTGGGTGACCTCGAGGACGCCGGCATCAGCGCCGCCGTGGACGACGAGCAGATCCGCGCGGCCGCCGACCAGGTCGCCGCGAACCCCGAATGGTCGGCGTCCATCTGCCTCGAGTTCAGCGGAGCGGTCGTCTACGGCTTCGTCACCGAGGGGTGCGTCAACTTCGACTCGGTGGGGATCACGTTCAGCCAGTCGGAGAAGTGGGGGTGGGTCGTCGGGGCGGAGGTGCACGCCACCGCGGTCTTCCGGCTGAACCACTCAAGCGCCGCCGACGTGGCCAGTTCGAGCGGCGGAAAGGTGATCAGCGTCGCCACCGAAGGCGGGCTCGGCCCGTACGGGGGTCTGGAGCACGAGCAGAAGTTCCCGGTGCCCAACGACAACGCCGGTTCGATGGCGCTGAAGCTCGGAGTGGGCGCGGGCGCCTCGGTCGGCTCGCTGATGACCGTCACGTACGCCGAGAACTCGGGCTACCGCGTCCGGTGGGACGACCCGCCGCGGTAGCCGGGGGGACCGGAACCGGGGGGTTCGACACGTCGTCGTCCGACGTGCCGAACCCCCCGCTCGGCGTCGGGCCGCGTCGCGCGGCGGGGGCGGTGGTCCGCCGCTCGGCCCGGAAACGCGCGGGCGGCATGGCGTAGCGGGCGAGGAACGCCTGCCGCAACGACTCGGTGGACCCGAAGCCGCAGCGCCGGGCCACCGCGAGCAGGGGCAACGTGGTGGAGCCGAGCAGGTGTGCGGCGGCCTCGGTACGGACCTGACGCACGTACTGCGCGGGCGTCGTGTCCAGGTACGTGAGGAAGAGCCGTGACAGGTGCCGTTCGCTGACTCCGGAGAGGCGGGCGAGGGCGGCGGTGCCCAGGTCGTCGGTCAGGTGGCCGGCGATGTGGTTGCTGAGGCGGCGTACGACGAGGTCGTCGCCCGAGCACCGGGTCAGGAACATGCTCAGTTGCGCCTGCGTGCCGGGCCGTTGCAGGTAGGTGACCACGCCCAGCGCGACGCCCCGCGCCAGGGTCATGCCGTGGTCCTCCTCGATGAAGGAGAGGGTCAGGTCGAGGGCGCTGGTGACGCCGCCCGAGGTCGCGACGTCTCCGTCGCGGATGTAGATCGGCTCCGGGTCGACGAGGACGTCGGGATAGCGGCGGGCGAGTTGTTCGGCGTACATCCAGTGGCTGGTCGCCCGGCGGTTGGCCAGCAGGCCGGCCTCGGCGAGCACGGTCGCCCCGGTGCAGACCGACGCCACCCGGCGGGCCAGCGCGGCCAGGCGTCGCACGTGCCCGACCAGGAGTTGGTTCGCCGCCGCCCGCTCGTGGCCCAGGCCACCGGAGACGATGACGGTGTCGATCGGGGCCTGCCACCGCTCCAGGCTGTCCTGCCCCTGTAGCTGGAGTCCGGAATCGCAGGTGATGCTCTGCCCGCCGGGCGTGACCAGCACGGACCGGTACGGCGGGTTCGCGCCGATGCGGTTGGCGAGGTCCAGGCTGGAACTGACGCAGGCGATGTCGATCAGTTCCGCACCGTCGTAGCCGACAATGAGGACGATTCGTTCCCGCATCCGTTCACCGTACGTGTCGCGGCCGTCCCGCTCGGTCCGGGGTCGGCGTCCGGTCGCTGACCGCAGGCGCGTGGGGCGGGGCCGTCGCCGGGCTGACGTGCCCCCGGGTGCCGCGGGGAGGCCCGCCCGGCAGGGGAGCCGGTCGGTTGACCGGTCGACGCCGAACGTATCGCCGCCACCCGCCACCGGCCATCCGGCACCGACGGAAAGGGTCCGGAAAAGCGGATTACGGCGAATTCGGGAGGCCGTTTTCGGTCGGCAAAAGTCCCCTTGTCGCAAGCGCCGGGCCGGTCAACGGGTCGCGCGGATCAGCCATTCGGCACGACTAGCCGCTGAAACGTGCTCTTAACCACGCTTTTACTTTTCATCCATTCCTGCCGCCGACCGCGTTGCTAAATTCTGCGAGGCCCTATCCAGGAGATCATTCGCATCCCGCCTATTCGATTGTGGACGGACGGCGGGATGCCGTGCATCGACGATTAGGAACAATCACATACCGCCTCGTCAAGGGGATTGATGTCCGGATGTCTCCGCCCCTCCCACTGATGCCACGAGCCTGTCGCGGCACGCATGTAGCTGTTGTGTCCAACCGGGGAGCTGGTCGTGTCGGAGTATCTTGACGCAATCTGGTCGTGGATCGTCCAGGCGGTCGGCGAGACGTCGTGGCGCGAACTGATGCCGCTCGGTCTCGCCGGCATCTTCGTCTGGCTGCTCTGGCTCTACCGGGCGGTGCTCTCCCGCTTCGCCCGTCCGGTGGTCAACAACTTCCGGACCACGGTCTCGGTGGTCGTACCGGCCTACCGGGAGGACCCGGACATCCTCCTGGAGTGCCTGCAAAGCTGGCTCGCCCAGGGGCCGGACGAGGTCATCATCGTCCCGGACGTCGCGGACGTGGAGGTGCAGCGCCGCCTGGCCGCGGTCGGTGACCCCCGGGTGCGGGTGCTCGTCTTCAACCATCGGGGAAAGCGCTCCGCGCTCGGTGTCGGCATCCGCGCGGCCCGGTTCGAGACGATCGTCCTGGTCGACTCCGACACCCGGTGGCAGCCGGGTCTGCTCGCCGCCGTGCAGATGCCGTTCGTCGACCCGAAGGTCGGCGGCGTCGGCACCCACCAGAACGTGTACCTGCGGCAGACCAGCGTCTGGCGGCGGATCGCGGACTGGCTGGTGAACCTCCGGTACTACGACTACGTGCCGGCGATGGGGCGGGCCGGGGCGGTGGCCTGTCTGTCCGGCCGTACCGCCGCCTACCGCCGTTCGGCGATCCTGCCGCTGCTCGAGCACCTGGAGAACGAGTTCTTCCTCGGCCGGCGCTGCGTCGCCGGTGACGACGGACGGCTCACCTGGCTGGTGCTCGCCGCGGGCTACAAGACGGTGCACCAGCCCACGGCCCGGGCGCTGTCGATGTTCCCCAGCTCGTTCCGGGCCTTCGTCAAGCAGCGGGTCCGGTGGAGCCGCAACTCGTACCGCTGCTACCTGACCGCCCTGTACAAGGGCTGGCTCTGGCGGACGCCGCTGGTCACCAAGATCACGGTGCTGCAGATCCTGCTCACCCCCGTGACCATGGGGATGGCGCTCGGCTACCTGCTCCTGAGCCGGCTGGAGCTGACCGGACGCGGTGCCCTGCTGGTGGCGTTCTGGCTGCTCGCCGGACGGGGCATCCGGGGCTACTCCCACCTGCGCCGGCACCCGAAGGACCTGCTCCTGCTGCCGCTGCTCGCCCTCGTGGTCATCATGATCTCCCTGCCGATCAAGCTGTACGCGTTCCTCACCATGAACAAACAGGGCTGGCTCACCCGGACCAGCGACCAGGTCGGTGGCGAGGGTCAGGACGCGCAGTCCCTCAGACGACCGACCGTGGGGCGGCCCGTCCCCGCGCAGCAGGCCGGGGCGGTGCGGTGATGACACGTCGATCCGAGGGAGTCGGCCCGGCCACGACGGCCCGGCGGTGCGCCCGACCCGTCGGCCGGTTGGGCTCTACGGCGCTCGTCGCCGGCCGGTTGGGCTCTTCGGCGCTCGTCGCCGGCCTGTTGGGCTCGGTGGCGCTCCTCGCCGGCCCGGCCGTGCTCGCCGTCGCCGCTTCCGCACCCGCCGCCGCCAACACCGGACAGCAGGCGACCCGCCAGGAGGACGGCGAACGGCAGGCGGCGTTGGTGGCGGCCGAGGACCGTCGGCTCAACCAGGTCCGGGCGATCACCGCCGTGGCGCCGCTGCGGGGCGCGCAGTGGAACCGGCCGTACCGGCTGGACACCGGCAGCGGCTACACGTTGGTGCTGACCGAGCGGACCGCCCCGTACACGGTGGCGGACCTGCTGCGGCTCGCGCCGCAGACCTTCACCCGGCAGTCGGACGGCAGCTACCTGCTGACCGAGAACATCTACCTCAACTCCGGCGCGAAGCTGCAACTGGCCAACCCGGGCGGCCTGACCCTGCGGATGGCGAGCACCAAGGACGGCTTTGTCTCGATCGTCTCGTTCGGCGGCGGGCTGAACCTCGCCGGCACCGCGCAGGCCCGGCTGAAGATCAGTAGCTGGAACAAGGCCGACGGCGCCACCGACAAGGACCCGCTGGACGGCCGGGCGTACATCCGGGCCATCGGCGGGCAGTTCGCCATGTCGTACACGGAGGTCTCCGACCTCGGGTTCTGGAGCGGCCGGACCGGCGGGATCGCGTTGACCGGCACCGACCGGCCCAACACCGGCAACCTGGAGGGCCCGACCGACGTCGACTCGGAGGAGGAGGAAGAGAACGACCGGCTCCGCTCCGGCGAGGTCACCGCCCAGCCGAGCGGCAAGCTGGACACCCCGGACAGCCGGTTCACCGTGCCCAGCCTCTCCTACGTCTCCGGCCGGATCACCAACTCGACGGTCTCCGGCAACGCCTTCGGTATCTTCGTCTCCAGCGCGGACGGCATCGTCATCGGTGACACCACCATCCAGGGGAGCGCGAACGACGGACTCGTGTTGCACCGCTTCGTCACCGGCGCGGTGGTGGAACGGGTCACCGCGAAGAACAACAGCGGCGACGGGTTCATCCTTTCCCGGGCCACCCAGCAGGTCCGGGTCACCGGCTCCACCGCCGAGGGCAACACCGGCAACGGGTTCACCCTCAGCGGCGAGCCGCTCGCCCACGGGCCGTCCGCCTCCGGCGCCTCCGTCACCAGCTACGGCGGCAACTCGGTCTCCAGCAGCACCGCCCGCAACAACGAGCGCTACGGCGTGGAGGTGGTCGGCGGGCTGGACGTCGGGGTGCAGAACAACACGATCGAGGGTGGGGACATGGGGATCGTCGCGCGGCGGTCGACCCGGAACGTGAACATCACCGGGAACCAGTTGAGCGGTCAGGAGCGGCAGGGCATCGCGGTCCGCGACGGGGTCACCGGAGCGGTCGTCACCGGCAACGTGGTGACCGGGACGCGGACCGGCATCTACCTGCGCGACTCGGTCGCCGAGATCCGTGGCAACACCGTCCAGGACGTGACCAATCACGGGATCACCCTGGTCGGCAACGGCGAGGGAAGCACGGTCTCCTTCAACGTGGTCGCCGGCGTCGGCCCGAGCGCCATCGACACGCCCCGGTCCCACGGCGACATCGAGATCAAGGAGAACCAGACCTTCGCCTGGTACGACACCCGGTCGTTCTGGGCCAAGTTCCGCCACTACGCGAGCCCGATGACGCTGCTCTGGACCGGCATCCTGCTGCTCATCGTCTTCTCCGCGCTGCGGGGGACGGGCGCCCGGCGCAGGTCGGGCGTCCGCGACCCGTACGCGGACAAGCGGCCGGTCAGCGACGGCGTGACCCACGAGATCACGGCCGCCGCCGCGCGGGGCCGGGCGCAGGTTCCGGTGGGGGTCCGATGAGCGCCCCGATTCCGCCGAATCCGCTGGATCCGCCGCCGGGCACCGGGTGGCCGGCGGCGACGCCCCCGCCGGAACCACCCCACGGCGGTCCCGAGGTGCCGGCCGCCGCCGAGCCGGTGCCGGCCGGTGCCGCCCGGCCGGCGTGGCGCACCGTCTCCGGTGGCCTGCCGCTCTGGCTCGCCGCCAGCGCCTTCGTGCTCGCGCTGATCACGCTGGTCGTCACGGTGTTCGACGGCGACGCCGCCGACCCCGGGCCGGGCGCCGGGCTGTCCGGCCCCACCCGGACGCCGACCGGGTCGGCCCCGGCGGCGCCGTCCGAGCCCGAGCCCGTGCCCACCACCGCACCCGCGTCGCCCTCGGCGGCGGGCTCCGTGGCGGCGCCGGCGCGGGCCACCACCACCTGCCCGGCCCCCACGGTGACGGTCAACGACGCCTCGTCGCTCGCCGAGGCACTGGCCACCGCCGCGCCGGGCACCAGCATCCGGATGGCCGGCGGTGTCTACGCGGACCGGTTCGTCGCCTCGACGGCCGGCACCGAGGCACAGCCGATCTTCCTCTGTGGCGCCGCCGACGCGATCATCGACGGGGGCGGTGTCGACGGCGGATACGGCTTCCACCTGGACGGGGCGAGCTACTGGCGACTGGTCGGCTTCACCGTCCGCAACTCGCAGAAGGGCGTGATGGCCGACGGCGCGCAGCACGTGGTGATCGACGGTCTGACCGTGGAACAGATCGGTGACGAGGCGATCCACCTGCGCAAGGCGAGTTCCGACAACATCGTGCGCAACAACACCGTCCGTGAGACGGGCAAACGACGCGAGCGGTTCGGTGAGGGGATCTACGTCGGTTCGGCGGAGTCGAACTGGTGCGAGATCAACGGTTGCGCACCGGACGCCAGCGACCGGAACGTCATCCAGGGCAACGAGATCACCGCGGTCACCGCCGAAGCCGTCGACATCAAGGAGGGCACCACCGGCGGGGTCGTCTCGGGGAACACCTTCGACGGCAGCGCGCTCAGCGGCTCCCACGCCGACTCCTGGGTCGACGTGAAGGGTAACGACTGGACCATCGAGAACAACATCGGGCGGAACTCCATCGAGGACGGTTTCCAGACCCACGAAATCCTCGAGGGCTGGGGAACAGGAAACGTCTTCCGGGGCAACACGGCCGAGGTGAACGGCCCGGGATTCGGCTTCAATCTCACCCCGGTCAACGACAACCGGGTCAGTTGCGACAACAAGGTGACCGGCGCGGCAAAGGGCCTCGCCAACGTCGACTGCCACTGACCGGAATTCCGACGGATGCCCGCGGGCGGCTGTGCCGCCCTGGGCGTATCTCCTCGACCAACAAGCTGACGGAGGCCACACCCGTGACCATTCCCTATCCGACCACCGTGCAGACGCCGGCGATACCGGCGCTGACGCCGCCGTCCGGTGCGCCCCGGCCCCGGCTGACGTTCCTCGGGACCGGGTACCTCGGCGCGACGTACGCGATCTGCTTCGCGGAGCTGGGCTACGAGGTGATCGGCTTCGACGTGGACGCGGAGAAGATCGCCCGGCTCGCCGCCGGCCAGGTGCCGTTCCACGAGCCCGGCCTGGACGAGCTGCTGCGGCGGAACCTGGCGACCGGCCGGTTGCGCTTCTCCACCGACATGGCCGAGGTGGCCGAGTTCGGGGACGTGCACTTCATCTGCGTGGGCACGCCTCAGCGTCCCGGGGGGATGGGCGCCGATCTGTCGTACGTCGAGTCGGCGGTGACGGAGCTGTCGCAGCACCTGACCCGCAAGGCTCTCATCGTCGGCAAGTCCACCGTCCCGGTGGGCACCGCCGAGTGGATCGAGCAGTTGGTCGAGAAACACGTCCCGGCCGAACTGGGCGTCGAGGTGGCGTGGAGCCCGGAGTTCCTCCAGGAGGGCTTCGCCGTCGAGGACGTCCTGCGACCGAACCGGGTCGTCGTCGGGGTGCGGTCGGACTGGGCCAACGGCATGCTCTACGCCGTACACAAGGGGGTTTTCGACCTCGCGGTGACCGAGGACCGCGAGGTGCCGCTGGTGGTGACCGACTTCGCGACGGCGGAGCTGGTCAAGGTCGCGGCGAACGCCTTCCTGGCGACGAAGATCTCGTTCATCAATGCGATGGCGGAGGTGTGCGAGGTCGCCGGCGGCGACGTGACCCAGCTCGCCAAGGCGATCGGGTACGACCCCCGGATCGGCAACCGGTTCCTGCAGGCCGGCATCGGTTTCGGCGGCGGCTGCCTGCCCAAGGACATCCGGGCGTTCCAGGCGCGGGCGCAGGAGCTGGGGGCCGGTGAGGCGCTGCGGTTCCTGCACGAGGTGGACCTGATCAACCAGCGGCGCCGGGCGCGGGTGGTGCACCTGGCGGCGGAACTGCTGGGCCGCCGGTCGGGCCCGGCCGGCCCGGACCTGTCGGGGACCCGGGTGGCGGTCCTCGGGGCCACGTTCAAGCCGAACTCCGACGACGTGCGGGACGCGCCGTCGCTCGCGGTGGCGGTGGCGCTGCTCAAGGCGGGCGCCCAGGTGCGGGTGTTCGACCCGGAGGGAATGGCGAACGCGCGGCGGGCGCATCCGGAGCTGACCTACGCGGCGGGCATGGCGGAGGCCTGCCAGGACGCGGATCTGGTGTGCGTGTTGACCGAGTGGACCGACTTCCGCAACGCGGACCCGGTCGCGTTGGGGGAGATCGTGGCCGGTCGCCGGGTGGTCGACGGCCGCAACTGCCTGGACCCGGGGATGTGGACACGGGCCGGCTGGGAGTACCGGGGCATGGGCCGCCCCTGACGATGGGCCTGCTCGGCCCGGTCGACGTCGGACCGGGCCGAGCACACCGGTGGGGTCAGGCGAAGTCGAACAAGGGTGGGAAGGCGAGGACGACCATCCAGGCCCAGGCGGCGTACACCACGACGTACCGGGTCTGCCAGCGCTCCAGGCGGCCGAAGGGCATCCGGCCCCGGACGAAGCCGAGGAACAGCCAGGCCGACCAGGCCAGGTTGGCGAGCAGGATGACGTTCTCGCCGAGGGCGGCGGTCTTGTTGGGGCTGAGGCCCCATTCGGTGATCCGGCCGGTGATGGCGAGCAGCACGATGGCGTCGATGACCAGGGCGCTGACGACGAGGACGAGTTGCAGGCGGTCGAAGAGACCGGGCCTGGCCGTGAGGTCACGGGCGGAGATGGCGTACAGCAGCAGGCCCAGCACGACGACGAGCAGCAGGTCGAAGAGGATGAGCACGTCGCGCTCGACGTCGATGCCGTTGCTGGTCCAGACGAAGGCGCCCAGGAACGCCAGCAGGGCGGTCGCGAACAGCGGGGTGAAGACGCGGGTCAGCACCGGCGCCATGTTCTCGATGACGCTCTGCTTGGCCTCCACCAGCCAGGCCGCCACGACGACCGCGGCCATGGCCCCGCACGGGAGCAGCCACAGGGAGACGAAGTCCTCGACGTCGAGGCCGATGGCGGCGAAGACGTTCACGGTGACGGCGGTGAGCACGCCACCGCCCAGCGCGAGCAGGACGAAGTAGATGAACCACTCCCCGGTGAACCGGATGAAGTCCATCCGCCGTCGATCGGAGCGCCAGTCGCCACCGGTGTAGGCGACGCCGACCACCAGCCACAGCGCGAGCGGCAGGTGGATCGCCGTGAGCACGGTGCTCTGCGCGTCGTCGGCCAGCGGGTACGCGTTCGCGGCCACTGCGGCGAGGACGAACAGCACCGCGAGCACCCCGACGACGCGCAGGCCGACCCGGCGCTGCCAGACGAAGTACGCGGCCAGCGCGGGCAGCGCGAAGAGGCTGATGTTTCGGGCGTAGAAGCTGCCGTCGTCGTCGAGGTCGGTTCCGAACCAGCTCGGCACCTTGATCGCGAGCGCCGCGACGACCGCGCAGAGCACCATGACGGGCAGTTCGCGGCGGGACCGGGCGGTGGCGGGCGTGTCCGGCTCCCCGGGCAGCACGAGTTGCTTCCACAACCGCTCGGAGTGCTCGCGCGCGAACTCCCGCGACAGGGCGTCGAGGCTGCCCATCCGCTTGACCGCGATCAGGAACGCCTCGTCGGTGCGCAGGCCGCCCTCGGTCAGCTCGGTGATCCGGCTGCGAAGGTGGTCCTCCAGCTCCTCGGCATCGGCGTGGTCCAGCTCCCGGCGGCGGTGCATGTACGCCCGCCACTCGGCGATCTGGCCCTCCAGCTCGTCGTCGACGGTCATCGTCCCGCCTCCCAGGCCGGTGCCATGATCGGCGTGATGCCCGGCGTCGCGCTCCAGACGCCCCGTAGCGCGTCGACGACGGCGGCCCACTGGCGGCGCTGCTCGGCGAGTTCGGCCCGGCCCTGGTCGGTGATGCGGTAGTACTTGCGGCGTCGTCCGCCGGGCGGAACCTGCCAGGTCGACTCGACGTGGCCGAGCCGCTCCAGGCGGTGCAGCAGCGGGTAGAGCAGGCCGTCGGTCCACTCCAGTTTCCCGCCGGACAGGTCGTTGACCTGCTTGAGGATCGCGTAGCCGTAGCTCTCGCCCTCGGCGAGGATGCCCAGCACGAGCGGTGTCGCGGAGGCCGCGACGAGGTCTTTGGTGATGTGCATGCGACCGCCCCAAACCCTAGAAGTGCAATGCATAGTAGTTCTAGGTATTGTGGCGGCGCAATCAGGTCCGCCATCGCCGCATCATCCCGACGGATCAGGCCTGTCCGACCGCCCGGGGCAGGGGTCAGGTCGGCCCTGACCCCTGCCCCGGACCGCGTCGCGTTCCGCGTCAGGCCAGGTCGTAGGAGAGGCCGGGCCAGAACCTCGGCAGCGCGCTGAACCACGCCTTCCGCGGCGTCGCGTTGCATCCCGACGTGCTGCGGCTGTGCAGGCCGAACGCGTACCGCTTGCCGGACGACGGGAGCCAGTAGACCCCGCCCCCGCTGTCGCCGGAGCACGGGTCGTAGCCCTCGTACCTGGTCAGGCCGCGCACGGCCGCGTCGCTGGTCTTGGTGACCACACCGCACGGGTTGCCGGACGTGGCGGGCGCCGCGTAACGGGCGGAGACGCAGACCACGTCGCCGACCCAGATGAACGACATGGTGTGCGCCCGGCCCTTGACCGGCACCCAGGACGAGCCGGAGATGGCGATCCGGCCCAGGGTGTCCGCCGCGTACCCGGCGTTGGTGACCTGGATGGCCCCGGCGTCGACCGGGCCGGAGTTGATCGCGTTGACCGGGTGCATCGGGCCGATCGGCGTGCCGGCGGTGGACCAGTTGGTCACCGAGCCACCGCCGCAGTGGCCGGCGGTGAGCGCCCAGCGCACGCCGCTGCTGCGGGCGGTGAAGCCCACCGAGCAGCCACCGCCGGAGCGGTGGATCACCAGTCCGGCGCGCAGGCTGTCGTTGCAGTTGGCCCGCGACGTGCAGACGTCCTCTTCGATCTCGTCGGTGCTCGCCGGCACGATGGTGACCCAGCTCGGCACCGTGCCCTTGGGGAGGCTGGCCTCCTCCTGCGCGGTCAGGGCGACGGTGACCGTGTTGCTGCTCACCTCGACGCCCACCCGGCCCTTGGCCAGGACAGCGAGTTCGTCGGTGCCGGCGCGCACCGTGTCGGCGAGCCGTTCCAACTCGTCGTAGCTGCGCTCGACCACCCGGGCGTCGACGGTGAGCCCGAGTGCCCGGCCCGCCTCGGCGGCCCGGTCGGCGCTCTCCTTGCTGGTCAGGGCCACGTGGGTGATCCCGGACAGCGGGTCGAAGTGACCCCCGCCGTACGTCTGGGGCTCCTTGGCCAACTGCTCGTGCAGTTGCTTGCGGGTCTCCTGCTGGGTGGCCGCGACCTTGGCGGCATCGTCCGAGATCGTCGGGTACACGGCCTTGTAGGCGACGATCGCCGCCTGGGTCTCGTCCCGTCCCGTGTCGGCGGCGACCGGATCCGCCGCGTGCGCCGGCGCGACCACCATCGACGCGGACACCACCGCGACGACGGCACCCGCCAACAGCCGGATACTCCTCATGGCGCTCCTCCTGTTCGGAAGGTTGACTACCGGTACGGAGTCAGGAGCGCCGGGAAAAATACATCCGGGTGTGTCAACGGAGCTGGTGCGACTCCTCGGACGACCCGGCCCGGGCGCGCGCGGCCGTCAGGCCGCCCCGGAGGGTGAAGATGAACGCGCCCGACGCGAGGCAGCCGCCCACCATCAGGACGAGGTACCAGACGGGTGTGGCAGCGCCCAGGAGCACGCCGGAGAGGACCGGGCCGGCGAAGAAACCCGCGTTCCAGGCGAGCGCGGAAGCCGCGTTGTACCGTCCGCGCAGCTCGTCCGGCGCCATGTCGTTGATCAACGCGCTGTGCACCGGCTGGAGGATCGTCTCGGCGGCGGCGAAGACGACCTGCGAGCCGATCACCACGACCAGCGCCCACATCGTGCCGGTGATCCCGTCCACCAGCGCGATCCCCAGCACCACCCAGCTGACCGCCCAGGCGACGGCCACGGCGGCGAGCGCCTTCGGCGCGTCGGAGTTCCCGAGCCGCCGCAGGACCGCGAGCTGGACGATGACCACCACCACGGTGTTGGCCGTGAAGAGCAGGCCCACCGAGCTCTCGTCGAGCCCGGCCGCGTCGATCGTGAACGCCGGGATGCCGGCGTCGAGCTGTCCGTACCCGACCGCCATGAGCACCGCCATCGCCGCCATCAGCAGGACGAAGCGTCGGTCGGCCAGCAGCATCCGGTAGGTGCCGGTGGTCTTCTCGTCCGTCGTCTCCGTCTCCGCCGTGGTCCCGCCGGTCGACTCGGTGGGGACGAACCACCAGAGCAGCAGGAAGCTCAGCGCGTCGGCGAAGATGAGGAGTTGGAAGGTCAGCGGGCGGGAGATGTCGGCGGCGAGGGCGGCGACCAGGCCGCCGATGCCGATGCCGGCGTTGACCGCCAGGAACCGCAACGCGAAGGCGCGTTCCCGGTTCTGGACGGCCAGGCGCGCCAGCAGCGAGGAACTCGCCGGCCAGAAGGCGGCCTCGGCCGCGCTCTTGATCACGATGGCCAGGACGTACAGCGGCAGCGTGGACACCCCGGCGAGCAGGGCGACGCCCAGGGCCTGCCCCACCGCGGCGAACCTGAGCGCCCGGCGCGCGCCGATCCGGTCGATCAGCGCACCGGCCGGCAGCGTCAGCAGGAAGGTCGTCATCGGCGCGATCGCGACGACCAGCGACGCCTTGGGCAGGCTCAGCCCCTCCACCCGGTAGAGGTAGATCAGCAGCAGGGGCATGAAGACGCCGTCGCCCAACGCGGACAGCGCCTGTCCGGCCAGCAGCTTCCGTGCCGCCGGCGGAACGTCCCGCAGGAGTCGCGATCGCGTGACGGTCGCCATCAACGAGCAACCCCTCTCCACACAGTGGACACTGAGCGGCACCAGACCGTACGCCCTCCGTGATTTCGGCGTCAAGACGGGTCCGGCGAAGCGCCGCATAACCGGCCCACAACCCACCCTGCCTAGCGTTGGCGGCTGTCGCGGCGCCGCCGCCGTCCGAGCCACCTTCAGCGGGGGGTGTAACTGGTGCAGCAGGCCAATGGCGTGGTGGGCAGTATCCGGCAGTGGGCCATTGAGGACGGTGACCGGGCCGCGCTGACCTGGCTGCCACACCTCGACGCCGCCGGTGTGACGACGACCTTCGCGCAGTTGGACACGCAGGCCGGGGAGGTGGCCGCCGCGGTACGCGCGCACACCCGGGGCGGCGACCGGGTCCTGCTGATCCAGCCACCGGGCCCGCGGTTCGTGGCCGCCTTCGTGGGCTGTCTCTACGCCGGACGGGTGCCGGTCCCGGTGTATCCGGCGCTCGACTCACCCGAGGGGCGGTCGCTGATCGCGCGGGTCCGCGAGGACTGCGAGCCGGCCCTCGCCTGGGTCACCGACGCCGAGGTGGCCGAGGGCACTGCCCGCCTGCTCCGCGTCCCCAGCGAGTGGCGGACCACGCCGGGACTCGTCCACCTGCCGGACCGCGCGCCCGATCCGACGGCCGTCGCGTTCCTCCAGTACACGTCGGGCTCCACGAGCAGTCCCAAGGGCGTCGTCGTCACCCACGGGAACCTGGCCGCGAACGTCGCCGCGATCGCCGAGACCTTCCAGCACGACCGGGACGAGGTCATCCTCAGTTGGCTGCCCGCCTACCACGACATGGGCCTCATCGGGAACATCCTGCACCCGTTGACCCTGGGCAGCGGCACGATCCTGTGCCCGCCGACGGCGTTCATCCGCCGTCCGCTGTCCTGGCTGACGTCGATCCACCGGTTGGGCGTCACCACCAGCGGCGCCCCGAACTTCGCGTACGAGCTGGTCGTCGCCGCGCTGGAGCGGGAGGGCGTACCGGAGGTCGACCTGCGCCGGTGGCGCGTCGCCTACAGCGGTGCCGAGCCGGTCGTCGCGGAGAGCATGCGCCGGTTCGCCGAACTGCTCGCGCCACACGGCTTCGACCCGGGCGCGATCATGCCCTGCTACGGGCTGGCCGAGGCCACCCTGCTGGTGGCGTCCGCCGACCGGGGCGACGGCGTGCGCAGCCGCGAGGCGGCCGACGGCGGCAGCGCGGTGGCGTGCGGGTGGCCGAGGGGCTGCGAGGTGGTCGTTACGGACGCCGCCGACCGTCCCCTGGCCGAGGGGCAGGTCGGCGAGATCCGGGTCAGCGGGCCCAGCGTGGCCGCCGGTTACTGGGGTCGTCCGGACGACGACACCTTCGCCGGTCCGGTCCTCGGGCGGGACGGAACCTGGCTGCGTACCGGCGATCTCGGCTTCCTCGCCGACGGAGAACTGCACGTCGCCGGCCGGAGCAAGGACGTCATCATCGTCCGGGGCCGCAACCACCATCCGCACGACATCGAACGGCTCGCCGGCGGCCTGGTGCCCGCCTTCCGGCCGGGACACGTCGTGGCGTTCGCGTCGCCGGACGGCGAGGGCGTCGTCGTCGTGGGCGAGGTCCGACCCGGCGCCGGGCTGACCGAGGCCGACTCGGCCCGGCTCGCCCGGAGCGTCGCCAACGCCTTCGGGCTCGCGGTACGCGACGTGGTGGCCGCGCCCCGGCGCGGCATTCCCCGGACGACCAGCGGCAAGCTGAGACGGGCCGAGACCCGGCGACGGTACGAGGCCGGGGAGTACCCGACCGCCGCGTCCCCGGCCACCGACCCGGAGGCCGTGGCGCACCTGGTGGCGGAGGCTCTCGGCCACCGACCGGCACCGGACGAGGCACTCGTCGAGGCCGGACTCGACTCGCTGCGCGCCGTGTGGCTCTCCGGCGCGCTCAGCAGCCGGGCGGGGATCGAGGTGCCGGTCCGGGACCTGCTCGCCGGTGCCACCCTGGCCGAGTTGACCTCGTGGACGCCGACGGCCGCGACGCCCCCGGCGACCGGCGCGGACCCGTACCGGCTCGCCGCCGCCCAGCAGGCGCTGGTCTTCCTCGACCAGCTCGCCCCGGACAGCGACGAGTACACCATCTCGTTCGCCTGCGAGCTGGACCCGGCCGGCGACGTGGCCGCCTTCGAACGGGCCCTCCGCTCGGCGCTGCTGGCCCAGCCGCAGTGGGGCCGACGGATCGTCCGGAACGGTCCCGCCATCAGCGCGGAGCCGGTGCCGGAGCGGGACTTCCACGACGTCCTGGCCCTGGTGCCCGTACCGGTGCGGGCGGAGCGGCTGGCCGAGCACCTCGCCGACGCCGCCGCGTTGCCGTTCCGGCTGGCGGCGGGGCCGCTGGTGCGCGTGTACCACTGGCGGGTCGGCGCGCGCAGCGTCTACCAGCTCGTGGCGCATCACATCGCGACCGACCTGTGGTCCCTCGGCCTGCTCTTCGAGGACGTCGCCGCCCGGTACGAGACGCTGCGCCACGGCCTCGCCGACCGTCCGACGCCGGTCGTCGACCGGTACCCGGCGTACGTCGCCGAGCAGGAGGCGTACCTGACCTCGGACGCGGCGGCGGCACGCGACTCCTACCTGCGCGACCTGATCCCGTCCGGCCACCCGCCGCTGGCCGTCCGGACCGACCGGCCCCGGGGGCCGAAACGGGACGCCCGGGCCGGGCAGATGCGGCTGTCGCTGCCCGAGGACGTGTCGGCCCGGCTGGGCTCCCGGGACGCGGTGGCCCTGCTGACCGCCCTCTGGGGCGTCTGCCTGCACCGCTACGGTGGCCCGAGTCCGGTGGTGGTCGGCACTCCGGTCACCGGACGGACCACCGGCGCGCACGCCGCCGTCGCGGGGCTGTGCACCAACACCGTGCCGCTGGCCATTCCCACGGATCCGGAGCTGTCCCTGGACGCCCTCGTCCGGCAGGTGCGGGCCCAGCTGCTCGCCGGGGTGAGCGCCGGGCTCTACCCCCTCTCCCGGGCGGTGGAGGTGCTGCGCCCGGCGCGCGACCCCGGCCGGAACCCGCTGGTTGAAACCCTGGTCACCGTGCAGGAGAGCCCGATTCCCCGACTTCCGCACCTGATGGGGGCACTGGCCGACGCCGACTGGATCGAGCTGGGCACGCTGCGTCTGCGCCCGGTGCCGGTTCCGCGCGGAACCTGCCGGTACGACCTCGACCTGGTCGTCACGCCCCGGGAGTCCGGCGGTCACCTGCTGACCCTGGACTACGCGGCCCACCTGTTCGACGGGGACACGGCCGAGCGGGTCCTGCGCACCTACGCCGCGATGGTGGTGGCCGCCACCGCGCCGTCCGCGGTCACGCTGGCCGACGCGATGGTTCTGTCCGCCGAGGACCGGGCGCGCTACGAGACCGCCGGACACGGTCCGGGCCCGGTGCCGCAGGGGTCGCTGGTGGAGCTGGTCCGCCGGCACGCGGCAGCACGGCCGGACGCGCCGGCCGTGGTCGACGACGGGACGGCGATCGGATTCGGGCAGTTCGCCGCGCGCGTCGACCGGCTCGCCGGCGTACTGGCGGCCGTGGCGGCACAGGACGAGAGGACGGGCCGATGAGCGGACGCCAACGAGGGTCGACGACGCCCGGACAGGTCGGGCTCCTGATCGGGTCCTCGGCCGACTTCGCGGTCGCCATGTTCGCGGCCTGGCGTACCGGGCTGGGTATCCTGCCCCTGCCGGTCGGGTTCCCCGACGACCGGCTGCGCGGCATGGTGGAGGACAGCCGCCCCCTTGCGGTGCTCGCCTCGCCCGACCAGCTCGCGCGCGCCGCCCACCTGGTCGGGAACTGTCCCGGCGTGCCGGTGGTCGCCCTCGACGCGGCAGGGCCACCGGCGCCACCGCCGCCGGCCACGGACCATCCGTCCTTCACCGTCTACACCTCGGGGTCCACCGGGCGGCCGAAGGGCGTGGCGATCCGTCAGCGGCAGACCGAGATCCTGGTGGCCTGGGAGGCGCAGGCGTGGCAGCTCGGGCCCTGGGTACGGATGGCGCAGACGCTCTCCCTCGGCTTCGACTTCGGGCTCCAGGAGGTCTTCACCGCCCTTCCGGGCGGCGGTTGCCTCGTCGTGCCCACCGCGGCCGACCGGCGGAACGCGCTCGCCTACGCGAACTTCCTCCGCCGGGAGGCGGTGACCGTCCTCTTCACCACCCCCTCGTTCGCCGACGAGTTGGGCGCGGCCCGGGTACCGCTGCCGGACCTGCGCCTCGTCCTGATCGGCGGCGAGGTGCTCCGCTGGTCGACCGTCGAGGCCCTGGAACGCCTGGTCGGCCCGGAGTGCCGGCTGGTCAACGGCTACGGCCCCACGGAGGCGACGGTGAACTGCCTGGCCTACGACATCCCCCGTGGGCGGTCGGGTTCCGCCGAGGTGTCGGACGTGGTGCCCGTCGGGCGGGCGTCGAGCGCCGCCACCATCCACCTGCTCGACGAGCACGGCCTGCCCGTACCGGTGGGCGCGGTGGGGCAGATCTCGATCGGCGGGCCCGGCGTCGCCGACGGTTACCTGAACCAACCGGAGCTCACCGCCCGACGCTTCGTGCCCGGTCCGCCGGGCACCGTCGGTCCGGTGTACCGCAGCGGCGACCTGGCCTACCTGCGGCCCGACGGTCACTTCGTGGTGACCGGGCGGACCGACCGGCAGGTCAAGCTGCGCGGCTACCGCGTCGAGCAGGGCGAGATCGAGTGGGCGCTACGCCAGGTGGACGGGGTCGTCTCCGCCGCCGTCCGGGTGGTGGGGCGACCGGCCCGGCTGGTCGCGGTGGTCACCGGGACCGTCGAGGTCCGGGCGGTGCTCGACGACCTGGCCCGCCGGCTGCCCGCGCCGATGCTGCCGGACAACGTGCTCGTGCTCGACGAGCTTCCGCTGACCCCGAACGGCAAACTCGACGACGACGCGGTCCAGCGGCTCGCCGAGACGGTGGCGCAGCAGGCCCTGCCGGTGACCGAGGTGTCCACCGCCCAGTTGGAGGAGATCGTCTGTCGGGTCTGGCGGGAGGTGCTCGAACTCGCCACGGTGGACCCGGTCCGGAACGTCTTCGACCAGGGCGCGCACTCGCTGGCCGCCACCCGGGCACACGGGCAGTTGCAGGCCCTGCTGGGCCTGCCGTTCCCGGTCAGCGACCTGTTCGAATACCCCTGTCCCCGGCAGCTCGCGGCCCGGCTCGGCGGCTACCGGCGCGAACCGGCCGACGCCGCGCGGGCGACGTGAGCGGTGTTCGCCACGGGAGTCGTCGGCGAAACGCCAGCCGGACATACCGGCCGGTCCACTGGTGACGGTTAGGATCGCCGAGCGCGGCATGCGGCTCGGGACGCCAATAGCGGCCCACTCGCGGGAATGCGGAAAATGTTGTCACGCACCTTGCGGGCGCGGGCGGGAAACAGCGGACCGAGAAACGCGGTGGACCGGAGAAACGCGGTGGACCGACAAGCGTGGTGGACCGAGAAATGACGAGGCTGAGGTGAGGGAATGGTAGACCAGGCCGAACAGAACCGGACAATCGCCGGTACGGAGATCGGAACCGGAGAGACCCTGGACCTGGGCGACGGAAAGGTGTTGGCCGTCCACCGCTTGCCGAGCCGGCTCGGCCGTCCGATCCTCGAGGTCGAGGAACTGCGGCACAACAAGGGCAACGACGCCACGTTCGGGATCTGGCGGGTCCGGGGGGCGGACGCCTCGGCCGTACTCAAGATCTACAAGCCGCCGTCGGCGGGGTTCACCGGCTACTGGCCCACCAGCGAGGTGCCGAGTCACTGGAACCACTGGCGGCGGGAGTCCCTGGCGTACGCCGAGGGGCTACCGGCCACCGCGTACGGGGCGGCCGGCGTCGCGGGGCCGGAACTGCTGGAGACCCACATCCGCGCCGACGGCATGGTGGAGACCTGGTTGGCCCACGTGCCCGGCGTCGAGGGGTTCGGTTGGTCGCCGGAACGCCTCGCCCGGTTCGCCTACGAACTCGGCGTGGGGCAGGCGCGGTGGGTGGAGCGGGTGCCGGACCTGCCCTGGCTCTCCCGGAACTGGCTCGGGCAGTACCTCACCGAGGGGCCGCCGCGCTGCGTCGAGATCACCGACACCGACTGGGACAACCCCGGCATCGCGAGCTGGCCGATGCCGGTGCGGGAGGGGCTCCGGCGGCTGTGGACCGAACGCGACCACATGCTCGCCGTCGCGCAGGCGACCGAACGGACGCTCTGCCACCTGGACGTCTGGCCCGCCAACCTGATCGACGCGGACGGCCGGTCGGTGCTGGTGGACTGGGCCTTCGCCGGTGACGGCGCGGTGGGGGAGGACATCTCCAACCTGATCCTGGACAGCTTCACCGACGGGCTGATGGACCCCGACCTCCTGCCGGAGATCACCGAGGGCGCCACCGAGGGCTACCTGCGAGGGCTGCGCGACGGCGGCTGGTCCGGGTCGGCCGACGACGTGCGCCGCGCCATCGCCGCGTGCGGCGCGGCGAAGTACAGCTGGTACGGCCCGGCGGTGCTCGGTCGGGTGGTCAAGAACGACGTCGGCACGTCGAACTACAGCAAGGACAACTCCGTCGAGACGGCGGTCCGGCGGGTGACCGGCATGGTCACCCTCATCGCGGACTGGGCCGACACGGCCTGGAAGAAGTAGCGGCGTTCGGGGAGCCGGTGGCCGGGCAGGCGACCGGCTCCCGCGCGGCCTCTCCTGAGGTGCGCGGCGGCCGGACCGCCGCCCAGCGTGCGGTCGGCCTCAGTCGCGTGCCGCCGCGATGATCTCGCTGACCGCCAGCGCGGTGGCCCGGTCCGGCGCGCAGACGAACGGCAGGGCGTTGCCGCCGGCGAGCCGGAACGCGGAGCCGTCGGCGGTGACGGTGACGCCGCCCGCCTCGGCGTACAGCAGCAGCCCCGCCGCGTGGTCCCAGGGGGAGTCCCAGACGCCCACCAGCGCACCCCGTTGCCCGGTGGTCAGTTCCACGTACTCCAGGCCGGCGGCCTTCATGTAGTCCACCGCGACGCCGTGGGCGAGCAGCGCGTCGTGGCCGCCGCGCCACTCGTCCTCCCACCACCGCTTCTGGGAGGTCACCACCTCGATCGCTCGCAGGTCGGCGGGGGCAGGGGGTACGTGGACCCGTCGGCCGTCGACGTACGCTCCCGCCCCCTGGGCGGCGGTCGCCCACTGCTCCAGCGCGGGCAGGTAGGTGCAGGAGGCCAGCAGCTCACCGCCCCGGGCGAGGGCCACGAGGACGCCGAAGTTCGGGCTGCCGTGGACGAAGTTGTGCGTACCGTCGATCGGGTCGACGATCCACACCGGATCGTCGCCGGCGAGCGCGTCGAGCAGCGACGCGTCGCCGGCCACCGCCTCCTCACCGACCACCACCGAGCCCGGCAGCAGGTCGGTGAGCCGCTCGGTCAACGCCGCCTCGGCCGCCTGGTCGGCGATGGTCACCAGGTCGCCCGGCCCCTTCTCGCTGACGTCTCCCTCGGCCAGCGCGCCGAACCGGGGCATGATCTCCCGGTGGGCGACGTCCCGGACGATCTCCGACACGGCGGCGAGGAGCTGCGGCGTTACGGCGGGGTGCGTCAAGAGACTGTCCTTCCGGTCAGAACGCCGGCCGGACCGCCGGCTGGGGCCATGATCCTCCTGCCTCGGCCGGCGCGCACACCCTCAGGTCAGCACACCCTCGCCGGTGCTGACGCAGAACTCGTTGCCCTCGGGGTCGGCCAGGACGGCCCACTGGTTCTCCTCGGTCATCGGGCTGACCACGGTCGCGCCGAGGGCCAGGATCTCGTCGACGTCGCCGAGGATGTCGACGTGCATCCGGTTCTTGACCGTCTTGACCTCCGGCACCCGGTTGAACCAGATCAGCGGGCCCTCGCCCTTCGGGTCCTCGATCGAGCCGAGCCACTTGCCCTTCATCTCGTGGGCCGTGCCGAGCTTGAGCCGGTAGCCCAGGACCGAGCACCACCACTCCGCGAGCTTCTGCTCGTCCGTGGCGTCCAGGCAGATACCCCTGATCATCGCGGCCATCGCAGACTCCCATCATCGATCACGGCCAGGTCGGCGCACCGAACACGTCAGGCAGGCAGACGCTACGAAGCCCCGGTTCCGTCGCAGTTACGCGGGCACCCCGGCCGGTCGCTCACCCGCCGCCGGGTGCCGACGGAGCTGGTCGAGGTGGCGCAGCGACCGCAGCACCTCCTCCTGCGGCACGCCGAAGTCGATCAGACAGGCGATCTCGTCGATGCCGATCGCGGCCAGCCGGTGGACCATCTCGGCGCCGTCCGCCACCGTGCCGAAGAGGCCGCTGGTGGAGAAGTAGCGGTCGAAGGAGCGGGCCACCAGGAACTCCCTGTCCCGCTCCGGTAGTCGGCTCGGGTCGAAGCCCACCGGCAGCCCCGCCGTGCCCACCACCAGGTCGATGGAGCTGCGCAGGTAGGCGCTGAACGGTTCCCGGACGAGTTCCCGCACCCGGGCCCGGTCCTCCCCGATCAGGGTGTGCAGCATCAGCGCGACGTGCCCAGGGGCCTGCTCGCCGTGTGTCGCCGCCAACTCCTCGCGGTACGCCCGGATGTTGCGTGCCAGCGCCTCGACGTCCTGGCCGAGGAGGTGGGTCAGCACGCCGCCGCCGAGCCGCCCGGCGAGCCGGAAGGTGTCCGGCGAGCCGGCGCTGGTGATCCAGACCGGCAGCTCCGGCTGGACCGGGGCCGGCTGGGTCCGCACGGTACGCTCCTCGCCCGTGCCGTCGACGAACGCGACCGGCTCGCCCCGCCACAGTCTCCGGACGGTCTCGACCGCCTCGACCATGACCTTCTTCCGGTCCTCGTAGCCTTCGGGCCGGAGCACGAAGTCCACCGCGTGCCAGCCGGAGGCGAAGGACACGCCGACCCGGCCACCGGACAGGTTGTCGACGACGGACCATTCCTCGGCGATCCGGGCCGGGTGGTGCAGCGGGGCCACCACGCTGCCCGCCCGGATGCCGATCCGCTCGGTTATCGCCGCCAGTGCGGCGCCGGTGACGGCGGCATTGGGATACAGGCCGCCGAACGAGTGGAAGTGTCGCTCCGGGGTCCAGACCGCGGTGAATCCGTTGGCGTCGGCGAACCGGGCGCTCTCCAGCAGCAGGCGGTACCGGTCGTCGCCGGAGGTCCGGCTGTCGGCGAAAAAGAAAAGGCTGAAATCCATGTCGGCCGTCCTTTTGGCAATAGGCTCCGGCAGCCGGGTCGACGTCGACCGGCTCTGTGGGACATTGCGTTTCGACACTTGTCGACCGGCAATCTGGTCGATAGGGTTTCCTCAATTTCCTGGCGATGGGTAATTGTTCGTGCACCTGACGACGGAGGGCTCAATGGCAGCGGATTCGGCGAAAGGCGCAGGCTCCGACGGGAACGGCCTCGCGGTCCTGCTCGAGTTCTCGGCCTCCGACCCGTCGCAGAGCATCTCGAGCGCCCTGGGTGGGTCCCTGCCGGTGCCGACGGTGGAACTCGACCTCATCGGCGTCGACTACGGCCGTGAGGCGGACCTGGACCGACGGGCGGCCCTGGTCGCCGCCGAGGTCGCCGCGACCGGCGCGGGGCGGGTGGCGCTGGCGGCCTCGTGCGCGGCGAGTCCCATGCTCGCGCCGGTGGCCCGACAGCTCACCCGGTGCGGAGTCTCGGTGACGCTGGCCGCCGCCGTGGATCCGCGGCCGGTCACCGACGGGCACATCCGGGAGACCCTGGCGCAGGTCGCGGACCGGTTCGGCGTCGCCGACGGCCGGACGTCGGCCGCCGGGCTCGACCTGGCCGGTCCGGTCGAGGTGGTGCTCGGCCGGATCGAGGCGATGCTCGGTGACTGGGTGGAGGGTTTCCTGCGGTCGTCGGACCTGGACCCCGAGACCCACGAACTGGTCCGCCTCGACCTGGTGGACCGGTACCTGCGCTGGAACTCGTTCCTGCTCGCCGCGCTCGATGCCCCGGCGCAGCACCTGCCGTGTCGCGTCGACGTGTTCCTCACCGATCCGTCCTCCGACGTGGTCGCGTTGTTCGGTCCGGACACCACGGTCCGCCGGCACCGGTATCCGCGCCGGGACAGCCCCGCGCTCGACCGCGACGACCTCCTCGACGACCTGCGGACGGCGCTGACCGCCGGAGTCGCCACCGGCTGACCCGCCGGCACGCCGGAGCGTGCCGTGCCGGCCAGCCTTCAACAACACGGTTAGCCGAGGGTTACGTCCGGCCCCGGTGGGGTGAGTTCCGCGAGCACCCGGCCGACCTCGCCGAGCACCGCGTCCTCGGACTCGTCGACGAGGAAGAAGTGCCGGCCGGGAAACATGCTCGTGGTCACCGACCGGCTGCTCCACCGACGCCACTGGTCCAGCTCCGTACCCGGGATGTCGTCCTGCTCGCCGCCGAACACCGACAGGGGGCAGGGCAGCGGCCGTCGGGGCGGGCGCACGCCGGCGCAGACGCGAAGGTCCGCCCGGAAGGTGGGCAGGACCATCCGGCGCAGCTCCTCATTCGCCAGCAGCGCGGGATCCGTACCGCCCATCATGGTCAGCGCCGCGATCAGCTCGCCGTCGCTGGACGCCGCCGTGAACGCCGGGCGGAACAGGTGCGGTGGCCGGGTGCCGCAGAGGAAGAGGTGCCGGGGCGGCGGCAGGCCGGCGGCGACCCGCGCACCGGCGACCGCGAAGGCGAGGTGGGCCCCCATGCTGTGCCCCAACAGCGCGTACGGGCCGGACCCGCACTCCCCGAGGGCGGTCGACAGGGCCGCCACCGCGGCGTCGAAGTCCTCGACGAACGGCTGCCGTAGCCGGTTCTCCCGGCCGGGCATCCGGACCAGGGCGACGTCGACGGTCTCGGGCAGCCGGTCGGGCCACCGCCGGTACATCGCGGCGCCGCTGCTGGCCGAGTGGAAGCAGACCAGCGTGACCCGGGCACGGGGTCGAGAACGGGGCCGTACGATCCAGGCGGCCGGGCCATCGGTGACCGCGCGGGTGATGCTCATCGACGCTGCCCTCCGGTGTCGACACCGGACTCCGTGCGCCCGGCGACCGGTTCCCATTCGTCCTGGTCGACGAAGTCCGGCCGGAACAGCTCCTCGGCGCGGGCCACCGCCACCGGGTCGAGCAGACAGCCGTCGAGCCGGCGGATGCCGTGTCCCACGACGGCACCGCCCCAGCCCATGCCGAGGTAGTCCGCCGAGCGGCGCAGCGCCTCCAGGAGCGGACCGGCACTGGTCGGATCCTGCCCCCCGAACGCGGTCACCACCCACATCGTCTTGCCCCGCATGCGCGGCCGGAAGGCGACGTCGGGCAGGCGCAGCCAGCCACCCCAGTAGTCGAGGTAGAGCTTCATGCTGGCCGACACGCTGTACCAGTAGAGCGGCGACACGACGACCAGGTCGGTGGCCGCCAGCGTGGCGTCCAGCAGGATCCGCTCGTTGCCGGTGGGGGTGGCACCGGTGGGTTCACCCGCGTAGCCGGCGTCGTGGAACGCGGCCAGGGGCAGCTCGGTGAGCCGCTTCCAGTCCTGCGGCACCCCGGGCGGCAGCGCGGTCGCCGCGTGCCGGGCGAGCAGTTCGCTGCTTCCGCCGGCCGCGGTGGCGCCCAGCACGAACAGGAAACGGCGTCCGGCGTACCGGCCGTCTGACATCGTCGTACTCCTTCCGGGTCCGCCGGCCGGCCGGTGGCTGGTCGCGGCGTCAGTGGCCCCGGCGGGTGTCACCGGGTGGCATCGGCGGTGGGTGCCCCCTGACGGTTCGACCGGGCCGCCCGTACCAGTTCGGTGAGCGCCCGGCGGTCGACCTTGCCGTTGGGGTTCTGCGGCAGCCGGTCCAGCACGGTGACCGTGTTGGGCAGCATGTAGTCGGGCACCGTCTGCGCCAACGCGGCCCGTAGTTCGCCCAGCTTCGGCGCGTCCCCGACGTCCTCGGTCGGCACCACGCACGCGCCGATGACCGGTTCGCCCCGGGGCGAGTGGACGACGACGGCGGCGCCGTCCCGAACCCACGGCACCTGCCGCAACGCGGCGTCGATCTCGCCGAGTTCGATCCGCAGACCGCGCACCTTGACCTGGTCGTCGGCCCGCCCGAGACAGTGCAGCACCCCGTCGGCCGTGGCGAACCCGAGGTCTCCGGTCCGGTACCAGCGGCCTGGCAGGCCGTCGATCCGCAGGAACCGTTCCGCGGTCAGCGCCGGGTTGTGCAGGTAGCCCGGGGAGACCTGCCGTCCGCCGACGACGAGTTCGCCCGGTTCGCCCGGCGGCAGGGGACGCAGGTCCGCGTCCAGCACCACGATCGGGCTGTGCCGGTAGGCCCGTCCGATCGGGGCCGGGGTGACCGGCTCGCGCAGCTCTTCGGGCGTGAAGGCGTGGAAGGTGTTGTACACCGTCGTCTCGGTGATCCCGTAGACGTTGACGAACCGTGGCACCGGGCCTGGCACCCGGGCGAGCCAGGTCTGGATCGGCCGGTGGTTGACCGCCTCACCGCAGAACACCACCGCGCGCGGGTTGATCCACTGCTCGGCGGCGACGACGGCGTCGGTCAGGTGCCGGAAGACGCTCGGCACGATGTGCAGCCGGGTGGGGCGGTGCCGGACGAGGGCCTCGGCCAGCCTCGGCGGGCTGGCCACGGTCGCGCCGTCCAGGGCAAGGAGACGGGCGCCCACCGCCACGCCGGCCCACATCTCCCAGACACTGACGTCGAACCCGTACCCGTGGACGAGCGGCCACACCTCGTCGTCGCCGTACCGGAACAGGCCGAGCGCGTCCCGGAGCAGGGCGACGAGGTTGCCGTGGGTGACGGCGACCCCCTTGGGTATACCGGAGGATCCGGACGTGAACATGACGTAGGCGATGCCGTCGGCGTCCACCTCCGGCTCGGTCCAGCGCGGCGGTGGCCCCGACGCGGCGGCCCGTACGTCGTCGACGTCCACCAGCAGGGTGGCGGTGGGCAGGCCGCGCAGGGCGGCCTGACTGCTCTCGTCGCACAGCGTGGTGTGCAGTCCGGCGGTCGCCACGACGTGTCGCAGCCGTTGGCGGGGATGACCCACGTCGAGTGGCACGTACGCGCACCCGGCCCGCATCACCGCGGCGGCGAGGACCAGCGGCAGCGGACCCCGGTCCACCGCGAGGCCGACCAGCTCGCCGGGGCGCAGACCGCTGGCGGCGAAGTCCGCGGCGAGCCGGCTGACGCAGGTGTCCAGTTGGCCGTACGTGAGGGTCAGCCCGCAGCCGGTCAGGGCCGTTCGGTCCGGGTGCCGCCGGGCGGCAGCCCGCAGCACATGGGGGAGCGAACGAGCGTCGATGTCCACCTCGGGTCTCCTCTGCGCGGTCGACGGCCGGGCAGAGCAGACCACACGGCGGTAACGCGGCGGTTCGGCGTAACCGGGACGGAACCCCGTTGCGCCAGTTTTTCCGTGTGAAGACTCCACTGGCGGCCGACCCGCACCTGCTGGACTCCCTGGACCTGACCAGCCCGCACCTGCACGCTCGGTACGACCTCACCCCGGTGTGGGACCTGTTGCGGGCCCGCGACGAGATCTTCTGGCACCCGCCGAGGAACCGGGACACCGGCTTTTGGATCATGACCCGGTACGCCGACGTGGCCGCCGCGTACCGGGACCCGGTCGCCTTCGGTTCGGCGCAGGGCAACGTGCTGGACGTGATGCTCGACGGTGGCGACTCGGCCAGCGGCCGGATGGTCTCGGTGTCCGACGGCCAGTACCACGCCGAGGTCCGGCGCGTGCTGATGCGGGGCTTCACGCCCGAGGCGCTGGCCGGCACCGCCGAGCGGATCGAACGGGTGGTGCACGACCTGGTGGCCGCCGCGGTGGCGGCGGGGCAGTGCGACTTCGCCCGGGACGTCGCCGCCGCCATTCCCCTCCAGGCGATCTGCGACCTGCTGGGCGTCTCCGAGGCGGACCGGCGCTTCATCCTGGAACAGACCTCGTCGTCGGTCGGCTCGGAGAGCCCGACGGCCACCTCCGCCGACGCCTGGAAGGCCAAGAACGAGATCCTCTTCTACTTCGCGCACCTGGCGGAGACCCGCCGCTACGCCCCGGCGGCCGACGTGGTGACGATGCTCGTCGAGGCGGACATCCGTGGTCGCCGGCTGGCCGACGACGAGATCATCTTCAACTGCTACAGCCTCATCCTCGGTGGGGACGAGACGACCCGCCTGGCGATCGTGGGCGCCGCTTTGGCGTTCGCGCAGCACGACGACGCCTGGGCCGACCTGCGTAGCGGGCGGGTCGACGTCGACCAGGCCGTCGAGGAGGTTCTCCGGTGGACGACGCCCTCCATGCACCAGGCCCGGGTCGCCCGGGAGGACGTCGACTGGCGTGGGCAGACCATCCGCGAGGGGGACATCGTCACCCTGTGGAACGTCGCCGCCAACCGGGACGAGCGGGTGTTCGACCGGCCCGGCGAGTTCCGGCCCGCCCGTACGCCCAACCGGCACCTGACCTTCGCGGCGGGCACCCACTACTGCCTCGGCGCGCACCTGGCCCGACTGGAGATCGCCGCGACGCTGCGCGCCCTGCGGGACCAGGTGGCGCGGATCGAGCTGCTGGCGCCGCCGAGCCCGGTGTTCTCGAACTTTCTGGGCGGCTACAGCAGCCTACCGGTGCGCCTGCACCCGCACCGGTAGCCGCGTCGGTCCCAGCATGAAGTTGGAGCGCAGTCGCCGTACCGGCCCGGCCACCTCGAAGCGCATCCGCCGCTCGACCAGCTCCTCGAGCAGGATTCTGATCTCCATCCACGCCGCACCGAGCCCGATGCAGCGGTGCGGTCCGCTGCCGAAGGCCAGGTGCCGGTTGGGGTGCCGGCCGACGTCGAAGACCTCCGGCCGGGCGAACACCTCCTCGTCGAAGTTCGCCGAGACGTTCCACAGCGTGACGGACTGGCCCGGCGTGATGCGCTGACCGCCGATGGTCAGCTCGGTCTTGGCGGTGCGCTGGACGTAGGAGTTCGTCGAGGTCCACCGGAAGATCTCGGCCAGCGCGCTGTCGAGCATCGCCGGATCGGCGAGCAGCCGGTCGAACTGCTCCGGGTGGTGGGCGAACGCCTCGACCGCCGCCGCGGCGGTGAACGGGGTCGTCTCGTCCCCGCCCACCGCGACGTTGAGGCAGTTGTAGAGGATCTCGTGCTCGGTCATCGGCCGACCGTTCAGCCGCGCCCCGACGAGGATGCTGACCAGGTCGTCGCCGGGCCGGCGGCGGCGCTCGGCGACCAACGCGCCGATCAGGTCGAAGATCTCGACCTGCGCCGCGACCAGCGTCATGGTGTCGTCGCCGTCGGTGTAGAGCGGGTCCTTGAAGCCGATCATGTGCCGGGTCAGGGTGAGCATCCGCGTCGCCTCGTCCCGGTCCAACCCGAACATGGCGGCGAGCAGCCCGCGCGGCAGTTCGAGGGCCACCTCGGCGAAGTCCGCCGCACCGGTGGCGAGCACCTCGTCGAGCGCGGCCGAGACGTACCGGCGCACCACTGTCCCGGCCCGCTCCAGCAGGTCCGGCAGGAAGGCGCGGTGCACCTGCTGCCGCAGCAGCCGATGCTCCGGTGAGTCCGACGCGATCAGCATCTGCCCACCCGCCGAGTCGGCCGAGCGGCGGTACGAGCCACCCATGACCGTGCCGTTGCGGGAGGAGAGCCGCGCGGCGTCGTTGTAGGCGGCGGCCACGTCCCGGTACCGGGTCAGCGCCCAGAACCCGCCCCCGTCCGGGGTCGCGTTCCAGTACACCGGACTGTGCCGGCGCAGCCGGGCGAAGGTGCCGTGCACGTCGCCGTCGGTGAACAGGTCGAGGTCGGTCAGGTCGACGTCGAGGGTGGGGGTGGTCATGGGGTCACCTCGCGGCAGGAGTCGACCATCTTCGCCTGGTCGGCCAGGACGCTGTGCTCGAACAGGGCCTCCGGCGGCACGCGTACGCCGAGTTCGCGTTGGATGGACATCCGCAGCCGGACCGCGAGGATCGAGTGACCACCCAGGGCGAAGAAGTCGTCGTGGGCGCCGACCGACTCCCGGGCGAGCAGGTCCTCCCAGGAACCCACCAACCACCGTTCCGTGCTGGTCCGGGCCGGCACGTACTCGCTGCGGGCGGCCGACAGTTCCTCGTGCAGGTCCCGCAGACGCTGCCAGTCGCGTTTGCCGTGCGCGTCCATCGGCATCTGCTCGATCACCACGAACTCGGCCGGCACCAGGTACGGCGGCACCTCGGCGGCGAGCCCGGCGCGTAGGTCGCGCAGGAGCACGCCCGCCTCCGCCAGCACCACGAACGCCACCAGCCGCCGGCCGCCGGCCGGGCCGACGGCGAGGACGGCGGTGGCCCGCACCCCGGGACGGGCGCAGATCAGCCGCTCCACCTCGGCCGGCTCCACCCGGTACCCGCTGACCTTCACCTGGCCGTCGACCCGGCCGAGGAACCGCAGCGCACCGTCGGCGCCGGCGGTCACCCGGTCGCCGGTGGCGTACATGCGGCTGCCGTCGGCGGCGAACGGGTCGGCCACGAAGGCGGACGCGGTCAGCTCGGGCCGGTTGAGGTAGCCGCGCCCGAGCCCCGCGCCGGCCACGTAGAGCTGCCCCGGGGTGCCGGGCGGGCAGGGCTGGAACTGCTCGTCGAGCACGTACAGCCGGGCCCCGGCCAGGGGGAACCCGATCGGCACCACGTCACCGGGCTCGCCGTGCTCCCCGATTGGGTAGGCGGTGCAGGCGACGGTGCCCTCGGTCGGGCCGTACAGGTTGTAGAGGATCCCGGTGAATCCGCCGGCCCGCAGGTCCCGCGTGGTGGCCGGCAGCAGCACGTCCCCGCCGGAGCAGAGCACCCGCAGCGACGAGAACGCCTCCCGGTCGTAGCGGACGACGTGGTTGAGGGCGGTGGCCGGCGCCAGCATCGCGGTGATGCGGCGCCGCCGCAGTTCCCGCTGGAGGTCCCGCTCGATCAGCTCGGCCATCGCCGGGATCACGGCGGTCTCCGCGCCGGCGGCGACGGCCCGCCACACCTCGAAGGTGAAGGTGTCGAACGAAATGCTCGCCGCCTGCCCGACGCGGTCCCCGAGCTGTAGCGGGGGCACGGCCGGGTCGGTGGCGAACGCGACCATCTGCCGGTGCTCGAGCACCACCCCCTTCGGCGTCCCGGTGGAGCCCGAGGTGAACAGCACGCAGGCCGCGTTGGCCGGCTCGATCGGGCCGAGCCGCCCGTCCTCCGGCTGGCCGTCCGTTCGGCTGTCCCATTCCAGCGCGGGGACGCCCAGGTCGTCGAAGCGCCGCGCCCACCCCGGCGCCGTCACGACCAGGTCCAGCTCGGCGTCCCGCATGAGTTGGGTACGCCGGGCCGCCGGGTACTGGTCGTCCACGGGTACGTAGGCCGCGCCGGCCAGCACGATGCCCATGACCGCCACGACCGTCTCGCTGGACCGGGGCAGGTGTACCGCGATCCGCCCCTCCGGCCGGACACCCGCCGCGCCCAGTCGGGCGGCCAGGCGGCGGCTGCGGCGCCAGAGCTCGTCGTAGTCGAGTGCCTGGTCCGCGCACCGGACCGCCGGCGCGTCGCCGTACCGCAGCACCGTGCGGTGCAGCAGCTCGGCGAGCGTTCGCGGCGGCGTCTCGCTGAGGCTTCCTGTCATCTCCGCTCCCCGGAATCTGTGGCGTTGGCGAGGAGTTCCTCGGCCAGGACGTCCATCAGCGGCTGCGGCGCGCGGATGAACGTGAGCTTGTCGCCGTCGAGCGTGTGGTGGTCGACCCGGCCGTAGCGTTCCCAGACCGTCATCTCGTACGGGGCGACGTCGGGGTCGCGGCTCCAGCCGACTGTGGTGATCGGGCAGCGCACCGGCGTGGGCTCGGCCGGCGCGTACCGGTAGCACATGTCGAGGTCCCGGCGCAGTGTCCGGACGGCCAACGGCAGCAGCTCGGCGAGGATCTCCGGTTGGCCCTGGGCGCGTGCGACCCGCCGGATCTCCCCGGTCAGCTCCGCGTCCGTCATCGAGGGGTGGTAGATGCCCTCGGCCGCGGTGCCGGGCGGCCGGTACCGGGTCTCCGGCGGGAAGTGCGGGGGGAGCGAGGACGAGACGACCAACCGTGCCGGCGGCCGGACCGGTCGGGCCTCGAGCGCGACGGCCAGCCGGTGCGCCAGCAGCGCGCCCATGCAGTGGCCGAACAGCGCGTACGGCCGGTCCAGGTAGGGAGCCAGGGCCTCGGCGGTGGTCTCGGCGAAGGTGTCGAAGTCGGCGAACGCCTCCTCACGGATGCGGTTCTCCCGGCCGGGCAACTGCACCCGGCACACCTCCACCGGTCCGATCCGGTGCGGCCACTGACGCAGCAGCCCCGCACCGGTGCCGGCGAAGGGCAGGCAGAAGACGCGGGCCGTCGACTCGGCCCGTGGTTCCTGCGCCAGCCATCGACTGCGCCGTGGCATGCCGTTCCCCTTCCGTCAGCGCCCGTCGAGGTACGCGCTCAGTTGCCGCAGCGTCGGATGCTCGAAGACGGCGACCATCGGCACGGCGCGGTGGAACTCCGCGCGCAGCCGGGCGGCCATCCGAATCGCCAGCGCGGACTGGCCGCCGAGGTCGAAGAAGTCGTCGTCGAGGCCGACGTGGCCAACCCCGAGCAGGTCCGACCAGATCACCCCGACCGCCTGCTCGGTCGGCGACAGCGGAGCGTCGAGTGCGGTGTCGGGCGTGGCCGGGGCCGGCCGCAGCGCCGCCAGCGCCTCCCGGTCGACCTTGCCGGCGACGGTGAGCGGCAGCCGGTCGAGCAGCACGAACGATGCGGGCACCATGTACGCCGGGAGGGCCGCGACCGCCGCCGCGCGGAGCCGGTCGACGGTCAGTCCGGTGCCCTGGCAGTACGCGACGAGAGCCGGCTCGCCGGAGGTGTCGCGTTCCAGCCGCACCACCGCGCGTCCGACGTCGGGGGAGCGTTCCAGCACCGCCTCGACCTCGCCGGTCTCGATGCGGTATCCGCGCAGCTTGACCTGGAAGTCGGTGCGTCCCAGGTAGGTCAGTCGCCCGCCGGTGCGCCGGACGAGGTCGCCGGTCCGGTACATCCGGGTACCGTCGGCGGCCACCGGGTTGGCGACGAACCGCTCCGCCGTCATGCCCGGTCGCCGCCGGTAGCCCCGGGCCAGGCCCCGTCCGGAGATGTAGAGTTCGCCCTCCTCGGCCGGTCGGAGCGCGTCGTCGAGCACGTGCAGCGTGACCCCGTGGAGGGGTCCGCCCAGGTGCGGCGGGTCGGCCCCGGTGACCAGCGCCGCCGTCACGTCGACGCTGCACTCGGTCGGTCCGTAGAGGTTCACCGACCGGACCCGTCCGCTCTCGGCGAGGACGCCGAGGCGCTTCCACAGCGCCTCGCCGACGGGTTCGCCCCCGACGAGCAGCCGAAGCGGGCGCCGGACCGGCGCGGTCTCGAGCCGGTCGACCAGCAGCAGCAGGTGGGAGGGGCTGATGTCCAGTTCGGCCAGTTCCCGCTCGACGATCAACCGGACCATCGTCTCGGGGTCGGCTCTGGTCTGCTCGTCGATCAGCACCACGGTGTCGCCCCGGAACAGGCGCAGCCACTGCTGGACGGAGGCGTCGAAGGACATGCTCGCGTTCCAGCCGACGGTGACCGCCGGCCCGTCCGTGTACACGGACGTCTCCAGCGCGGTCAGCAGGTTCTCCAGCGACCGGTGGGTGATCTCGACGCCCTTGGGTCGGCCGGTGGAACCGGAGGTGTAGATGACGTAGGCGAGTTCCTCGGCCGGCGGGATGACCGGGCGGGTCGCCGGCGGGCTGGTGCGCAGCTCCGGCACCCGGACGACCGGCACGCCCGCTGCCGCCGGCACGACCGCCGGGTCGGCGTCGGTCACCGTCAGGCGCGCTCCGCAGTCCTCGATCATGAAGGCCAGCCGGTCGGCGGGCAGCGCCGGGTCGAGGGGCACGTAGGCGGCTCCCGCCCGCAGGACCCCGAGCAGCGACACCACCAGGTCGACGTCGCGGGTGAGGTGCAGCCCGACCACGGAACCCGGGCCGACGCCCCGGCCGCGCAGGGCCGCCGCGACCCGACCGGACGCCGCCGCGAGCTGCGCGAAGGTCAGTGACCCGGACCTGGCGACCAGAGCGGTCCGGTCCGGCTGGCGGGACACCGCCCGCGCGAACCGCTCGCCCAGGCGTAGCGGGGTGCTCATAGCGCGAAGCGGGCGGGTGCGATGTCCAGCCCGGCGACGTCCGCCGCGAACTGCTTCTCCAGGTCGCGGACGGTGTCGGAGCGCCCGGTCCGGTCCCGCTCGCTCATCAGCTTCTGGGTGGTCCGCAGCAGTGGTTTCAACGCCTCGGCCTCCAAGCCCTTGCCCTGTAGGTACGGCAACGACCAGAAGTCGAAGTCGTAGAGCGGCAACCACACCGACTCGGTCACCGCGTCGAACATGACGTCGGTCTGGGCCGCCGCCTCCGCCGAGGTCATGGTGTGGTGCGACCAGCTGTAGCCCGCACCCGTGATGCCGTACAGCTCGGTGTTGCGGTAGACCGGCGAGCGCGGGTTGGCCCACCAGGCCTGTGCCCGCCAGAAGTCGGGCGCCGTCTCGTTGAGGAAGTCGACGGTGTTCCGTACGGTCCGTTCGGTCTCGGTGGGGAAACCCACCAGGACCGAGGCGAACGTGGTGATCCCGCGTTCCTTCAGCCGGTGGATCCCGGTCCGGTACTGGTCGTCCTGCGCCTTCTTCTGCATCGACCGCAGCACGGTGTCGTCGCCGGATTCGATGCCCAGGAAGACTCCCGTGCAGCCGCTCGCCGCGGCCAGGTCGAAGGCTTCCTCGTCGCGCGCGTTGGAGCAGCGGAAGTAGGAGTACCAGTTCAGGCCAAGATCCTCGTCGATCATCATCTGGCAGAGCTGCTTGAACCGTTTCGGCGGGACGTTGAACGTGTCGTCGACGAACACGACGTTGCCGACCCCCAGCTCCGCCAACTGCCGCAGCTCCCGCCGGACGGTGTCGATGGAGGCGGTGGTGAGCGCGCCGGCCCGGGAGGGGTAGTCGCAGAAGCTGCACTTGAACGCGCAGCTACGCGCGGTGCGCACCTGGGCCGTACGGCCGATCAGCCTCGGGTCGAAGCCGGTCCAGTCGATCGAGCACAGGTCCAGGTCGTTGTTCTCCTGCCGACGCCGGGTCATCGTCCACCGGCCGTCGCGGTGGACGATGAGGTTGTCGACGTCGTCCACTGGTCGCCCGGCGCGGACCGCGTGGCAGAGCGCGCCCAGGGCGTGTTCGCCCTGCGACTCCTGGATGTAGGAGTCGGCGCCCATCGCGAGCAGGAAGTCCTGCGTCTGCTCGGTGATGCCGTCCCGGCAGAGGTTGTCGATCAGGGGACCGCCGACCACGATGTGGCTCTCCGGGGAGTGCGCCCGGACGAACTCGACGACCGGTAGGACCGGCAGGATGGTGACGTAGAAGGTGGTGGTCACCGCCACCACCGCCGGCCGCTGCGCCAACAACTCCGTCAGGCGGTCGCGCTCGGCGTCGAACAGGGACACCGAGTCGGCACTCAGGCCCTGCCGCCGCAGGTTGCTACAGAGGTAGACCGACGCGAGGTTGTAGACCTCCCCGACGTGGTAACGGTCCCGGCGGCCGGTGGTCTCGGCCCGGTGGGTGCTGAAAGCGTCCATCCAGCTCATCGCGGTGCCGTCGACGACCAGGTGTTCCTTGCGGTAGATCTGCATCTCCGGCGAGTCGCTGCCGGCGCGTTCGCACATGACCCGGTATTCGTCGAAGTCGCCGCTGTTGTAGCCGATGACGACGCAGTCGAGGGCCGCCATGTTCGCCACCTTCCTCGTCAAGTGGTCACGGCGCGTCGCTGGGCGACACGACGACGGTAGGGACAGGGGGTTCGTTGCCGGTTACGCCGCTGTCGGCGGCCGATCACCGCGGGCCCACCACCTGGTGGCCGAACGCGCGGACCAGGGCGGCCAGCCGCGCCGCCAGCGCCGCGACGGCGTCCGGCTGCCAGCGCCGCACCGGGTAGATCAGTTCGGGTCCGCCCCCGGGGTCGCGCGGCACGCTGAGCAGCAGGTCGTGCCGGGTCTGGAACTCGCCGCGCGGCAGCGCGGTCACGGTCAGCCCGCCCAGCCGCCAGCTCCCGCGCGGGGAGCTGTACTCCTCGCAGGAGACGTTGGTCAGCGGGTCGGCGAGGGACGTGGTGAACGACGGCTCGGCGGCACGGATGATCTCCCGGTACGGCACGTCGAGCAGGCCCAGCGCCGACACCACCGCCGCCCGACCGGCCGCCGCCGCGTCGGCGGGCGAGGCGATCGGACCGAACCGGATCGGGACGGCGTTGATCGTGCACCCGAGCACCTGGGTCGCCTCCGGGGTGAGCCGGTCGGCGACGGGCGCGGAGACGACCAGGTCCGGTGTGCCGGCGAGGTCACCCACGAGGTGGGCCAGCAACCCGGTCATCGCCATGAAGCGGGACACCCGGACGCTGGCACACGCGGCGTCGAAGGCGGCCAGGTCGTCCGGCTCCACGGGCAGGGCGAGGACGCCGCCACGGGTGCCGGTCGCCCCGGTGAGGCCAGGCAGGGCGATTCGCCGTGGGGTGGTGCGCAGCCGGGTGGCGGCCTGGCGGGCCCGGTCGGTGATGCCCGGCGCGTTCTCCGCCGCCACCCGCCGGAGGGCCCACTGCCGGAAGGACGGTGCCGGCGCGGCGGGTCCGGGAGCACCGGCGAGACGTGCCCCGTACCGGGCCAGGACCGACTGGAGGAAGACCCCGTGTGACCATCCGTCGGTCATCAGGTGGTGCAGCACGATCAGCAGCCGGTGTTCCTCGTCGGCCAGGCGCAGCAGCCGGGTCCGCCAGAGCGGGCCGTCGGCGAGGTCGAACGGCTCGGTGCAGTCGAGGGCGAAGCGCCGCCGGCAATCCGCCGCCTGGCGGTCCGGGGCCAGCCCGGTCAGGTCCTGGGTACGCCACGTCGGTGGTGCCGCGTCGAAGGTCTGGGTGAGCCGACCACCGCGTTCCTGGATCCGCAGCCGGAGCGCGTCGTGCCGGTGGTGGCAGTCCAGGAACGCCTGCCGGAGCGCCGCCAGGTCCAGCGGACCGACCAGGTGCAGGGTGACCGCGTCGTGGTATCCGGACCGTCCCGGATCCAGCCGCTCGGCGAACCACATGCCCTCCTGGGTCGCGGTGAGGGGTACCGGCGCCGGGTCGGCGGGGTGCTCGCCGCCGTTGGTCCCACGTTCCATGCCGCCTCCTTCGCGGGAGACCGCAGCCTCACCCGGCGCAGTTCCGGCGCGGTTACGCGCCTGCCGCCGCGTAACCCACGCCTAACCCGCGCCGCACGCCCCCGTGCTGTGCTGCGTCGGTGATGGAAACGCAGCGATCCAACGCGGAAACGGCCTCCGCCGTGGACCCCGCTCACCGTCGATCCGGTGCCGCTGACCCGTCGCCCCCGGCGGCCGGTGTCGACGATGGTCCGGGCTCGACGGCCGACGAGCTCGCGGCGTCCCTCGCCGGGGTCTGGCGTACGGTGCTCGAGCTGGACGAGATCGACGACGACGCGAACTTCTTCGAGCTCGGCGGCCACTCGATGCTCGCCGCCCTGCTCATCTCCCACTGCGAGCGGACCATCGGCACGGTGATCCCGCTGCAACTGGTCTTCGACAACCCGGTCTTCGGTGACTTCGTCGCCGCCGTCGCGCGGTACGACGACCAGCAGGGCCCGGCCCTGCCCCGGCTGGTGGCCCAGGGCCTGCGCCGGGCGCCGCTGTCCCTGCAACAGGAGCAGTACCTGCAACTGGAACAGGCACTGGCCCTGCCGTCGGTCAACAACATGGTGGCCGTGGTGGAGGTCGGGGCGGACCTGACGCTCGACGCCCTCCAGGCGGGAGTGGACGCCCTGGTCCGCCGGCATCCGGCTCTGCGCACCGCGGTACGTCCCGACGGCGACACGGCCGTCCAGATCGTCCTGCCGGCAGACGGACTGCCCCCGGTCCCGTGTACGGAGATCGACCTCGGTGCGCTGTCGCCCGAGCGGCGGGCGGCGACGCTGCGTAGTCGGGTGATGCGGCAGTTCCTGGTGCCGTTCGACCTGGCCGAGGGCGTCCTGCTCCGGTGCCAGGTCTTCCGCAACGGCGCGGATCCGGACGTCCTCGTGCTGCACCTGCACCACTCGGCCTGCGACGGGAACTGCATCGGCTTCGTCCTCGACGACCTGGCGGCGTCCTGTGTGGGCCGCCCGATCGCCGACGCGGCGGCCGACGACCCGGAGCACCTGGACTACTGCCGGTGGCAACGGGACAACCTTCGGGAGCTGCTCGACGACTCCCGCGCGCACTGGCGCACGGTGGTGCGGGCGCTGGCCGAGGACCTGGTGGAGCCGGTGGAACGCCGCGCCACCGCCTCGTACGTCCGGCTCACCACCCACCTGCCGGTCACCGAGACCCAGCAACTGCGGACCTGGACGGCGGCGGCCGGACTGACCGAGTTCAGCACGGTGGCCGCCGCCGCGGCCCTGGCCGTCGGCCGGGTCGGTGACCGGTCACGGGCCGGCATCGGGATGATGCTCGACAACCGCAACCACGCGGGTCTGGAGCGTACGGTCGGCTCGTTCGCGCTGAGCAGCCTGATGGCGGTCGACCTGACCGGGGTCGAGGTGGCGCGGGACCTGGTCGCCCGGGTGCAGGACGAACACCTGGCGGCCCGCCGCCGCACCCAGCTTCCCCTGGAGACGCTGCTGGCCGAGCCGGCCGACGAACTCGGCGTGACGCCCAACGACCTCATCGACCTGGTGGTGGACTTCGAGCGGATCTACCGGATGAACCGGCCCGGCCGGCTTCCGCTCAGCGTCGGCGTCGACCTCAGCGAGCTGCTGCGGATGCCGCTGCTCGGACCACGGCGGACGCTCACCGCCGTGGTGCAGGACGACGAGCGGCTGGCGCTGACCATCGAGTGCGTCGACGAGCCGGCGGAGCGCGCCGAAGCCCAGGCGCTGCTCGACGCGACCGTCCAGGCGCTGGCCGACTTCGCGAAGGGCCCGGACGTGCCGATCGGGACGGGCCGGTGACCGCCGGGGACGGCACCGTCCAGGTGCGCGGACGCGACGGCTCGCACGCCGTCGTCCACCACCCGGGTGCGGTGATCAGCGCCGAGGACTGGACCGGCGCAGCCCTGGGCCTGGGCTTCCAGATGGCGACCGACCGTCCGGGCCAGTTGGACTTCCTGCGACGCAGCGCGCGTGGCCGGCTGGCCCAGCTCGTCGGCCGGGACGCGCTCGACGCCGACGTCCGCCAGCGTCGGCTCGGGCTAGAGGCGGTCGCGCGGCGCTGCCTGACGCTGCTCCCGCCGGACCAGGTCCGCCTGCTGGACGCCTTCACCGACGGGGTGAACACGGCGCTGCGCCAGCGGGGCTCCGCCATGACCTGGGCCCCGGTGGACTGCGTCCACGTGGCCCAGGTGCTGTTCCAGGCGATGGGCTCCAACGGGTCCGAGCTGCACATGACCGAGGTGATGCGCCGGTCGCTGCCGTCGGCCGTCGTCGACTTCCTGCTCGACGCCGCCGACGGGTACGCCACCGCTCCCGACGGATCCCCGGAGGTCGACGTCGGGGTGCCCCTTCCGCTGGCGGAACTGCGGGTGCTGTTCCGGCAGCCGGCCGACCAGTCGGGTGGACCCGTCGTGGCCGACCCGCGACCCGCCGGGAGCAACGCCTGGGCCGTCGCCGCCCCGGACGGCGCGGTCCTCGCCAACGACATGCACCTGCAACTCGGGGATCCGGCGCTGATGTACGTGGTGCGCCTGCGCGTCGGGGAGACCGAGGTCAGCGGGGTCACCGTGCCCGGCCTGCCCGTCGTGCTCGCCGGCACCAACGGCCGGGTCGCCTGGGGACTCACCCGACTGCCCGGCGACACCGCGGACCTGCGGTCGCTGGGTCCCCAGGACCTGGCCGACGTCGAGGTCCGGCGGGAGACGATCGAGATCCGGGGCGAGTCGCCGGTCACCGTGGAGGTCACGCAGAGCCGGTGGGGGCCGGTGACCTCGACCCTGGCCGGCGAGCCGGTCGCCTTCACCGCCACGCTGCTCGATCCCCGGGCGTTGGACTTCGGGCTGCTGCGCCTCTGCGACGCCGCCGACGTGGAGACCGCCCTGGACATCGTCAACGACTGCGGCCTGCCACCGGTCAACGCGATCGTGGCCGACGCCGCCGGGCGGGTCGGCTGGACGGTGGGCGGGCGCTTCCCGCATCGAGCCGAGGCCGGCCGACCGCGTGGGTTCTCGGACGCCCAGGAGCCCGTGCCCTACCGGTTCGTCCCGCCGCACGAGCTGCCCCGCCTCGTCGGGCCCCCCACCGGCATGGTGGTGAACTGCAACAACGGCAACCACGCCGTACGCCGCGCCGGGCTCGCCTGGAACCTGCCGCCCGGCATCCGGGCGCGTCGGGTGGCCGTCGGCGTCGACGGCGGTGGCCGGGACGCCGCCGCCGCCCGGGACCTGCAACTGGACGTCGACGCGTCCTGCTACGAGTTCTACCGGGACCTGGCCCTGCGGTACCTGCCGCCGGAGCCCCGGACGGCGGCCCTGCGGGAGATCCGTGAGGACGTCATGGCGTGGGGCGGAACCGCGCACGCGCGGGAGCCGGGCCTGGCGCTGCTGACGGTGTTCCGGGAACTGCTGCGGGAGGCGCTCGTCGCCGCGGCGACCGGCCCGGCCCGCGCCCTCGACGACCGCTTCACCTACTGTTTCGCGGGCGCCGAGGGACCGCTGCGGCGGCTGGTCGCGGCGGTGCCCGACGGCCTGGTGCCGGCGCCGTGGCGCGACGACCGGCACTTCGTGGTGGGGCAACTGCTGATGGCGCGCATGATGCTGCTCCGCGACGTCGGTACGGACCGGCTGCCCCAGTGGGGGCAGCGCAACCGTCTCCACCTCGTCCCGCTCGCGGGGTATCCGCCGGAGGCCGTCGACCTCGAGTTGTCGGGGTGCGCTGAGACAGTTCGCGTCGCCCAGCCCGACTACGGTGCGGTGATGCGTCTGGTCGTCGACCTTGGGCGCCCCGGCGACAGCTCGGTCTGCATTCCCGGTAGCCCACGGGAGGGCGTACCGATGGCCGAGGCGGTGAGATCCTGGGCGGTCGGGTACGGCCAACCCCTGACCGTGGTCCCGGCCGGCTACTCCGGATGAGGTCGGGTCGCCGGACCCGCAGGGGGCCAGCGGCCGCGACGGGCGGCGTCCCGCCTCGCCGGCGGGCTCGGCACCGGCGAGGCGGGATCCTCGCCGACCGGATCGGCGCGTGGCGATCAGGCGAGGACGGTGTCGAGGATCCGGGCGATCTCCGCCAGGTGTTCGGGACGGCCGATGTCGCGGTGGGTGCAGGGCAGCGGGTGCACCCGGGTCCGGCCGCTGACGTACGGCGACCAGCGGGAGGCGTCCACGGCCGACTCGTCGCTGGCGGCGAAGAACTCGAGATCGCCGTCGAACAGGTCGGGACGGTAGCCGTCCATGGCGCGGTGGTTGTTGGCGAAGACCTCCAGGACGGCGTTCACGTGTGCCGGCTCGAGGTACGCCATCGCGCTGCTCTCCTGGCGCAGCAGGGCGACGACCCGGTCCGGACGCAGCGGCATGCTCGCCAGGTCGCGTCGGTCGTACCCGAACTCCTGTAGCAGGCCGAGCATCAGCTCCCGGGCGGTCGGCGGACCGGTCGGCCCGGCCGTCGCGACCGGCTCGGCGTCCATCACCGCCAGCAGGCCCACCTCCTCCCCGGCCTGCTGCATCCGGCAGGCCAGGGCGTGGGCGACCGTGCCGCCGAACGACCATCCGAGCAGGTGGTACGGCCCCCGGGGCTGGACGTCGCGGATCAGCCGTAGGTAGTCGTCGGTCATCTCCGGGACCCCGCCCCTGGCCGGCTGCTCACCTGGTCTGAGCCCGCGTGCCTGGAGGCCCACCACCGGACGGTCCGCGTCCAGGCTGCCCAACAGCGAGGTGTAACACCAGCTCATCCCGCCGCCGGGGTGGACACAGAACAGCGGCGGTCGGCTGCCGTGCGGACGCAGCACCAGTACCGGGTCCAGGGCGTCGGTGCCTTGGTTGTCGATCTTCAGTTGCTCGGCCACCGCCAGCACGGTCGGGTGGCGGAACACCGTCTCGGGGCCGATCCTGACCCCGAAGGTGGTCCGGACCCGACCGACGATCCTGATGACGGTGAGGGAGTTCGCGCCGGCCTCGAAGAAGTTGTCGTCGACCCCGATCCGAGCGGTGCCGATCTCCTCGGCGACCAGCCGACACAGGGCTTCCAGTTGCGGTGACCGGGGCCCGGTCGAGTCGCTCATCGCCGTTCCAACGAGGGCCCGGACATCGCGGCCAGCGGACCGAGGCGGCGGCTCTGCTGGGTCACGGTGACCAGCCCGCCGCTGACGGCCTCCCGGTACACCGTCCGGGTCGCCTCGTTCGGGCCGATCCCGACCACCTCGCGGAGCCGCGACGAACACAGCTTGTACCAGCGGTGGGCCTGGCCGAGCTGGCCGAGCTGCCCGTGTAGCTGGATCAAGGTCCGGTACGTCTCCTCGTGCAACGAGTCGATCTCCAGGATCTTGTGGCAGTAGTTGAGCACCTGGAGGGTGTCGTCCGCCTCGGTCGCGGCCACCACGAGCCGGTTCAGCGCGGACAACGCCAGGCTCCTCAGCCACTCGCGCTGTGGTTCGGCCCAGGGCATGGTGACTCCGGGTAGGAAGTCCCCCTGGTACAGCGCGACGGCCGCCCGCAGTTTCGCCAGCGAGTCCTCCTGCGCCCCGTTGGCCTGCTCGTCCTGCGCCTGCAGGATGAGGGCGCCGAATTCCTGGAAGTCGACCCATACGTCGGTCGTCTCGATGGAGTAGCCGCATTCCTGGGTCAGTATGCTTATTCCGGATCCGTTTTTTCCGGCCGTTGCGGCGGCACCCGAGTCGGCCAGTATGCTGCGCAGGGTGTGTACCGCGACCTTGAGTGATCCTCGAGGTGGGTCGAGCGCCGGCCAAAGGGCTTCGAAAAGGACGTCCCTGGGCACCACGCGACCTGGCCGTAGCAGTAGGTACTGAAGGAGGTTGCGCGCCTTTCCCGCGCGCCAGCGGGTGACTCGGCGTCCCTTTATGAACACTTCGAACTTGCCGAAGGTGCGAACTTCCACCAGGTGCGTCGATTGGTTGCCAGTGTCCATGATCGGCCCCCCATTCGATCAGTCGTGGTGGGCTCGCGAACGCTGGGAACCCGCCGCTTGGCATCGGCGGGTCTAGTTCCCTCGCGAGTCCTTTGCGCAGGTAGCAGTGGGGTTGATCGTGCGTTCCGGTGTCCGCGTGCCAGTGCGGTCGCCGACTTCCAGGCACACCGACCCGTTGCTCCGGTGAATTCTGCGGCCACCCGGAAACGGTTGGCGTACCGGATCTTGTGGTCAATCGGCGGGCGGTGGCCGGTTGGTGTCGCCGAGGTTCTGCCGCAGTTCGTCGGCTTATGGGGGACTCGCGGGTGAATTGCGCGTCCCAGCGGCTGCTCCGGTCCAAGTAAAAAACGACACGGGGGCTGGCCGTCGGTAATTCGAGCCAGGTGGTGATGGATGCCAATAGCCTTGGTGGGAGCAACCAAAAAGAGTCATGTTACACCTGCTTCTGGACTCCAACGTATCTATCCCGATCAACGGATATACGGATGACAGTGGCTCAGGCGGCCATCGATGTCAAGCGCCGGTTGGTTGACCTCGGGTGGCGCGCGGCCCGGAGGGTCGTCCCTCCCGGGTGTCGCGAGGGAGGGCGCGAGGTGGGTGTATGCGCACGCGTTCGCGGCGCGAGGTGGCCGGCATCTCCCGACCTCCCCCGGGCTGGAAAGTGATTTACGCCACACTGTCTCGTGCGCGGCGGGCGCTCCTGCTATGCGCGCGAGGAGCTGACTCGCGGCGCCGGCACGGACCCGGCGCCGGCGGCCACAGCCGCCGACCCGGGCCCGTTCTCGCAGCTCACGCCGGCAGTCGCCGCGACGCGTAACTGTCGCGCAACCCTCTGCTCCTAGCGTCCCAGCGCGGTGTCGCCGCGTACGAAGGTCAGCCAAGGTCGGAGCGATGGAGCGGGTGAAGACCACGGGACAGGACAGCAGGGACGCGGTGCGGCCGGAGCCCACCGTGGTCGACCACCGTGACCAACCGGTGCGGCCGTGCACTGCCGACACTCCCGACCCGCACACCGTCATCGCCCTCCTCGGCTGCCCGTATGGGAACCCGGCGGGACGTACCGGTGCGAACCGGCGGGAACGACCCCGCCGCCATCATGGAACGTCGCGGTAACGAGGAGCGCAATGACGACCCAGCCGTTGGAAGAACATCCTGGCGCGATCGCCGTCGTCGGCATGGCGGCGCGATTCCCCGGTGCCAGGAACACCACCGAATTCTGGCGCAATCTCTGCGAGGGCGTGGAGAGCATCCAGCGCCACAGCCGCGAGGAGGCGCTCCGCCACGGCATGACGCCGGAGCAGGTGGACAGCCCGGAATACGTGAACGCCTCGGGCGCGCTGGAGGACGTCGAGTGCTTCGACGGAGCCTTCTTCGGCTATTCGGCCCGCGAGTCGGCGATGATGGACCCGCAACACCGGATCTTCCTCGAGTGCGCCTACCACGCCATGGAGGACGCCGGTTACGACGGCCGCCGGTGCGACGTACCCGTTGGTGTCTACGGCGGCTGCACGATGGACACGTACCTGGTGCACAACGTGCTCGGCTCCGGCGGTGACGCGCTGCGGGCGGTCGGCGACATGGCGGCCATGCTCGGGCACGACAAGGACTTCCTCACCACCAGGGTCTCCTACAAGCTCGACCTGCGCGGCCCCAGCATCGGCGTGCAGACCTCCTGTAGTTCCTCGCTGGTCGCCGTCCACCTCGCCTGCCGGGCCCTGCTCGACGAGGAGTGCGACCTGGCGCTGGCCGGTGGCTCCTCGGTCCGGCTGCCCCACGGCGCCGGCTACCTGTCCACCCCGAGCGACACGTCCGCACCGGACGGCCACTGCCGGGCGTTCGACGCCGACGCGGCGGGGCCGGTCGTCGGCAACGGCGTCGGCGTCGTCGTGCTGAAGCGGCTGGCCGACGCGATCCGGGACGGCGACCAGGTGCACGCCGTCATCCGGGGCTCCGCCGTCGGCAACGACGGGCAGGCCAAGTCCAGTTACACCGCGCCCAGCGTCAGCGGACAGGCCACGGTGATCGAGCGGGCCCTGGCGCGGGCCGCGGTCTCGGCCCGCGACATCGACGTCGTCGAGGCGCACGGAACAGCCACCCCGATCGGCGATCCCATCGAGGTCGCCGCCCTGTCCCGCGCGTTCCGGCAGGGCACCGACGAGACCGGCTACTGCCTGCTCGGCTCGGTCAAGCCCAACATCGGCCATCTGGACGCCGCCGCCGGGGCGGCGGGCCTGGTCAAGGCGATCCTCATGGTCAAGCATCGGCGGGTGCCGCCGGTGCTGCACTTCCGGCGCGCGAACCCCCGGCTGGAACTGGACTCCACGCCCTTCCGGATCCCGATGGACCTCACCGAGCTGTCGGCGGACCGACCGGTCCGCGCATCGGTCAACTCCGTCGGGATGGGCGGCACCAACGCCCACCTCGTCGTCGAGGAGGCCCCCGCCCGCCCGCGACCGGAGGCGTCGCGCCGGTCGCGACACCCGGTCCTGCTCTCCGCCCGTTCCGCCACGGCGCTCGACGAGCTGAGCCGGTCGATCGGCCAGCACCTGCGGGAGGACCACCGGGCCGACCCGGCGGACGTCGCCCACACCCTGGCCACCGGACGACCGGAGTGGGAGTTCCGGCGGGTCCTGTCGGCCTCCTCCCGGGCGGAGATCGCCGACGGACTGCTGACGAAGGGCAGCCGTCGGGTACGGGACGGCCACGCCGACCCGGCGATCCGCGCCGCCTTCCTGCTCGCCGGCCAGGGCGCCCAGCGACTCGGCATGGGACTGTCGCTGGCCGCCGCCGAGCCCCTGGTGAAAGCACACCTGGACACCGTGTTCGCACTCTTCGCCCGGCACGGCGTCGATCTCGCGTCGGCGTTGGACCCGGCCGCCGCGACGGCAGCGGACAAACGGGCCCGGCTCGCCGAGACCGACCTGACCCAGCCGGCGCTGTTCGCCGTCGAATGGGCGGTCGGACGGGCCCTGCTCGACTGCGGCGTCCGCCCGTACGCCCTCCTCGGGCACAGCATCGGCGAACTCGTCGGCGCCACGCTCGCCAACGTCTTCTCGCTGGAGTCCGCCGTCGAGATCGTGGCCGCCCGGGGCCGACTCCTTGCCGCGACGGCACCGGCGGCGATGGCCTTCGCCCCGCTGTCCGAGGCGGAGGCGCGCGCCGCGATCGAGGGCCGCGAGCTGGCCCTGGCGGCGGTCAACGGCGAGCGTCTGGTCACCGTCGCCGGCACCGAGGCCGAGGTGGACCGCTTTCTCCAGGAGGTGCCCGGCGGCCGGCTCGCCGTCACCCGGGCCTTCCACTCGCCCCTGGTGGCACCGGCGGCGGACGAGTTCGTCGAGGTGGTCTCCCGGCACAAGCTGTGCCCACCCGAGATCCCGGTGGTCAGCAACCTCACCGGTGACTACCTCACCGACGAGCAGGCCACCAGCCCCGAGTACTGGGGGCAGCAGATGTGCGCGACGGTCCGCTTCGCCGACGGCCTGGACCGGCTCAGCCGCGACGGCGTGACCTGCTGGTTCGAGCTGAGCCCGGACAACTCCCTCGACGCCATGCTGGGCTCCGGTGGCCAGATGGGCGGGGAGGATCGCGGCCGGGCGGCGCGGGACCTGCGGATCCCCATCCTGACCGGGCCGAACGGCGGCGACGCCGCCGATCTGCTGGACGCGCTCACCTCGTACTGGCTGGCCGGTGGAGAGGTGGCCTGGGCGCAGCTCTGGCACGGGGAGCGGCGGATGCGCGTGGGCCTGCCGCTGTACCCCTTCGAGCGAACCCGCCACTGGCTCGACCCCGGACGGCCGTCGCCAGCCCCGGCCACCTCCCCGCAGCCGATCCGACCGGTCACCGGCTCCCCGGACCCGGGCCGGACCGTCGCGGGGCCGACCACCTCCGACCGTACGCCCATGCAGGCCTACCTCACGGCACTGTGGCTGGAACTGTTGGGCGGGCAGGAGATCGGCCTCCAGGACGACTTCTTCCAGGCCGGCGGCCACTCACTGTTGGCGATGCAGATGGTCACGGCGTTGCAGCGCGACGGCGCCGAGGGACTGGCGATGACGACGGTCTTCGAGCTGCCGACCATCGCCCAGCTGGCCGCCCACCTCGAAGCCCAGGGCATGCGCCCACCGGAACCGGCCTCGGCTGTATTCCCGCCGGGACCCGCCGCAGCGGCGACCGCACCGCCTGTCCCGGCGGCCGTGCCCGGGGAACCGGACGATCCGGTCGCGCGACTGGTCGCCTCGCTGGCCGCGATGTCCGAGGACGAGGTGGAGGATCGGCTCGCCCGGATCCGGGAGGTCGGGGCATGACTGGCAACTCGCCCGACGCCCTTCGCCAGCTCTCCCCGAACCGACTCCGCCTGCTCGAACACCTGCTGCGCCAGCAGGAGCAGCCGAGCCGGGCGCCGCTCGCGGTCAGTCTCTTCTTCTTCTCCTCCGACCCGGACGACCGACCGGGGGAGAAGTACGAGTTGCTGCTGGAGTGCGCCGAGCGCGCCGACCGCGCCGGCCTGCACGCCATCTGGATGCCGGAACGCCACTTCGACGTCTTCGGGGCGCCCTACCCGAGCCCCGCCATCCTGCTGGCCGCCGTCGCCGCGCGGACCAGCCGCATCCAGTTGCGCGCGGGCAGCGTGGTGCTGCCCCTGCACGATCCCCTGCTGGTCGCCGAGGAATGGGGCGTCCTGGACGCCATCAGCCACCAGCGGATGGGGATGTCCCTCGCCTCCGGCTGGCACGCCGACGACTTCGTGCTCGCGCCGGACGCGTACGAGGACCGAAAGAACATCCTGCTGGAACAGCTCGCCACCGTGCGGGCCCTGTGGCGGGGCGAGGGGGTGGCCCGGGGCGGACCCGGCGGACGCGAGGTGGAGGTTCGCGCCTATCCGCGCCCCGAGCGGCTGCCCGACGTCTGGTTGACCAGTTCGGGCAACCCGGCGACCTGGGAGACGGCCGGACAGCACGACCTGCACGTGCTGACGGCGCTGCTGGAACAGACGGTCGACGAACTCGCCGGCAAGGTCGACCGCTACCGGCGGGCACTCACCACGGCCGGGCACAGCGTCGCCGACAAACAGATCACCTGCATGCTGCACACCCACCTGGCGGCCGACCCCGACGCGGTCCCCGACCGGATCCGGCAGCCGCTGATCCAGTACCTGTCGCAGCACCTGCGGCTCTTCGAGAAGTTCGCGGCGCACCACGACATCGGGGTCCGGCCGGACGCGGTCTCCGAACAGGACCGCGCCGTCCTGCTCGAACACGGGCTACGCCGCTACACGACCTCCGCCGGGCTGTTCGGCAGCGTCGAGACCTGCCGTCCGATGATCGACAAGCTGGTCGCGGCCGGCGTCACCGAGATCGGCTGCCTGGTGGACTTCGGCCTGCCGGCCGACCAGGTCCTCGAGTGCGTCACCGAGCTGGGCCGGTTGCAGGCCCTGGTCCGGGCATGATCACCGCCAGTCTCTCCACGCACACCCTCCACGAGGGTGACCGTGGCCGGGACGTCCCGTTCGGCGGCAACAGCATGCAGCACGGCACGGCGGTGTTCGAGGGGATCCGCTGCTACGCGGGCGTCGACGGGCCCCACGTGTTCCGGCTCGACGACCACCTGCGGCGACTGCTGCGCTCGGCGGAGCTGATCGGCATCCCCGAGCCGCCGAGCCTCGACGCGTTGCGTGGCCACGTCCTCGCCGCCGTCCCGCCCGACTCGCCGGACTGCTACCTGCGGCCGGTCCTCTACGCGCCCGATCCCGTCCTCGGCGTGAACCTGGGCGCCCTGCGCTTCCGGCTCGGCATCGAGGTCTGGCCGGCCGGACCGGTCACCGACCAGGCCGGTGTCGCGCTGACCGTCTCACCCTGGCGGCGCCCGCCACCGGAGTGCTTCCCGGCCGGCGCGAAAGCCACCGGCGCGTACGTCATGTCGGCGGTGGCGCGTACCGCCGCCGCGCGGGCCGGCTTCGACGACGCGGTGCAACTCGACCTGCGCACCGGCCGCGTCGTGGAGGCCACCGTGTCGAACATCTTCCTGGTCACCAACGGCCGGCTCGTCACCCCGTGGCTGCGGGACGGTCCGCTGGCCGGCATCACCCGCGCCACCGTCCTGACGCTCGCCGCCGACCTCGGCATCGAGGCGCGTGAACAGGCGGTGGACGTGCGAGAGCTGCACCAGGCCGACGAGATCTTCCTGACCGGCACCGCCATGGAGTTGGCCCCGGTGCGGTCGATCGAGAACCGGCCCCTCGACCCCGCCCGGCCGGTCTTCCGCCACCTGCTCGCCCGGTTCCGTGCCGCCGTCACCGGCACCGGTCCGGCGCCGGCCGGCTGGCGGACGCCCGCCCACTCGGAGCAGACCGCTGCTGAGTCCCCATGATTGGAGCAACCGTGTTCGAGCTGTTTCACTGCTTCGGCGCCAAGCCGGAGCACCAGGTGTCGGCCGACGTCGCGGCCCGGATGCTCGGCGCGAGCAAATGCCGCTACCTGGCCGTCAACACCCACACCATCGCCTCCGTCGAGACCGGTGACGAGCTGCCGGTGGGATACGCGGACGCGACCCTCGGCTCGGTGACCGCCCTGCTCGGCCCGGACCGGGCGATCACCCCGGTGCTGAACATCAACCACCCGGTCACCGCCGGGGAAGCGGTCCAGCGCGCCCGGCGGGCGGTGGAGCTGACCGGCGTCCGCATCATCAAGCTGGAGGTGCTGGACGCCGACACGCTCACCACGTCCCACAACGACGCCGTACTGGCGGCGGCGCGGCAGCTCGTCGACGACGGCCTGGAGGTGTGGCCGCTGATCTCCGCCGACGTCGCGGCCTACCGCGCGGCGCTGGAACTCGGCGTGCCGATGGTGCGGGTGATGGGTTCGCCGATCGGCGCCCGCCGGGGGATCGACGACCGGGTACGCGCCGCGATCGATGTGATCCTGGCGGGCGACGAGGTCCCGGTCATGCTGGACGGCGGCATCGGCTCGGTGGCCGACCTGACCGAGGCCATCGAGCTGGGCTTCGAGTCCGCCCTGGTGAACTCGTGCCTGTTCACCGACGGCGCCGACCCGGTCGAGGTGCTGGCGCGGATGCGCGCCGCAGTCGACGCCGCGGCACTGGTGCCGCGCGGCTGACCGGCCGTCGGGGCACCAGCGGACGCCAGCAGGCATAACCGCCGGTGAACCCCGCGCGCCTACCGTTTCGGCGTCGACGCCCGCACCTGGTGCTGCGGCGAGAGGAGGTCCCCGTGGCGACTCAGGAAGCACCGCTCTCCTTCGCCCAGGAGTCCCTGTGGCTCACCGAGGAGATCGTGCCCGGACTCACGCAGTACCAGATGGTGGTGGTCTTCGAGATCGGCGGCCCGCTCGACCGGGGCCGGCTGGAACGTTCCGTCGCGGCGACGGTCCGGCGGCACGAGCTGCTGCGGTCGCGCTTCACCCGCGTCGACGGGCACCCCCGGATCACGGTCGGCGAGGTCGAGGGAGACGTCCTCGGCTTCGTCGACCTGTCCACGGTGCCGGCGGGGCCGGCGGCGGACGGGGCCGTCGGGGCGGTGGTCGGCCGCTGGTACCGGCAGCCGATCGACCTCCACTCACCCCCGCTGCTGCGTGGCGAGGTCGTTCGCCTCGAACCCGAACGCCACCTGCTGATCCTCGCCACCCACCACATCGTCGGCGACGAACAGTCCATCGGCATCGTGCAACACGAACTCTTCACCTGCTACGAGGCGTTCGCCGCCGGCACCGAGCCGGAGCTGCCCGAGCTGCCCGTCCAGTACGCCGACTGGACGACCTGGCAGCGGGAGCAACGGGAACCCGAACTCGACGACGGCCTGACGTACTGGGCCAAACGTCTCGCGGACCTGCCCACCGTGCCGCTGCCCGTCGACCACCCCCGGCCGGCGGTACGCACCTTCACCTGCGCCTGGGCCGACGTGGACCTGGACCCCGGGGCCGTCGACGGGCTCCAGCAGTTGGCCCGCGACCGGGGAACCTCCCTGTTCAGCGTGCTGCTCGCCGCCTTCGACCTGCTGCTTGCCCGGTGGACGGGGGCATCCGAGGTGGTGGTGGGCACGCCGGTCGCCGGGCGACCCGAGCCGGAACTGGAGAACCTGGTCGGGTTCTTCGTCAACAGCGTCGTCCTGCGGACGCGATGCCATCCCGACGAACCGTTCCTGGACCTCCTCGACCGGGTCAAGCGGGACCTCGCCGAGGATCTGGCCTACGACCACGTGCCCTTCCACCGGGTGGTCGAACGGATCAACCCCCCACGGGGCCGACACGCCCACCCGCTGTACCAGACCGCCTTCCACATCGTCGTGCCCGAGGGCGGGGACTCCGGCACGCTGGCCGACCTCACCGTTCTCGACCGCTCCGACGAGTTCCTCCGGGCCAGCGGCGTGACCTCCGAGTTCGAGCTGGTCGTCCAGGCCATCGTGGCGAAGGACCGGCCCCGCGTGCAGCTCCAGTACGCCGTGGAGCTGTTCGCGCCGGCGACGATGGCCGAACTCGCCGACCAGTTCGGCCGGCTGGTCACCGCGATCGCCAGCGATCCGACGATCGCACCGCCGCTGCCCGGGTTCCGCGCCCGGCCGACACCGAGCGCTCCGGCGGTCCGTGCCGCACCACCGGCCGACGCGGGGGGCACCGTGGCCGGTCCGGTCGCCGTCGCCCCGGCCGAGGTGCTGACCATCGTGGCCGAGGAGCTGAACCTGCCGCGCGTCGACGCGGACGACGACTTCTTCGCCCTCGGCGGCAGCTCGCTCACCGGGTCCCGGGTGGTGCAGCGGCTCCGCGACGAGCACGGCCTCGCGGTGACCCTGATCGACCTGTTCGACGCGGAGACCATCGGTGACCTGGTCACGGCCTGCGGCATCCCGGCCGGGACGTCCGACCAGCCGGGCGAGGCCGCACCGGAGCCGACCGGATCCCGGTCGCCGACCCCCTACGCGAACGCCCGGCTGTGTGCGCTCAACGAGCTGGCCGGAGCGGGCGCCGGGGTCTACCACACCTCGATCGCGATGCGGCTCACCGGCGAGGTGGACGTGCCCGCCCTGCGGGCGGCGATGGCCGACCTCGCCCGGCGCCACGAACCGCTACGTACGACCTTCGAGCGCCGCGACGGCGTGACCGAGGCGGTGGTGCGGGACGCCGCCACCTCCGAGCCCGACTTCGCGGTCGAACGGGTGGCCGCCGAGCGGCGGGACGAGGCGATGACCCGGACCGCCGCCGAGCCGTTCGACCTGCGCCGCGAGCCGCCGTGGCGGGTGCGCCTGTTCGAGTCGGACGGCGAGCGCGTCCTGCTGATCGTCCTGCACCGGGTGGCCGCCGACGCGTGGTCCACGCGACCGCTCTTGGCCGACCTGATATCCGCGTACACCGCCCGGGTCCGGGGCGGACCGCCGGACTGGGCGCCGCTGCCGCTGACGTACTCCGCCTTCGTCGCGCGCCACCCGGAGCGGTGCGTGGCCGGGCCGGCCGGGCACGCGGCGCAGTTGGAGCACTGGCGGACGGCGCTCGCCGGCCTGCCGGCCGGTGCCGGCCTGCGCACCGACCGGCGGCTGCCGCCCCGACCGGCGTACCGGTCCGACCGGGTGGTGTTCGACGTGCCGGCCGAGGCGTACGCCGGGCTGACCGGCGTCGCCCGCCGCTACCGGGCGAACCTGTTCATGGTGTTGCAGGCCGCGGTCGCGGCGCTGCTCACCGCCCACGGGGCCGGGACCGACGTAGCCATGGGCTGCGCCGTCGCCGGCCGGGGTGACCGCAGCGTCGACGAACTGGTGGGCTCCTTCGCCAACACGCTGGTGCTGCGCGTCGACACCAGCGGGGACCCGTCCTTCAACGACCTGGTGGGCCGGGTACGACACGTCGCCCTGGCGGCGTTCGCCAACCAGGACGTGCCGTTCGCGCGCCTGGTCGAGGAGATCGCACCGCCTGCCGGGGCGCGGGAGCAGTCGCTGTACCAGGTGTCGATGAGCCTGTGCACCGAGCCGGTGGTCCCGACCGATCTGGACATGCCCGGCCTGCGCGCCGAGCTGGTCGAGTCCGGCCCCGGTCTGGTGGCCCAGGAACTGGCCTTCGAGTTCACCGAGCTGACGTCGGCGGACTCCGGGCAACTGTGGGGCGTGCTCGAGTACGCGACCGAGCTGTTCGACCGGACGACGGCACAGGGCCTGGTCGACCGGCTGGTGACGATGCTGGGCGAGTACGGCGCGGACCCGTCGAGGCCCGTCCACGGGTGAGCCGACCGGCGGGCGTGTCCGGCTCGAAACCCCCATCCGGAGACGTAGGAAACCGGAGACGTAGGAAAGAGGTGGAGTGCATGTCGAACCCGTTCGACGACGACGAGGGCGTGTTCCTCGTGCTGCGCAACGACGAACTGCAGTACTCGCTCTGGCCCCAGCAGATCGCCGTACCCGGTGGTTGGGCGGTCGTCTTCGGCCCCGACTCCCGGCGGGCCTGCCTGGATCACGTCGAGAAGCACTGGGTGGACCTGCGTCCGCGCAGCCTGATCGAGGCCACCGAGGGTGTCTGAACCGCGCGCCCACCGATCTGCCGGTGGCACCCTCGCCGAGCTGGTCCGCCACCAGATCCGGTCGACCCCCGACGCCCCGGCCGTGGTCGCCGGTGACGTCGAGCTGACCTACGCCGAACTGGGCCGACGGGTCGCCGTCCTGTCCGCCCGGCTCCGCGCCCTGGGCGCCGGCCGGGGCCGCACCGTGGCGGTGGCGCTGCCACACGGCGCCGCGCAGGTCACCGTCCTGCTGGCGCTGGTCGAGACGGGTGCCACCTACCTGCCGCTGGACGTCACCCACCCCGCCGAGCGGATCCGGCACATGCTCGACGACGCCGCCCCGCACTGCGTCGTCGCCGGGGACGACGTCGCGCCCGTCCTGGACGCGGCGCGGCTGGACCCCTCGGTGCGCCGGGTACGCCTCGAGGACCTGACAGCCGAGAACGAGACACGCGCCGAGGACGGGGCACCCGCCGAGCACGAGACACCAGCCGAGGAGGGGGCACCTACCAGGGAGGGGACACCCGCCGAGGGCAGGACGCCGACCGTGGCCGTCACGCCGGGAGCGGGGGCGGCCGTCCCGTCGGACATCGCCTACCTCATCTACACCTCGGGCTCCACCGGCCGTCCCAAGGGCGTGGCCGTCTCCCATGCCAGCCTGGTCAGCAACCTGCGGTGGGTCCAGCGCCGCTACGACCTGCGACCGGGCGACCGGATGCTGCAGAAGACGCCGCTCGGCTTTGACGTGTCGGTGTGGGAGCTGTGCTGGCCGCTGGTCACCGGGGCCACGCTCGTGGTCGCCGAACCGGCGATCCACCAGGACCCCGTCGCCCTGGCGGAGCTGATGACGCGGCAGCGGGTCACGGTCGCGCACTTCGTCCCGTCGATGCTCGCCGTCTTCCTGGACAGCGCGTCCCTGTCGGGCTGTGCCACCCTGCGGATGGTCGTGCTGAGTGGGGAGGCGGTGCCCGCCCGGCTGTGCCGGAGCTTCTTCGACGCCTGCGACGCCACGCTGCACAACCTGTACGGGCCGACCGAGGGCACGATCCACGTGACCTCGTGGGACATCCCCCGCCCGCTGCCCACCGACACGGTCCCGATCGGCCGGCCGGTCGACCACACCCGGCTGTACGTGCTCGACGACCTGCTGCGCCCGGTCCCGACAGGGGAGAGCGGGGACCTATACCTCGGTGGCGCGCAGGTCGCGCTGGGCTATCTGAACAACCTCACGTTGACCGCCGAACGCTTCGTGGCCTGTCCGTTCGGGCCGCCGGGGGAGCGGATGTACCGCACCGGCGACCTGGCGCGGTGGAATCCCGACGGCGACCTGGAGTACCTCGGCCGCTCCGACTCGCAGGTGAAGGTCAACGGGGTGCGCATCGAGATCGCCGAGGTGGAGACGGCGCTGGAACGGCATCCGGCGGTACGTCAGGCCGCGGTGGTGCCGACCCGCGCCGACAACGGCGACCAGCGACTGTCCGCCCTGGTCACCCTGGACACCGCCGGCGCACCCGGGGCCGATCGGCTGCTGCGCCTGACGGAGCTTCCCGAGGCGTCCCGGCCGACCATCGTGGAGGTCGCCGCCGGACTGCCGGTCTGCGTGCCCGACGGCACCGACCCGCACGCCAGTTTCCGGGAGGTGTTCGACGACGAGGTCTACACGCGGGGCGTCGTGCTCCCGGAGAATGCCTGGGTACTGGACGTCGGGGCGAACGTCGGGCTGTTCACGCTCCTCGTCGGGACCCGGACCCCCGGTGCCCGGATCGTCGCCGCCGAACCGGTGCCGGAACGCTTCGACGCGCTGCGCCGCAACGTGAACCTGTACGGACTCGACGCAGTGCTGCTGCCGTACCGGCTCGGTGCCAGTCCCGGTGAGCTGGCCGAACCCTTCCCGGTGTCGGTGCGGACGATCTCGCAGGTCCTCGACGAGGAGGGCGTCGACCGGCTGGCGCTGCTCAGGATCGGCGTCGAGGCGGGCGAGGACGTGCTCGCCGGCATCGAGGACCGCCACTGGCCGGAAATCGACCGGATCAGTCTGCGGGCGCCCGGGACCGGCCGGCGGCGCGTCGAGGCGTTGCTCGCCGAACGCGGCTTCACCGTCCGGTCGTGGCGCTCGCCCGAGGGTGGCCCGACCTACCTGCACGCCACGCGGGGCGAGGGCCTCCCGCCGGCCGGGGACCGGGACGTCGACGTCGCGTCCCGGCCGACGCTGGTGTCCCTGCCGTCGTTGCTGGAGGAGATCCGCGCCGAGGCGGCCACCGTGCTGCCGTCCGCCATGCTCCCGGCCACCATCACCGCCGTGTCGCGGCTGCCGCTGACCGCGAACGGGAAGCTGGACCGGGCGCGGATCAGGAGCCTGGACCCGGTCGCGGTGCCGGGGTCCGGACGGCGGGCGACGACGGAACTCGAGCGGACCCTGTGCGACCTGATCGGGCAGGCGGTCGGCGTGCCGACGGTCGGCGCGGACGACAACCTCTTCCGGCTCGGCGCGACGTCGCTCAGCGCGGTCCGGCTCACCGGCGCGATCAGCAAGCGGTTCGGGGTGCCGTTCCGGCTGCGGATGGTGGTGGCGAGCCCGACGGCGGCCGGGCTCGCCCGGCAGGTGACGGAGCTGCTCGACACCGAGGGCACGGAGCTGCCCGGCACCGAGGGCGCGGACGCCCCGGCGGCGAATCCTTCCGGTACGGACCGAGGGAGCGGGAACTCGTGGAGATCTGGGAGCAGGTCCGCGCCGGCGTCGCGGTGACGGACGATCAGCCGACGCGGTCGGCCGTCACCCTGCCGGCGCTGTTCGAGGCGCAGGCACGACGTACCCCGGACGCGGTCGCGGTGGTCTGCGGTGCCGAGGCCCTGACCTACGCCGAACTGGACGCCCGCGCGAACCAACTGGCCCGTTGGCTGGTGGCGCGGGGCACGACGGTCGGGCAGGTGGTCGCGGTCGCCCTGCCCCGTACCCCCGATCTGGTCGTGGCGGTGCTGGGTGTGCTCAAGGCCGGTGGGGCGATGCTCTCCGTCGACCTTGGCTATCCGGCCGCCCGGATCGACTTCCTGCTGCGGGACGCGGCTCCCGCGCTGGTGCTCACCGACGCGGCCGGCGCCGGACGACTGCCCGAGGGGACGCCAACCCGCGTGGTGGTGCTGGACCAGACGGTCCGGGCGGAGGTCGGGCGCGGTCCGACGGCGGACCTCGGCGACCGTGGCCGCAGCCGTACCCTGCACGAGTTCGACCTGGCCTATGTCGTCTACACCTCCGGCTCGACCGGCCGCCCGAAGGCGGTCCACAACGTCCACCACGGGATTCCCCATCTCGTCGCGCAGCACCGGCGGTCGTTGCGGGTCGGGCCGGGCAGCCGGGTGTTGCAGTTCGCCTCGCCCAGCTTCGACGCGTTCGTCTCCGAGTTCTGCACCGCCCTGCTGACCGGCGCGGCCCTGGTGCTCTCCGGCCGGGCGGAGGCGGTCACCGGCGGGCAGCTCACCCGGTTGCTGTCCGACGGACGGGTCACCCACGCCATCCTGCCGCCGGCCCTGGTCGACACCCTGCCCGACGACGGGCTGCCGGCCGGAATGTGCCTGGTCGTGGCGGGTGAGACCTGCCCCGGGAGCCTGGTTCGGCGGTTCGCTGCCAACGGCCCGATGTTCAACGCCTACGGACCGTCCGAGTCGACCGTCTGCGCCACCATCAGCGAACGGCTCCCAGCCAGCGGCGACACCGATCCGCCGATCGGCCGGGCCCTCTCCGGCACCACGCTGCACGTGCTCGACGCGGACCTCGCCCCGGTCGGCGCGGGCCAGGCCGGCGAGCTGTACCTGACGGGCGCCGGCCTGGCCCGGGGCTACGGCAACCGGCCGGCACTGACCGCGGAGCGCTTCGTGGCGTGCCCGTTCGGCCCGCCCGGCGCCCGGATGTACCGCACCGGAGACCTGGTCCGTCGGACCCCCACCGGGGAGCTCGAGTTCCTGGGACGCGCCGACGACCAGGTGAAGGTGCGCGGCTTCCGCGTCGAGCCCGCCGAGGTGGAGGCGGTGCTCGCCACCCACCCGGCGGTCGAGCGGGCGGTCGTCGTAGCCCGCCCGGACCAGACCGGCGGCGCCCAGCTCGCGGCGTACGTGGTGACCACCGGCGACCACACCGTGGCCGGCTGGTCGGCCCTCTACGACGAGCTGTACGAGGTGGCGCAGCCGCCACCGCTGGGCACGGACTTCCGGGGCTGGAACAGCAGCTACGACGGCGAACCGATCCCGCTGCCCGAGATGACCGCCTGGCGGGCGGCGGCCGTCGAACGGATCCGGCAGCTCGCCCCCCGGCGGGTGCTGGAGGTGGGCGCCGGCAGCGGGCTCATCCTGGCCGAGGTGGCCCCGGACTGCGAGCAGTACTGGGCGACGGACCTGTCCGCGCGGGCAATCCACCGGTTACGCACGCAGGTCGCCGCCGACCCACGGCTGTCGTCCCGGGTCGTCCTGCGGGCGCAGGCCGCCGACGACGCCACCGGCATCCCCCCGGGACGGTTCGACACGGTGGTCGTCAACTCCGTGGTCCAGTACTTCCCCGACCTCGCCTACCTCGAACGGGTGCTCGAACTGGCGCTGGACGCCCTGGCCCCGGGCGGTCACCTGTTCCTCGGCGACGTGCGCAACCACCGGCTGCTAGATGCCTTCCACGCTGGCGTCCTGCTCGCCCGGACCGGCGACGAGCGGCCAGGCGGCGGACGGGAGCCGAGCCACGCACCCGGATCGGACCTGGCCGCCGCCGTCCGTGCTGCCGCCGAGGACGAGCACGAACTGTTGGTCGACCCGGCGTACTTCGCCGACTTCCGGGCCCGCCGGCCCCAGGTCGACCTGGTCTGTACGCGGGTGAAGGCGGAGCGCCACCCCAACGAGCTGACCCGGTACCGGTACGACGTGGTGCTGCGCCGACGCGGCACCCCCGGCGCGGCCGACCCGGCGCCCCGCGTGCTGACCTGGGGCCGGCAGATCCGCTCCGAACGCGACCTGGTGACGCTGTTGGCGACCCACGCCGTTCCCGCCGCGGACCGACCGGCCGCCGCACCCACCGCGGAGCCGCTGCGGCTCGTCGGGATACCGAACCGGCGGGTGGCCGGCGACCTGGCGGCGCTGCGCGCCATCCGGGCCGGGGCGCGCCTCGACGCGGCCCGTGCGGCCGGCGAACGGGCGACGGCCGACCAGCCCCCGGATCCCGCCCTGCTGTACGAGCTGGGTCACCACCACGGGTACGACGTCGCGGTCCGCTGGTCCGACCCCGACCCCGACCCCGACTCCGCCCCCGCCCCCGACGCCGACTCCGATCCCGACTCCGCCGACGGCGGCACGGTCGACGCCGTGTTCGTGCCCCGCACCGGCGGCACCGGGCTCGTCGACACCGAGCGGCACGCTGGGCCCGTCGACCCCGAAGGGCGCAGCGGGCTTGTCGACACCGAACGGCCTGGCCGGGCCGCGCCGGGGACACCGACGGCGTACGCCAACCGGCCCCGCCGGGCGACGCACGCCGGCGGCCTCGCCGCGGAGCTGCGCCGGCTCGCCGCGACGACCCTGCCGGGCTTCATGGTGCCCGGCACCGTGACGGTCCTCGACCGGCTGCCGCTGACCCCGAACGGCAAGATCGACCGGCGGGCGCTGCCCGCACCGGACCGCCCGGCCGGCGGTGACCCGCGCGGGGGCCGTCCACCCGCCTCGCCGGTCGAGGAGATCCTCTGCGGCCTGTTCGGGCAGCTCCTCGGGGTCGACGACGTCGGGCCCGACGACGACTTCTTCGCCTGCGGGGGACACTCCCTGCTGGCCGTGCGGCTCTCCGGACGGATCAGGTCGAGCCTCGGCGTGGAGCTGGACATCCACACGCTGTTCGCCCATCCGACCCCGGCGTCGCTGGCGACCGCCCTCGCCGGGATGCGGGCCGACCCGGCACCACTGCGCCGGTACCCACAGCGGCCGGAGCACCTGCCGCTGTCGTACGCGCAGCAGCGGATGTGGTTCACCGACCAGTTCCGCGGACCGAACCTGGCGTACAACGTGCCGTACGTGGCACGCCTGTCCGGGCCGCTCGACCACGCGGCCCTGCGCTCGGCCTTCGGTGACCTGGTGGCCCGGCACGAGACCTTGCGCACCGTCTTCCCGGCCGTGGACGGTGTGCCCCACCAGCAAATTCTCGCCGCGCCCGAGGCCACCCCGGCGCTGCCGGTCGTCGAGGTCGCGGCGGCCGACGTGACCGTCGCCGTCGACCGGCTGGTCGGGCACACCTTCGACCTCGCCCGGGAGCAGCCGCTGCGGCCCACCCTGCTCCGGACGGGCCCCGACGAGCACGTCCTGGTCCTGCTGATGCACCACATCGCCACCGACGGCTGGTCGGTGGCGGTCCTGCTGCGTGACCTGGCCACGGCGTACGACGCGCGCCGCGCCGGCCGCGCGCCGGCCTGGTCCGCGCTGCCGGTCCAGTACGCGGACCACACGCTGCGGCAACGTGACCTGTTCGAGCCCCCGGACGGGCCGGATCCGGTGCTCGCCGGCCGGCTCGAGCAGTGGGTGTCGGAGCTGGCCGGGCTGCCGGAGCAGTTGCCGCTGCCGTTCGACCACGGCCGGCCACCGGCGGCCGGCGCGCGGGGCGGGAGCCGGGACTTCCGCATCGGGGCCGAGCTGCACCGGGCGCTGACCAGCCTCGCCCGGGAACACCAGGCCACCCTCTTCATGGTGCTGCACGCCGCCGTGACCGCGCTGCTCACCCGGCTCGGCGCCGGGACCGACATCCCGGTCGGCACCCCGGTCGCCGGTCGGGACGACGAGTCGCTCGACGACCTGGTCGGCTTCTTCGTCAACACCCTCGTCCTGCGGGTGGACACGTCCGGCGAGCCGAGCTTCGGGCAACTGCTGGACCGGGTCCGGGCGGTCGACCTCGCCGCGTTCGCGCGGCAGGACGTGCCGTTCGACCGGCTGGTCGAGGCGGTCAACCCGGCCCGCTCGCCGGCCCGGCACCCGTTGTTCCAGGTGATGATCGCCCTGGACAACAACCCGCCGCCGGTGCTGGCCCTCGGGGGCGTACGCGTGTCGACCTGGCGGATTCCGCCGACCGAGTCGAAGTTCGACCTGTCGCTCGAACTGGTCGAGGAACGCGACGAGCACGGCCGCCCCGCCGGAATCGGCGGCGTCTGGCAGTACTCGGCCGACCTGTTCGAACCGGCCACCGTCGAGGCGTTGGCCGACCGACTCCTGCTGGTGCTCGACCAGGCTGTGGACGCGCCGGACCGGCCGACGGGGGAGTGGGAGATTCTGCTCCCCGCCGAGCACGACCGGATTCTCGGACCCTGGCGCGGCGGCGGTCGGGGCGTCCCACCGGCCACCCTGCCGGATCTGGTCGAGGCACAGGTGGCCCGGACACCCGACGCGGTGGCCGTCGAGTCCGACGGGGTGCGCTGGTCGTACGCGCAGCTCGACGCCCGCGCGAACCGGCTGGCGGGACTGCTGCGGGCGCACGGCGTTGGCCCCGAGACACCGGTGGCGGTGCTGCTGGACCGGTCGGTCGAACTGGTGGTGGCGCTGCTGGCGGTGCTGAAGGCCGGGGGCGTCCACGTGCCGATCGACCCCGGCTATCCCGCCGCGCGGATCCGCCACATGCTCCGCGAGGCGGGCGCGCCGCTGGTCCTGACCGGCCGGCGGACGCCGCCGCGCCTCGACCCGGACGACCCCCGGCCGACGCTCGTGGTCGACGAGTCAGGCCCGGCACCGGACGACCCCGGTCCGGCCCCGCGCGCGGCGCTGCTGCCGGCCCACCCCGCCTACCTGATCCACACCTCGGGCTCCACCGGACGACCCAAGGGGGTGCTGGTCACCCACGCCGGCCTGCCCGGGTTCGTGGCGGCCCTGGTGGACCGGTTCCGGGTGACCGCCGACGCCCGGGTCCTCCTGGCCGCCTCGCCCAGCTTCGACGCCTCCGTCCTCGAGTTCTGTCTGGCGCTCGCCACCGGGGCGACCCTCGTCGTCCCACCCGCCGGCAAACTGGCCGGCGAGGCGCTGGCCTCGGTGCTGCGCGACCAGCGGATCACCCACACCCTGACCACGCCGAGCGCGCTGGCCACCCTCGACACCGAGGACCTGCCCGACCTGCGGACCCTCGTCGTCGGCAGCGAGTCCTGCAACGGCGAACTGGTGGCCCGGTGGTCGTCGGGTCGCCATATGGTCAACGCCTACGGCCCCACCGAGGCGACGGTCGTCGCCACGTGCAGCGACCGCCTGCGCGGCAGCCGGACCCCACCGATCGGCCGGCCCTTCGGCGACACCCGGGTCCACCTGCTCGACGGCCGGCTCAGGCCGGTGCCGGTCGGCGTGGTGGGGGAGCTGTACCTGGCCGGCCCCGCCCTGGCCCGTGGGTACGCCGGCCAGGCCGCGACCACGGCCGAACGCTTCGTGGCCTGCCCGTACGGCACCGGCGAGCGGATGTACCGGACCGGCGACCTGGTCCGGTGGACGCCGCAGGGCGAGATTGAGTTCGTCGGCCGGGCGGACGGCCAGGTCAAGGTCCGAGGGCACCGCCTGGAACTCGCCGAGGTGGAGGGCACCTTGCTGGCCGATCCCGGGGTCGCACAGGCAGCGGCCACCGTGCTGCCGTCGGACGGACCGGCCAGCGCCCGGCTCGTCGCGTACGTCGTCCCGGCCGACGGGTCGGTCCCCGCCGACCCCGGCGCGGAGTCGGCCCGGCTGCGCCGGCTCGTCGCCGGGGTGCTGCCCGACTACATGGTGCCGGCGGCGGTGGTGCCCCTCGCGGCGCTGCCGACGACACCCAGCGGCAAGGTCGACCGCGCGGCGCTGCCCGCCGTGGACTTCGCGTCGCTGATGTCCGGCCGCCGCGCGCGCACCGCCCGGGAGGAGGCGCTACAGGGTCTCTTCGCCCGGGTGCTGGGCTTGCCGAGCGTCGCCGTCGACGCCGGGTTCTTCGACCACGGTGGTCACTCGCTGCTCGCCGCGCGGCTCGTCAGCCTGGTACGCAAGGAGTTGGGCGCGCCGATCCGACTGCGGGACCTGTTCGAGGCCCCGACGGTGGAGGGCCTGGCGGTCCGACTGGACGCGGTCGGCGCCCCGGCGGACCCGCAGCCCGTGGCACTGCCGGAGTCCTGGACGGTTTCCGACGCCCAGCGTCGACTCTGGTTGCTCGACCAGTTCGAGGGCCCGAACGCGTTCTACAACATCCCCCTGCTGTTCGAACTGGACGGTGCGGTCCGGTGGGACGCCCTGCGGTCCGCCTTCGCCGACGTGATCGCCCGGCACGAACCCCTGCACACCGTGCTGCACGAGGAGGACGGCGAGCCGCTGCCGGTCCGCGCGCCGGACGCCGGGCTGGTCGACCGCCTCACCTGCGAACCGGTGCCGACGGCGGACCTGGACGCCCGCGTCGCCCGGCTGCGCGGCTACCAGTTCGACCTCGCCACCGAAGCCCCGATCAGGGGCTGGCTGCTCCGCCACGGCGAACGGCAGAGCGTCCTGCTCGTCGTGGTGCACCACATCGCGTTCGACGGCGCGTCGGTCCGGCCGTTCCTGCGGGACCTGGCCCTGGCGTACCGCGGCCGGTGTGCCGGTGGCCCGCCGACCTGGCCGCCGCTGCCGGTCCGGTACGGCGACCACGCCGCGTGGCAGCGCGCGACCCTCGGGGCGACGGCGGACCCCACCAGTCTGGTCGGCCGGCAGGTGGCGTACTGGCGGTCCCACCTCGCCGGCCTGCCCGCCGAGCTTCCGCTCCCCTTCGACCGGCCCCGGCCGGAGCAGCCGAGCCGCCGGGCGGCGGAGGAGCGGTTCATTCTCGACGTGCCCACCGTCGCCGGACTTCGGCAGGCGGCGCAGGCCCATGGGGCGACCCTGTTCATGGCGATGCACACCGCCCTGGCGATGATGCTGCACCAGAGCGGAGCCGGGCACGACATCGTGGTGGGGACGGTGGTGGCGGGCCGGTCCGCCCCGGCGCTCGACGATCTCGTGGGCTTCTTCGTCAACACCGTCGTCCTGCGGACCGACCTCTCCGGGGAACCGACGTTCCGGCACCTGCTGACCCGGGTGCGGGACGTCGACCTCCGGGCGTTCGATCACCAGGACGTCCCGTTCGAGGTGCTGGTCGACGTGCTCAGACCGGAACCGGCGCCGGGCCGGAACCCCCTGTTCCAGGTCGCGCTGGTCTTCGACCACCGCGACGAGACCGGTCTGGACCTGCCGGGAGTGACCGCGACATCCCGCCCACCGGAGCAGGACGTCGCGAAGTTCGACCTGACCGTCGTGGCGACGGTGGCCGGCGACGGCACGTTGTCGGTCGGCATCGCGTACGCGACCGACCTGTTCGACCGGTCCACGGTCGCGACGATGTGCCGCCGGCTGGAAACCGTGCTCCGGACGGCCGCAGCCGTCCCGGCAGCACCCGTCCCGGCCACGGCCGACCCAGCGACACCCGTCCCCGGGGACGACCGGTTCGCGTAACCGGTGCCGAACCGTCCGGACGTACGGTGCGCTCGTAGCCTCTCGTGACTCGTCGCCCGACCTGTCGGCGATCGAAGAAATCGAAGAAGTGGCCGGAAACCAATGCAGATCACGCGACCGGAAGGCGGGTGAGGACGATGCCGAGTTCGTTCTCGAGGTTCGTCAGCGAGGAAGACCTCAATCGCGTGCGTGACGAGTTCCTGTCGGCGCTGGCCGAGCTCGAGGCCGAGGAGTTCGGCGAGGTCGACGGGGAGCCGGGGGACGGCGCGCAACCGCCGACGATGCCCGCCGCCGGACACGAGGACCGCCGAATCCAGGTAACGCCGCAGGACTAGGAGCATCGTGATGGAAGCACAGTTTCTCGCCCCCGACGACCCCGGCATCGGCGAGGCGCTGCGCCGCGACGGGGTGGTCTACATCCGGGACATCCTCGACCCCGAGCAGGTGGCCCAGACCCGTGAGGTGCTGGCGAGCTACGAGAAGACGGTTCTTCCCAAGATCCGGCGCTCCTCCCAGGAGGCCGACTCCCACGGTCGCCTGGTGATGTACCGCGACGTCGAGCGGTACGACCCCTGGCTGAACGACCTCGTCCGGCAGCCCAGCCTCCTGGGCCTGGTGCAGCGCGCGGTCGACTGGGATCCGATCATCTACTACCTCGACGTCTTCCCCAAGCCGGCCGGTGGCACGCCGATCGACGCCCACCAGGAGCTCTACACGGTGCCGGTGGATCCGCCGCAACTGCTGCACCTGTGGATCCCGCTGGAGGACGTGACCCCCGAGAACGGGAGCATCCACTTCTACCACGGCACCCACCGGCTCGGCCTCGCGCCGCACGTGGAGCGACCCGGGGTGGCGCCGACGGTCGATCCCCGGGTGCTCGACCGGATCGAGAACATGCGGGTCGAGGTGACCTGCCCGGCGGGCTGGGGCGCCATCTTCGGCGGCTACATGATCCACTGGAGTGGCCCGAACCGGAGCGACCGCGACCGACCGGCCATGACCATCGGCCTCCGCGGTCGGCACACCACGATCAAGAGCGAGGCGGAGAACGTCACCAGCCTCGTCGCCCGGGTCTTCCGGGAGGAGACGGAGCTGCCGACCTACGGCTGGGACGACGACTTCTACGGCAGTGGCGGCAACGACGAGGTCGCCGGGCGTGTGCTCGCCCGGATCCACGACGACCACGGCGTGACGATCCCGCTGAGCGACTTCAGCGCGTACCGTACGCCCAGGGCGATGGCGGCCCGGGTGCTGGAGTTGCAGGGCCACGACGCGCTGGACCGCCGATGAGCCAGTCCCCGACGGCGCCGCCGCAGGCCCGGCCGGCCGACCCGCCCGCGCCGCGCGAGGAGATCGCAGCCCGGATCGCGGCGCTCTTCGACGACGTGCTCGACCGGGCCGGCTGCGGACCGGAGGACCAGTTCTTCCAGCTCGGCGGTGACTCGCTCACCGGCATGCGGATGCTCGCCCGGGTGCACGAGGAGTTCGACGTCCGCATCCAGGTGGCGGACCTGTACCACCACAACACGCCGTTGGCGCTGGCCGACCGTCTGGTCGAGCTGCGCGCCCAGCCGGACACCTGGCAGCGGTCCCTGGCGAGCACGACGCGCCGCCGACGCGGCAAGCCGTTCCCGCTGGCGCTGGGCCAGGAGGGCTTCTACGCGATCGAGCAGGTGACCCGGGGCGCCGGGTTCTTCAACAGCGTGCTGCTCATCCAACTGGTCGGCGACGTCGACGTCACGGCGCTCACCGGCGCGGTGGAGGACCTGGTCCGCCGACAGACCCAACTACGGGTGGTGTTCTGCGAGGAGGACGGCCTGCCCGGCCAGCGCATCGTGGACCAGCCACCCGAGATCACCCGGCTGGACCTGCGGGGACGCGGCGCGCAGGCGCTGCGCCGCCTGACCCAGATGGAGTACCTGCGCGGGTTCGACCTGCACGCCAAACCCGCCGTGCGGTTCACCATCGCCCGGACCGCCGACGACACGTACGCCCTGGTGCTGGCGGTGCACCACATCGTCTTCGACGCCATGTCGCAGGAGATCCTGCTCGACGAGCTGGCCCACGCGTACCGCAGCCGCGTCGGGGAGGAGCGGGCGCGGCCACCGTTGCGCACCGACTACCTCGACTTCGCCGAGTGGCAGCGCGACGTGCTGTGTGGGGAACGGTTGGAGCGTCACCTGGACGCGCTCAGCCAGACGTTGAGCGAACCGGCAGCCCGGATCGCCCCCGGCGAGCCGACCAGCCGGTTCACCGCGCGGATCGACGACCTCGAGATTCCGCCGGACACCGTCAACGGCCTGGACCGGCTCGCCATGGCCCACGGCTCCACGCTGTTCCTGGTGCTCTTCACGGCGGTCGCCGAGTTCGCCCAGCGCCGTACCGGCCAGCGGCGGCAGGTGGTCACCGTACAGACGGCCAACCGGAGCCGGCCGGGCAGCGAGCAGATCGTCGGCTGCTTCTCGAACATGCTCTGCGTGGGCGTCGACGTCGACCCGGCGGGGACCATGGCCGAGTCGCTGGCGCGTACCCAGGCCAGTCTCGGCCGGGCCCTGGCGCACGAGGAGATGCCCTTCGACCACGCGTTGGCGCTGCTGGAGCAGCGCGGCTGGGACCCGGTCGCCGCAGGGCACATGCCGCAACTCGGCTTCACCCTGCAACAGGGCTCCGACGACCAGATCGACCTGCCCGGGTGCACCATGCGCGCGGAGGCGGTCCTGCAGGAGGCGGAGAACTTCGACCCCACCAGCTTCCCGCTCGTGGTCGAACTCGGCGCCGGTCAGGGCCGGCTGGTGGGGAAGACGCACCATCTGCTGGACATGTGGCCGGGCGACTCCTTCCCGGTCGCCCGGGACGAACTGCTCTCGACCATCGCGAGCTTCGCGCGGGCAGGAGGTGCGGCGCCGACCACGCCGTGAGTCCCACAGCCGCCCGTGCCCCCCGGGGCCCCACCGCGTCCGCATCTGACATATTCGATGCGGTACGCGGTTCGGCCGTCGCGAGGTGACGCTGGCCGTCCCGGCCGGACAGCGGCACGGTAGGGAGAAACCACGGTGACCTGGACGTTCCCCGACTGGACCCAGTCGAACGACGACATGCCGGTGGCGGTGGGCGCCGACCTGTCGGTGGAGGCGCTGACCAACGCCTACCGCAGTGGCTACTACCCGGTCCCGCCCACCAACGACTACTGGCGCAACTGGAACGAGGAGAAGTACGGCCCCGCTCTGGACTCCGGCGTCATTCCCGCCCTCGGTGACCGCTATCCCCGCTTCACTCTGCCGTGGTGGTCGCCGGCGCGGCGGGCGGTCCTGCTCCCGGAGACCGTCCGGCTGGGCCGGACCGTACGCCAGAGCCTGAGCCGGACCGGCTGGACCACCACCATGGACACCGCCACCGAGACGGTGATCGAGCGCTGCGGTCCGGCCCGCGACGAGCCGACCTGGCTCTCCCGCGAGGTCGCCGACGCCTACCTGCGCCTCGCCGAGACGGGGATCGTGCACTCGGTCGAGGTGTGGGACGCCGACGGCGAACTGATCGGTGGGACGTTCGGCGTGCTGACCGGTACGGTCCTGACCGGCGAGTCCTGCTTCCGTACCCGGGACAACGCGGTGCGGGTCGCCCTGCTGGACGGCCTGCTCCGGCTGCTCGACGCGGGCGGTGAGCTCTTCGACTGCCAGATCCTCAGTGGCTACCTCCCGTCGATCGGCGGGGTCGAGATCGCCAAGCGGGAGTTCCACGAACGGCTGGAGGCCGGCAGGAAGTCCGAACTGGTGCTCCCCACGGAGCGCCGGTCGCTGGAGCGGATCCTGCGGCTCCGCCCGAAACCCGGGTACGTGCCGGAGCCGTGAACCGGCCGATCCGGCCTCCCCGCCGGTAAGGCCCGGGGACACTCACCGCCAGTGGGCGAGCAGGTCGACGAGCACGTCCTCGGCGTGGCGGCTCGGTGCCGTGTGCCCCTCGCCGTACCAGATCGTCAGCGCCGCCTGCGGGATGGCCGTGACCAGCCGCCGCACGGCGGACAGCGGGCTGTTGGCGTCGTCGTCGCCGTGCCAGAAGCGAACCGGGCAGGTGATCGTGGCCGGATCGAACCCCCACGGCTGGCCCGGCACCAGCGCGACCGCGTCGTCCGCCCAGCCGTCCACGCCGGGCCGCAGCGCGTCGACCAGGTTCTCGGCGGCGATCCGCCGGACCTCGGGTCGGGTGAGCCAGTCGCGTTCCTCCGGGGACGCGTCGGGGGAGTGGGTGACCTGGCTGCCGTACGGATCGGCGAGCATCTTCTCCCGCAGGTCCGTCAGTCGCCGCGCGAGGCCGGCCCGGCCCTCCTCCCGCACCAGCCGGAACGACTCCCGGTTGATGTCGGCCATGGCGGCCTCCTCCGCCACCGTCAACGGCGCCACCGAGCCGACCGCGGCGCAGGCGGCGACCCGGTCACCGAGCAGGGCCGCGAGGGCCAGCGCGTACGGTCCTCCGGCGGAGAGGCCCTGGACGGCGAACCGGTCGATGCCCAGCCGGTCGGCGACGGCCGCGACGTCGGCGGCCACGTGCGACACCGGACGTCCGGGCAGCGGAGTCGACTGGCCGTATCCCGGCCGGTCCACCGTCACCACCCGCAGCCCCAGCCGCCGCCACAGGTCCGGATCGGAGTGTCGAGCCAACCGGCCCCCGGGGGCGCCGTAGAGCCAGAACAGCGCTCGCCCCCGGGCGTCCCCCCACTCCTCGAACGCATACCCGCGACCGTCCCCCAGCCGCATCGTCGCCATGCTGTCCTCCTTCTTGATCTACCGTGCAAAGGGGGCCGCGCGGCGCGCGTGGGGCGATGGGTCAGTTGGGCGGTTGGGTGGTCAGGGAGAGCAGATCGGCCAGGCGGGCGGCGTTCTTGCGGGAGTCCTCGACCGACTCACCCACCGCCACCAGCACCGCCGGCATGTCACCGGCCTGCCGGATCGGCGGCACCTGGTCGCCGGGGCGGACGCTGACGTACAGGCCGAGGCAGGTCGGATCCGCGGTCACGGTCTCCACCGCCAGGCCCGCCTGAACCCGGCCGGGCGGCGCGTACACGTCCAACAGGGTGGCCGCGCCCGCGCGGGCCTCGCGGTCCAACCGGGGCGTACGGCCGAGCAGTTGCGCGAACACCACCCCGTGTACGTTGACGCCGGTCACCGCCTCGATCATCTGGATGGACATGCCACGGGGGGCGCCCGCCGGCCGGTTGTGCACCTCACCGAGGACGACGGTCTCCCCGTCGATCCAGAACTCCACGTGGAACGTGCCGAAGGAGAGCCCCACGGCCCGCAGTCCGTCCTCGACGACGCGTCGGGCGCGCGCGGCGAGGTCGGCCGGGAGCGGGGCGGGCATCGTCAGCTCCTCCACGACGATGGTGTCCCGGATCGGTGTCTCCCGGGTGAGCACGAGCACCCTCGGCTCACCGTCCACGAACACCCCCTCCGCGCTGTACTCGTCGCCCGGCTGGAACTCCTCCACCAGGAACGACGTACGGTGGGCCGGCGGCAGCGCGTCGACCGCGGCCGGGAGGTCCTCGGCCCGGTGCACCACCGTGACGCCCAGGCTGCCGTGCGCGTCGTTGGGCTTGACCACCCACGGGCCGGCGACCCGGCGGGCGAAGGCCACCGTGTCGTCGGGCCCCGTGCACATCGTGCCGCGCGGCTGCGGGAAGCCGGCGGCCCGCAACCGTTCCCGGCAGCGGAACTTGTCCCGGACGAGCAGGGCCGACGTCACGGGGCTGCCGGGCAGACCGAGGGCCTCGGCCACGGCGGCGGTGGTCGGCACCGCGTACTCCCGGAAGCAGTAGACGCCCACGATGGCCTCCCGCTGCGCGTTGGCGGTCGCCCAGGCGACGTGGCCGTCGACGTCCCGGCGGTCCAACGGGACCGCGAGGTCGGCCAGCTCGACGGCCCGGCCCGCGCCGGCCACCTTCTCCTCGGCCTCGGTGACGATCACCCGGAGGCCGTGCGCCTGGGCCAGCCGTACGCACTCCGTCCCCGCCCCGTCGACGGCACCGCCCACGATCAGCACCGAAGGTCGTGACCCGCTCAAGACAGACACCCCTTAGTCGTCGAAGGTCCGAGGTGCGGCCGACGACCGACCTGGTTTCGCCGGTTGGCCGGGCGGTGCCGGACGTCGCGCCAAGGCTGACAGCCGCCGGTTGCGCGCCGGTTACGCGGCCGACGCAGCGGACACCCGCCAACGGCCGTGCTCGATAGCCTGGTGGCCGGTCGGGCACCCACCGAAGGAGGCAGCGGACGTGGCAACGTATGACGTCATTGTCGTGGGACTCGGCGGGATGGGCGGCAGCGCCGCCTACCACCTGGCCGCGCGGGGACGGCGCGTGCTGGGCCTGGAGAAGTTCGAGCCGGTGCACCGCCGGGGGTCCAGCCACGGCGGCTCGCGCATCATCCGGCAGGCCTACTTCGAGGACCCGGCCTACGTGCCGCTGCTGCGGCGCGCCTACGAGCTGTGGGAGAAGCTGGAACACGACGTCGGGCAGGACATCATGTCGCTCACCGGCGGCCTCTTCGTCGGTCCCGCCGACAGCCTCACCTTCGCGGGTAGCCTGCGCGCCGCACGGGAGTGGGACCTGCCCCACGAGATCCTCGACGCCGACGAGCTTCGTCGCCGCTTCCCGACCTTCAGCCCGCGCCCCGACGAGGTGGCGTTCTTCGAGGCCAAGGCCGGCTTCGTCCGGCCCGAGGCGACCGTCGCCGCGCACCACCGGCTCGCCGCCCGGCACGGCGCCGACCTCCGGTACGAGGAGCCGGTGCTGCGCTGGGTGGCGTTGCCCGGCGGCGGGGTGCGGGTGACGACCCCGCGCGGCTCCTACTCGGCCGATCGGCTCGTCCTCTGCCCCGGTGCCTGGGCCCCGCGACTCCTGTCCGACCTGGGCCTGCCGATCACCGTCGAGCGGCAGGTCATGCACTGGTTCCAGCCCCGGGACGGGGTGGCCGCCTTCGAGCCCGGACGGCACCCGATCTACATCCACGAGGACGGCGGGGGCACGCAGATCTACGGGTTCCCGGCGATCGACGGGCCGGAGGGCGGGGCCAAGGTAGCTTTCTTCCGTCGCGGTCGGCCCTGCGATCCGGAGACCGTGGACCGGCAGGTGCACCCCGAGGAGATCCAGGACATGCGGGACCACCTCGCCACCGTCCTGCCCACCCTCGCCGGTCGCTTCCTCACCGCGGCCACCTGCATGTACACCCTGACGCCGGACCACCACTTCGTCATCGGGCCGCACCCGGAACACCCACAGGTCAGCGTGGCCTGCGGCTTCTCCGGTCACGGCTTCAAGTTCGTCCCCGTCGTCGGCGAGATCCTGGCCGACCTGGCGACGACCGGTACGACCGCACACCCGGTGCGCCTCTTCGACCCCCGACGCGAGTACCGGTGACACCCGCCCGCGCCGTGCGACCGGCGCGGGTGTCGGAGCGGCGTGGCATGCTGGCGGGGTGAACCGGGACGACCTTGTCCGGCTGCGCCGCGCCCGCGACCGGATGGACCGCGATTTCGCGGAGCCGCTGGACGTGCCCGCGCTCGCCCGGGAGGCCCTGATGTCGCCGGGCCACTTCTCGCGCAGCTTCCGGGCGGCGTTCGGCGAGACGCCCTACAGCCACCTGATGACCAGGCGGATCGAGCGGGCCAAGGCGCTGCTGCGTCGGGGCGACCTGACCGTCACCGAGGTCTGCTTCGCCGTCGGCTGCACCTCGCTCGGCTCGTTCAGCTCCCGCTTCACGGAGTTGGTCGGCGAGACCCCGAGCGCCTACCGGGCGCGGACCCACGCGACGGGCGCCGCCATCCCACCGTGCGTCGCCAAGATTCTCACCAGACCGGTCAGGAACGGAGAAGCCCGCACGGCCTCGCGTAGGTAGCGTGAGCTGCATGAACATCAAGGTTTCGCACTGCTTCATCACCGTCGACGACCACGACAAGGCCCTCGGGTTCTACCGCGACGTGCTCGGTCTCCAGGTCCGCACGGACGTCAGCTTCGAGGGCATGCGGTGGGTGACCGTGTCGCCGCCGAGCCAGCCCGAGCTGGAGATCACCATCGAGACGCCCGACTCCAACCCCGGCGCCTCCGCCGAGGACAAGCAGAAGCAGTCAGAGCTGCTCGCCAAGGGCCTGCTGCGCGGACTCATCTTCGTCACCGACGACGTCGACGCCACCTTCGAACACATCCGTGCCTCCGGCGCCGAGGTGCTCCAGGAGCCCGTCGACCAGGCCTACGGCGTACGCGACTGCGCGTTCCGGGATCCGGCGGGAAACATGGTCCGCTTCAACCAGCCGCGCACGGACCGCTAGGCCCGGAGCTGACCCTGGTGGTGGGGGGCGGAGCCGGACGGATCACCCGTCGGGATGGACGCGGATCGGGTCTGTCCCACCCTCCACCAAAGCGTCGAGCCGTCCGACACGGCCACGGGTATGCCGGAGGCGGCCTCGGCCGTCACCCGGCAGGGCGGGCACGACGTCGGGCTGCCGTCGTGGAACGGGTGCCGGCATGGGCGGCGACGGCCGCCGCGTTGGCAGCGACCACGACGGCGATGCCCACCCACTCGTGCGGCGCGAGGACCTGGTGCAGCAGGACCAGCCCGGCGAGCGCGGCCAGGACCGGGTGGACGCTCATGACCAGGCCGAAGAACCGCGCCGGCACCCGCCGCAGGGCGACCAGGTCTGCGGCGTAGGGCACCACGGAGCTGAGCAGCCCGGCGACCACCGCGTACCGGACACCGGCACCGTGCAGCTGTCCCTGAGCGACGAGGGCCGCGGCGACTGGTAGGTAGGCCAGTGCGGAGACCGCGGTCGCCGCCGCCGGTGCCTCCAGGCCCGGCAGCCGGGCTCCGACGAGGCGGTTGAGCAGGATGTACGCCGCCCAGCAGCCGGCTGCGACCAGGCCCAGTCCCAGCCCCGGGTAGTCGCTGCTGGGATCCGGCATCACCAGCACGTACACACCGACGGCCGCCCCGGCCGCGCACGCCAGGTCCAGTCGCGTGCGTGAGCCGGCCAACGCCACCGCGAGCGGGCCGAGGAACTCCAGCGTGACCGCCAGGCCGAGCCCGATCCGGTCGATCGCCGTGTACAGGCTCAGGTTCATTGTCGCGAAGACCAGCCCCAGCAGAAGGGTGGGCCACCACTGCGCCCAGCCGAAGCGGCGCAGGTTCGGGCGGGCGACCGGTAGGAGGACGGCAGCCGCCACGAACTGCCGGACCGCGACGACGCCCGCCGGTCCGATCGTGGCGAAGGCGTGCGCGCCGACGGCGGCACCGACCTGGTTGCTGGTCGCGCTGGCGACCATCGTCGCCAGGCCGCCGAGCAGCGAGGCCCGGCCGGCGGCGGCTGGTCGGTCGGCTGTTCCAGAGGTACGGGCCGTGGTGCGGTTCAGGGGCATGTCCTGACTGTCGGCGGCGGCGACGGATACCGGAAATGCGCTGCGGGAACAGCTATACGCTCGGCGTATGGAGGTGGAGCTGCGGCATCTGCGGGCGCTGGCCGCGGTCGTCGACGCGGGCACGTTCACCGGTGCGGCTGCCTCTCTGGGCGTCTCCCAGGCCGCGGTCTCGCGTACCGTCGCCGCGTTGGAGGCCGCCCTCGGCACCCGGCTGCTGCACCGCAGTGCCCGCCATGTCACGCTGACCGCGACCGGTGTGCAGGTGCTGGCGCGGGCACGGACCCTGCTCGACGAGGTCGCCGCGCTGTACCGCGTCGTCGAACGGTCCCGGACCGAACTACGGGTCGGTTACGCCTGGGCCGCGCTGGGCAGACATACTCGCCACCTGCAGAAGGCGTGGGCTGCGGAGCATCCCCGGGTGCCTCTGGTGTTCGTCCAGGTCGCCACGGCCAGCGCCGGCCTCGCCGAGGGCGTGGCGGACGTGGCGGTGATCCGCCGACCGCTGCGCGACCAGCGCTTCCGCACCGTGCAGGTGGGAGTCGAGGCCCGCTACGCAGCCGTCGCCACCGGCAGCCGCCTGGCTCGACGTCGAGCGGTCGGCCTGGACGATCTCACCCGGCACACCGTGGCGATCGACGACCGCACCGGCACCACCACCGCTGACCTGTGGCCGTCCGGGCAGGCGCCGAGGGCGGTCCGCTCCGTGCACGGCGTGGACGAATGGCTCACTCTGATCGCCGCCGGGCAGGCGGTCGGTATCACCTCCGAGGCCACCGCCCACCAGAACCCCCGCCCTGGCGTCGCCTACCGGCCGGTGCGCGACGCGCCACCCCTGCCGGTCTGGCTCGCCTGGTGGACGGACGACCCGCCCTCCCACCTTGCGGACCTGCTTGATCTCGCCTGTGTCACCTACCGCTTCAGTCCGCGTTGCGCCAATACTTAACTTTGTTTATTGTTTGATGACGGTAAGTTCCTCGCCGTCCCCGGAGGTGCCTCGTGCGCGGCAGAAGGATCCTGCTGGCCAGCCTCGTCGCGGCGGTGGCGCTGGTCCCGCTCGCCCTGTCCAGCGCCGCCGGTGCGGCCGACGCGCCGACCGCGAGCTTCACCAAGGTGAACGACTGGGGTTCGGGGTGGGAGGGCAGGTACACGATCACCAACTCCGGTGCCGTCACCATCACCTCCTGGCGGCTGGAACTCGACCTGCCCGCCGGCACCACCATCGGCTCGTACTGGGACGCGCTGCTGACCAGCGGCGGCCAGCACCACACCTTCACCAACCAGTCCTGGAACGGCACGGTCGCCCCGGGCGCCTCGGTGTCTTTCGGCTTCGTCGCGAACGGATCCGGCAGCCCGACCGGCTGCACCCTGAACGGTCGGCCCTGCACCGGCGGCATCACCCCGACCACCCCGCCGCCGACCACCGTCCCGCCCACGACGCCGCCGCCGACCGCCGGCACGCCGGTCGCGGCCAACGGCCAGCTCCGGGTCTGCGGTCGCCAGCTCTGCAACCGCAACGGCAAGGCGGTCCAGTTGCGGGGCATGAGCACCCACGGCATCCAGTGGTACGCGAACTGCGCCACCCCGGCCTCGCTGGACGTCCTCGCCCGCGAGTGGAACGCCGACGTGCTGCGGATCTCCATGTACGTCCAGGAGGGTGGTTACGAGACCGACCCACAGCGCTTCACCGACCTGGTGCACAACTACATCGAGCTGGCCACCGCCCGGGGCATGTACGCCATCGTCGACTGGCACATGCTCAGCCCCGGCGACCCGAACGTCAACCTGACCCGGGCCCGTACCTTCTTCGCCGAGATCGCCGAACGGCACAAGAACAAGGTAAACGTCCTCTACGAGATCGCCAACGAGCCCAACGGGGTGGCGTGGAGTGCCATCAGGAGCTATGCCGAGCAGGTCGTTCCAGTGATCCGTAGCCGTGACCCGGAGGCGGTGGTGCTGGTCGGTACGCCGGACTGGTCCTCGCTCGGCGTCTCCGGCAGCGGCGGCGGGGTCGACACGATCGCGGCCACTCCGGTCACCGGCGGCAACCTGATGTACGTCTTCCACTTCTACGCCGCCTCACACGGCGACCTGTACTACAACACGTTCGCCCAGGCCGCCGACCGGCTGCCGCTCTTCGTGACCGAGTTCGGCACCCAGGAGCACACAGGTGACGGCGCGAACAACTTCGCCATGGCCCAGCGCTACCTCGACCTGATGGCCAGTAAGAAGATCAGTTGGACGAACTGGAACTTCTCCGACGACTTCCGCTCCGGCGCGGTCTTCACCACCGGCACCTGCGGCAGCGGACAGTTCGGCGGCACCAGCCGGCTCAAGCCGGCCGGCGGCTGGATCCGCGACCGGATCCGCACCCCCGACGACTTCTGAGTCCTCCGGGTGACCGCCGAGCGGCTGGACGAGCGACGGTCGCCAGCTGTCAATGTAGCGTTGACGAATGATGCCGGAGATGGCTCAGTTGGCTGACCTCACCGTCGACCGCGTCCGGCTGGACGAGCGGGAACTCGAGCTGATCGACCGGGCCCGGCACGCGGGCGTGACGTGGGCGCAGATCGCCGCCGCCCTGGGCCTCGGTAGTCGGCAGGCCGCCGAGCAGCGCCGACAGCGCCTGGCGACGGCACGGCGGTCCCGGCGGCAGGAACGCGACCTCGCGTACTCCGTACGGATCGCGTCCATCCGCACCGCGATCCTCGATCTGCACCGGTGGATCGACGCGGACCGGCGGTGGGACGCGCGGTTCCGGCGCGCGGCGCTCGTGCGGAGAACCGCCGAGCTGGCCCTGGACGCCGACCCGGGTCCGCTGTACGCGTTGGCCGCGCTGCTCGCGGCCGACCTCGCTGAAGCGGGGGAGGAACGGCTGCCGGTGCCGGTACGGACGGTCGCGGCGAGCCTGGACACCCTGCTGTCAACAGAAGATTGACACGCTTCCATCATCTTGCTCCGACCGCACTCAAGGTTGAGGATCTGAGTCGATTCGACTCAACCTGGGAGGGTGTATGCGCCGCAACGCCGGGCTGTTCGTGGCGATCTCGCTGTTGTCGGGCTTCGGCAGCGGCGCCATGTCGCTGGTGGCCGGCATCTGGATCCTCGACCTCACCGGCTCCACCAGCCTCGCCGCCCTGGCCGGCCTCTGCGTGTACGCCCCGGTGCTGGCCGGTCCCTGGCTGGGCGGTCTGCTCGACCGGGCACCGAGGCGACCGCTGGTGATCGCCGTCAACCTCGCCCTGGCAGCCGTCCTGCTGAGTCTCCTCGCCGTGCGTGGGCCCGACCAGACCTGGCTCATCTTCGCCGTGTCCGGCGCCTACGGAGTCAGCTACGTGCTTATCGACGCGGGCGAGACGGCGCTGCTGCCCGCCGCGTTGTCGCCCACCGAACTGGGCGACGTCAACGGCTGGCGCTCCAGCGCCCAGGAGGGCATGAAGCTGGTGGCGCCCCTGGCCGGGGCGGGCCTATACGCGTGGCACGGCGGGCACGCGGTCGTCGTGCTCAGCGCCGCGCTGCCGGTCCTGGTCGCCGTCCTGTACGTGGCCGTACGGCTGAGGCAGGTGCCGACCAGGCCGCCGACCGAACGGCGAGCCGGGTTCCGGACCGGGCTCGTCGCCCTGTTCGGACCGGCGGCGACGCGCGTCACCGTCGTGCTCGCCGCCGTATCGATCGGCATGTCCGGCTTCACGACCGCGGCCAACTACGCCGTCGTCACCACGAATCTGGGCTTACCGTCCACGTTCCTCGGCGTGCTGCTCAGCGCCCAGGGCGCCGGGTCCATCGTCGGCGGCCTCGTCGTGGGCCGGCTCATCGTCCGGTGGAGTCCGGTCACCGTGGGCGTCGTCGGTACGACCCTGTTCGCCCTCAGCTGTCTGGTGCGCTGCCTGCCCTGGTGGCCCGGCCTGGTGGTGGCGTCCGTGGTCGCTGGCGTCGGCCTGCCCTGGGCGTTGGTCGCCGCGGTGACGGCCGTGCAGACGCACACGCCGACGGAACTGCTCGGCCGGGTGGCCGGGACCGCCAACACCGTGATCTTCGGTCCGATCGTGCTGGCGATTCCGCTCGGCTCCGCCGCCGTCCACCTCGGCGGTCGCCCGACGCTCGTCGCGGCTGCGGCGTTCTGCCTGGCGTCCGCCGCGATCTCGGCGCGCTGGTCCGCCCCAGGAAACCTAACCGGGTCAGGCGACTCGGAGGCCGAGCCAGTCGGCGAGGTCCTCGATCTCGGCGCGGACCCCGGCGCTCATTGCCGGGGTGAACGGCACGTCCTCGTGGACGGCGTTGACGACGAGGACGCCGGCCTTGCGGTCGGCGGTCGCGTCCAGCTTGCCGACGAGTTGGTCGCCGTGGAGGACGGGCAGGGCGTAGTACCCCCACCGGCGCTGGTCCCTGGGCTTGTACATCTCGAGGACGTACTCGAAGTCGAAGAGCTGCTCGGCGCGGACCCGGTCGTGGATCAGCCGGTCGAACGGCGATAGCAGCGCGGTACGTCCCTCGAACGGCAGGCCCAGGTACGCCGGGTGGACCCGCCAGGTGCCCGGGGTCCCCTCGACGGCGACCTCCTCGCCGGCGGTGCCGACGTACGGCGACTCACCGGGTAGCTGGGGGCCGCTGGACCGGGCGATGCCGAGCGCCGCGAGCCGGCGCTCGTCGCGGTGGCGGACGGCCGCGTCGAGGTCGAGGCTCGGCAGGTCGGCGGGGTGGACCCGCTCGGGGAGGTCCCAGTAGCGCTGTCGCCCCCGGCGTCCGGAGATCGCGACGTGTCCGTGCAGCGCCAGGCACTCGAGCATCTTCGTGACGTTCCGGTTGTTGGTCCAGCCCGACGACGGCCAGGGCACGACGCTCGTGTCGGGAATGTCCCGGGACAGCAGCGGGCCCCGCGTGGCCAGCAGCGCCAGGATGTCCCGGCGGAACGGCTCGTTCTCCGTCAGCCACGCTCGGGTGGACGGGTGCGTCTGGGCGCGGGCCTCGGCGAGCACGGCGGGCAGGTCGCCGGGAGGCCGGAGGTAGGCGACGGTCTCGACGAGCGTGCGCTCGGTCTCGACGGCCCTGGTCAGGTCGGCGGGGTCGTACGCCGAGCCGAGCCGGCTCCACAGCACGAGGTCGGCGCTGGGGGCGATGGCCGCCGTGGGGTCGATCTGCAGCAGCGTGAGGCGCTCGACGACGGCGACGAGGTCGGTCGGGCGCGGCATGTCGAGCGCCTGCGCGTGGACCGCGATCCGACGTGCTTCGGCCTTGCTCAGGCGGGGGACGACCATGCCGCAGACCCTAGCCGTGGTGACCCTGGGCGTGGTCGGCAGCATGGCGGGGTTTCGTCGTCGGCGCACCGGGTACCGACCGGCGACGGGCGCAAGAGAAGGTGACGGTCGCGAGGGAACGGTGGGCGCGAGAGAGCGGTGGGCACGTGAACCTCGGCAAGCTGGGTGACGTGGTGGTGGGAGCTGCGGGTGACGTGGCCGGAACCGTGGTGGACCCGAGAGCGGGTCTGGGCAGGCTCCGCGCCGCGGTCACCCCCCGCGCGGTGGCCATGCTGACCGCCGGTCTGCTACTCGGTTTTCTGCTGGCCCGGTCCCGGCGTCGTCGCTGAGCGCGGTCGGGGTTCGAGCAGCCGACGGATCTCCGTGGCGGCCGGGTGCCCCGCCGCGACGGCGAGGAAGCGCCGCAGCGTCGTCGGCGCGTCCGCCGGCCGGGTGGTCCGCTGGGCCAGGCCCAGCACCAGCAGCCCGTCGGGCAGGTCGGGCGCGTGTTCGAGGACCTGCCGTGCGGCCTCTTCCGCCCCGGCGGCGTCCGACGAGCGCAGCAGAGCGAAGGCGAGGCGCAGCCGGACGTCGTCGTCGGGCCGCTCCCGCAGCGCTTCCCGGTACAGCTGCGCGGCGGCGTCGTACCGCTGCTGACTCTCCAGGTCCTGGGCCAGCCGTAGCGTGACTGCCGTCGGGTCGGCAGCCGGGCGCTGCGGGGCCGGCGGCACCAGCCGGTCGGCGGCCATGGCCACCGTCGCCACGAGGGCGACCAGCCCGGCGGCGGTGAGCCACCAGGCGAGGCGAGGTCGTCGACGGCGGACCGGGGCCGAGGCGCCGTCCGGCCGCCGGCGTTCGCCGTCCGGGGGTCGGCGTCGCAGGGTACGCGCCGCGGCGGCGCCGACGCCGAGCAGCGTCACTGCGGGCACCACCCAGAGCAACAGCGCGAGCCCCCGTACGCGCGGCGCAGCGAGGACCTCCTCGCCGTACCGGGCGACGAACCAGCGGCGGATCTCCTCCGGGCTGCGGCCCTGCGCCACCTGGTCGGCGACCACCTGGCGCATCGAGGCGGCGATCGGGGATCGCGAGTCGGCCACCGACTCTCCCTGACAGGCGGGGCAGCGGAGTCCGGCGGCTATGTCGGCGACCGGGTCGGCCCGGTCCGCCGACCCGGTCGACCGGAGCAGCCCGGCGACCGCCAGCGCGAGCAGCACTGCCAGGCCCAGCGCGACGACCGGACGTCGACGGGTCACGCCGCACCCAGCAGGGCGGACAGCTCGTCCCGAAGCCACTGTCGGGTGACCACACCGTTCCGGTGCGCGACGACGCGTCCGTCGCGGTCCACCAGGAAGGTCTCCGGCACGCCCCGGACACCCCACTCGACGGCCCGGACGCCGTCGGGATCGGGCAACACGGTGAGTGCGTCGGCCCGCGTCTGCCGGAGCAGGGCACGGACCGCGTCCGGCCCGTCGCGCAGGTTGAGCCCGACCACCCGCAGCCCCCGTGGTGACCAGTCCCGGGCGGTCTCCACCAGCAGCGGCAGCTCGTCCCGGCAGGGGCCGCACCACGACGCGAAGACGTTGACCAGGACGACGTCTCCGCGTGCCGCCGCCAGGTCGAACCGCTCACCGGTGAGGGTGGTGCCGGCCAACGCGGGTGCGGCCACCGCCGGTCGTGGTCCGTCGCCGCCTGCGCGGGTGCGGTGTTCGGCGGTGAGTACGAGCCCGAGGGCGACCGCCAGCAGCAGGACCGCCGCCGGGGCGAGCCGGATCCGCCGCCACCGTCCGACCCCCGCGCTCACGCCGGTGCTCCCGCCGCCACCGGTGCGCCGGCTGCGACCGGCTCCGGTCGCCGTGGCCGACGGGATCGCGCCACGCCGGCCACGGCGAGCAGGCCACCGGCGGTGCCGACCGCGCCGCCGGCCCAGATCAGACCGACGAGCGGGTTCACGGCCAGCCGTACGGTCGCACTGCCGCCGTCCTCGGCCACGGCGAGGAGGGTGAGGTAGACGTCGCGGCGGAGGCCCTCGTCGATTGCCGGGACGGTGACCACGGTGTCCCGTGCCGGGTCGTACCGCAGCGCCGGGGCGGCCGTGCGGGTGGTGTCGCCCGACGAGACCGCCAGCCGAGCCCGCACCGTCATCCGGCCGCCAGGTGCGGCACGCTGCACTGACGTCAGCCGCGCCGACACATCGGACACCCGCAGCGTCTCGCCCACCCGCAGGGTCCGCTCGTCGGCCCGCGCGTACGCCGAGGAAGCCGCGACGCCCACGGCGAGCAGGGCGAGTCCGGCGTGCCCCAGCGCGGCGGCCCGGGGCCGGGCGCGCGTGGCGACCAGGCCGGTCAGGACGAAGGCCGCTGCCCCGAACGCGGTGAGCGCCGCGGGACCGGGCCGGCTGAGCAGGCCGACGGTGGCCACCGTGGCCAGCGCCGCCGCGCCGGGCAGGACGAGACGGCGCCGCGCCTCGCCCGGGTTCCGGCCGCGTAGTGCGGGTGGCAGCCCGGCCAGCAGCAGCACCACCACGGCCAGCGGCACCGCCGTGCGCTGGTAGTAGCTGGCCCCGACGCTGGCCCGGCTGCCGGTGAGCGGCTCGGTGAGCAGCGGCAGCACGGTGCCGATCAGCACCACGGCGGTGACGGTGACCAGCAGGACGGCGTTGACCAGCACGGCGGTGCGCCGGGACCACAGCGGCGCGGCGTTGGGTAGCGACCCCGGTTGTTGGCGGCGTCCGGTGAGGACGGTGGCGGCCAGTACGGCCAGCAGGACGAAGCCGAGCAGCAGCGGCCCCAGCGGCGACTCGGTGAACGCGTGCACGCTGGCCACCGCGCCGGAGCGGGTCAGGAAGGTGCCGAGCAGCACCAGCAGGAAGCCGGCGCAGGCCAGCACCTGGTTCCAGCGTTCCCGCGCCCGGCCGGCGAGGCTGGTGTGCAGGAGGGCCGTGGTGGTCAGCCAGGGCAGCAGGGAGGCGTTCTCCACCGGGTCCCAGGCCCAGTAGCCGCCCCAGCCCAGCACCGCGTACGACCACCAGGCGCCGAGCACGATGCCGGCGGTCAGCGCGCACCAGGCGGCCAGTGCCCACGGGCGGGCCACCCGGAGCCACCGCCGTCCGGCCCGCCCGGCCAGCGGGGCGGCCAACGCCAGCGCGAACGGCACCAGCATGCCGAGGTATCCGGCGTACAGCAGCGGTGGGTGCACGCCCATGGCCGGGTGCTGTTGCAGCAGCGGGTTCGGGCCCGGCCCGTCGAGCGGGACCGGGTCCACGGTCCGGAAGGGGTTGGCCGCGAAGGTGGAGAGCGCGAAGAAGCCGGTGCTGACCACGCTGACCACCACCATCGCGTACCCGCGCAGCCGGTCCGGTCGCCCTCGGGCGAGCAGGGCGCCGTACCCGGCGAGGACCAGGAGCCAGAGCAGCAGCGACCCGTCCATCGCCGACCACAGGCTGGTGACCGCGTAGTAGGTGGGTACGTGTCGGCCGCCGTTCTCGGCGACGAACCGCACGCTGAAGTCGGGCGCCAACAGTGCCGCCTCCAGCGCGGCGCAGGCTGCTCCGGCGGCGAGCAGCGCGCCGACCGTGGCCAGCCGGGCGGGCCGGGCCGGCGCTCCGGCCAGCGCCACCCGGAGCCAGAGCAGCGCGGCGAGGGGAGCGGCGACGAGTCCGGCGGCGAGGCTGGCGGTGCCGAAGTCACCGAGCATCGGCCGGCTCCGGGGCGGGTCCGTACTCGTTGCCGTGTCGCACCACCACGTGGTCGGCGTCGAACACGCCGTCGGCGCCGAGCCGGCCCTCGACGACCGCGTCCTCGCTCTCCCGGAAGGTCTCCGGAGGCACCCCGCGCTGTCGTACGGTCACCTCGTCGCCCCGGTCGGCCAGGCGGAACACCACCAGGTCACCGTCGCGTCGTATCGACCCCGGGACGACCTCGCCGCCGAGGCGGACCCGCTGCCGTGCCGCGTCCGGGTCGGCCAGCACCTCGCCCGGGGTGCGGTAGTAGGTGAGGGTGTCGCGCAGCGCGCCGGCCACCAGCAGTCCGCCCGTGGCGAGCAGTACCGCGACCAGCGCCAGGCGTCCGGGGCGGCGGATCATCGCACCCGCGCCGGCACCGGCCGTCGCTCCCGCAGCGGGGCACGGGCCGGGTCGGGTCGGCGCTGCGACCGCACCACCCGGTGGGCCAGCACCCAGGTGGCGGCGACGGTCGCCGCGGCCACGGCCAGCAGCAACGCGAGCGCCATCCGGGGGTCGATCGGCGGTCGTTCGGGGGCGAGGATGGTGGCCTGCTGGTGCAGCGAGCGCCACCAGCGCACCGAGAAGTGCACCACGGGAACGAGCAGGAAGCCGCCGATCCCGAGGACGGCGACGGGGCGGGCGACCGTCGGGTCACCGTGCCACGGTGCACCGGTCCGTTCGGCGAGGGCCCGGCGCAGGGCTAGCGCGGCGGCGTACACCAGGAGCAGCAGAGCGGTGCTGACCAGGCGGGGATCCCAGGCCCACCAGGTCCCCCAGACCAGGTGGCCCCAGAGTGCCCCGGTGGTGAGGGTCAGCACGGTGAGGACCACGCCGATCTCGGTGGCGGCCAGGGCGATGGCGTCCCACCGGGCGTCGGCCCGGACGAGGTACGCACCGCTGGCCGCGAGCACGACGACGAACGCCAGGTAGGCCACCCAGGCGGCTGGTACGTGCAGGTACATGAGGCGTTGCGCCTGGCCCTGGAGGGCATCGGTCGGGGCCAGCAGGCCGCCGGCGAGTCCGGCCGCGGCGGCGAGGCCACCGCCGATCCAGGCGGTCGTACGTCGGGCCGCGCGGCCCCGTGCGGAGTCTGCGGTCAGTTCAACGGTGGAAGTGCGCATCCTCGTCCCGTCCGCGCCGTCGATGCTCGCCTGCTGCCTACCTGTGCACCCACTCTAATCAGCCAAAAGCGGCCAATTTTCCCAATCCACCTAAAACCTGATATGAGGGTGCGAAGTCACTAGGGTTGGTGCCGGTGGACACGAGAGACGATCCGACGACGCGCTCCCGGTGGCAGCGCTGGCGTCGGCACCTCACCCCGGTGGCGCTGGGTGGCGTGCTGGCGTCCGCCGGCTGCACCGGGCAGGCGCCGTCCACACTCGACCCGGCGGGGGTGGGCGCCGGCCGGGTAGCCGGGCTGTGGTGGGCGCTGTTCTGGATCTCCATGGCGGTCTTCGCCGAGGTCATGCTGGTGTTGCTCTGGGCGTTGGTGTTCCGCCGCCGACCAGAGGTCCGGGTCCGGCACGGCCAGCCGCTGCGCTTCGTCGCGGTCGCTGGTGCCGGGGTGCCGCTGGTGATCCTGGTGACGGTCTACAGCCTCGGGCTGCGCGACCTCGCCGCGCTGGGTGACGGTCCGGGCCCCCGGGCACCCGTCATCGAGGTCACCGGCCACCGCTGGTGGTGGGAGGTGCGGGTGCCGGGTGTCGCCGGGGCCACCGCCAACGAGCTGCACATCCCGGTGGGCGAGAAGGTGCGGATCCGGCTGCGTACCGCCGACGTGCTGCACAGCTTCTGGGTGCCGCAGCTCATGCCGAAGACCGACCTGATCGCCGGGGAGGAACGGGAGACCTGGCTGCACGCCGAGCGGGCCGGCCGCTACCGGGGCCAGTGCGCCGAGTACTGCGGCACCCAGCACGCGCACATGGCGTTCCTCGTGGTGGCCGAGCCCCGCAGCGACTTCGACGCCTGGCTGACCCGACTCGGTGCACCCGCACCCCAGCCGCAGACCGACGCGCAGCGACGCGGGCAGCAGGCGTTCGTGCAGGGCAGCTGCGCCGGTTGTCACGCCATCCGGGGCACCGGCGCGAACGGCCGGGTCGGTCCCGACCTGTCCGACGTCGGCTCCCGGTGGAGCATCGGGGCGGGAGCGGTGCCCAACGACGGCGGCCATCTGGGCGGTTGGATCGCGAACTCGCAGACGGTCAAGCCGGGCAACCGCATGCCGCCGCAACCGGTCGACGCGGCCCGGCTGCCGGACCTCGTCGCCTACCTGCAGTCGTTGACGTGAGCGGAGGGGAGGGAGGAGTGTCCACGACCGCCGCACCGGCACCCGTCGTCAGCCAGGAGGACCTGGCCCGGCTGGAGGCGCACTGGGCCGAACGGCCCTCGCTGCGCTCCTGGTTCACCACGGTGGACCACAAGCGGATCGGCCGGCGCTACCTGGTCACCGCCGGGCTGTTCTTCGTCCTGGCCGGGCTGAGCGCCCTGGCGATGCGTACCCAGCTCGCCCGGCCGGAGTCGCGGCTGCTCTCGCCCGGGGAGTACAACCAGCTCTTCACCATGCACGGCACGGCGATGATCTTCCTGTTCGCCACCCCGATGCTCTTCGGGTTCGGCAACTTCCTGGTCCCGCTCATGATCGGCTCGCGGGACATGGCCTTCCCCAAGCTGAACGCGCTCGGCTACTGGGTGTTCCTGTTCGCCGGACTGTTCATGTGGGCGAGCCTGCCCTTCGGGGCGGCCCCGAACGCGGGCTGGTTCGCGTACGTGCCGCTGACCGACGAGCAGCACACCCCGGGCCTGCACATGGACGTCTACAGTCTGGGGCTGCTGTTCCTCGGCATCGCCACCACCGCCGGCTCGATCAACTTCATCGTCACCGCGCTCAAGCTGCGCGCTCCGGGCATGTCGCTGAACCGGGTGCCGTTGTTCGTCTGGGCGATCGTCGTCACCGCCTTCATGGTGATCTTCGCGTTGCCCGCGCTGAACCTCGACAACGCGATGCTCTTCCTCGACCGCCGGTTCGGCACCCACTTCTTCGACCCGGACGCCGGCGGGAACGTGCTGCTCTGGCAGCACCTGTTCTGGATCTTCGGCCACCCGGACGTGTACATCATCGTGATGCCGGCCCTGGGCATCGTCTCGGCCGTGCTGCCCGCGTTCACCCGGCGGGGCGTGGTCGGCTACGCGCTGATCGTGCTGGCCCTCGTGTCCATCGCGATCATCTCGTTCGGCGTCTGGGTGCACCACATGTTCGCCACCGGGCTGCCCCAGCTCTCGTACAGCTTCTTCAGCGCGGCGAGCACGGTCATCACCATCCCGTCCGGAATCCAGATCTTCGCCTGGCTTGCCACCATGGCGCTCGGCCGCCTGGTGCTCCGGGTGCCACTGCTGTTCGTGATCGGGTTCGTGGTGACCTTCGTGCTCGGCGGGTTCACCGGCGCCATGTTCGCGCTGACCGCCTTCGACCAGCAGGTGACCGACTCCTACTTCGTGGTCGCCCACTTCCACTACGTGCTCTTCGGTGGGGCGGTTTTCCCGATCCTTGCCGGCATCTACTACTGGCTGCCGAAGATCACCGGGCGGATGTACCACGAGGGGCTCGGCCGGTGGGCGTTCTGGCTGGTGTTCGCTGGCATGCACGGCACGTTCTTCCCGATGCACCTCTACGGGCTGTTCGGCATGCCGAGACGGGTCTACACCTACCCGGGCGAGCTGGGTTGGGACGGCTGGAACCTGGTCAGCACCATCGGGGCGTACGTGCTGGCGGTCGGGCTGCTGCTGGTCCTCGTCGGCGTGGGGCACGCGATCCGGCGCGGCCGGCCGGCCGGCCCGGACCCGTGGGGTGGCGACAGCCTGGAGTGGGCCACCGACTCGCCGCCGAAGCCGTACAACTTCCCGGTCCTGCCCCGGGTGCACAGCGTGCACCCGGTCTGGGACGAACCGAGCCGGGAGTCGATGGGCGCCGACCCGGACCGGATCCTGGCCGACGGGCGGACGACCCTGCTCACCAGCGAACTCGACGGGCGTCGGGAGCGGGCGGTGGAGATGCCGGAGGCGTCCCTGCAACCGTTGCTGCTCGCCGTGGCGATGCTGGTCTTCTTCACCGCGCTGCTGTTCGCCTGGTACCCACTGGCTGCCGTGGCCGCCGTGGCGGTGGCCGGCACCATCGCGGTCTGGCTCTGGCCGCCGCGCCGGCCGGACCAGGAAGTCGGGGCGAGCCGATGACCAGGACCATCGCGGCGGTCACCGGCACCGAGGCGCTGACCACCGAACTGCCGGTCGGCCGGTCCACCGGCTGGTGGGGGATGGTGATGTTCGTCGTCACCGAGGCCACCCTCTTCGCCTGCCTGCTCGGCAGCTACTTCTACCTGCGCTTCCAGTACGGCGCGCCGTGGCCCCCACCGGGGATCGAGCCGCCGGAGCTGCTGCTCCCGCTGGTGATGACCGCCGTGCTGGTGCCCAGCAGCCTGCCGATGGTCTGGGCCGAGCGCGGCATCCGCAAGGGGCAGCGCTGGCGGCTGCGGTCCGGCCTGGCCGCCACCCTCCTGCTCGGGGTGACGTTCCTGGCCATGCAGGCCACCGAGTACACGGACAAGCTGCGCCACTTCACCATCACCACCGACGCCTACGGGTCGCTCTTCTACGTCATCACCGGATTCCACGGGCTGCACGTGGCGGTCGGGCTGACCATGATCGCCTGGCTGCTGGCCGCCTCCCTACGTGGCGGCAGCTTCGGCGCGCACCGCCACGACCGGGTCCGCAACGCCGCCATCTACTGGCACTTCGTCGACGTGGTCTGGGTCGCCATCCTGTTCGTCATCTACCTCTCCCCGAGGCTGTGATGAGCACCCATCCCGGACCCCGGGTCCGCCTCGCCGGCGGGCTGCTGCTCTGGTACGCCGTGCTCGGCGGCGCGGTCGCCTGGGCGGTGCACCTGCTGGCCGGCTGGGGAGTCGACGAGTTGACCTGTGCCAGCGGGTCCGAGCGGATCGGCGCGGTCCCGCTGCGTACCGTCCTCGGGGCCGCCGTGGTGCTGCCGGCGCTGGCCACGGTGGGCGCGCTGCTGGCGTCCACGTTGCTCTGGCGGCGTACCGCAGACTCGCCGCCGCCACCGGACGGCGCGGACCGGTCGGTGGGGCGCAGCCGGCTGCTCGCCGTGGTTGGCATCTGGTCCAACCTGCTCTTCCTGACCATCATCATGCTGGGCGGCGTCGCCCTGCTGGTGCTACCGCCATGCCAGCGCTGACCGCCCCCGGGCCTGCGGGCGCGGACGAGGTGGCCGGCGGCATTCTCGCCATGCTGCTGGTGACCGTGCTGGCCCTGCTCGCCGCCGGCTACGGGCGGGGCGTCCACGAGCTGTGGGCCCGGCGAGGTGTCGGCGACGTCCTGCCGGGCTGGCGGGTGGTCGCCTTCGGAGCCGGCCTGCTCGTCCTGCTCGCCGCCCAGAACGGTCCGATCGCCGCGCTGGCAGCCCGGGGCCTCGCCGTGCACATGACGCAGCACATGTTGCTGCTGCTCGTCGCGGGACCGCTGCTCGCGGCCGGGGCCGCCGGACTGCCGCTGACCCTGGCCTGCCCGGCGGCGCTACGTCGTCGGCTGGCCCGGCTGCGGGTCACCGGACCGGGCCGGTGGCTGCGTCGCCCGGTGGTCGTGGCGCTGGTCGCGGGCGGTCTCCAGACGGTCGTGCTCTGGTTCTGGCACCTGCCCGTGCCCTATCTCGCCGCCGAGCGGCACCCGGTCGTGCACGTGGTGCAGCACGCCTGCTTCGTCGGGTCGGCCTGGCTGCTCTGGGCGCCGCTGCTCGGCGCTCCCCGGCACCGGCTGCCCGCGCCGACCGGCATGCTGCTGCTGATCGGCACCATGCTGCCGGCGTCCGCGCTGGGCGCCGTGCTCACCTTCGCGCCCCGGCCGGTCTACCCGGTGGCGGTGCTCGGTGCCGACCCACTGGCCGACCAGCAGTTGGCCGGGCTGCTGATGTGGGCGCCGATGGACGTCGTGGCGCTGATCGCCGCCCTGGCGACGTTCCTGCGCTGGCTGTCGGCCCTGCAACGGCGACGCCCGGAGCGGGTGACCTCGCCGGAGAGCGGGGGCCGGCGGGCGGCCACCGAGGGAGTGGCGTCGTGAACCGCCGGATCCGGGGGCCGCTGACCCTGCTGGTGGCGCTGCCGTGGCTGCTGGTCGTGCCCGGGTGCGCGCGCACCGACCCGCCTCCGCCGCCCGAGGTCCGTGGCGGACAGCCGGACCGGGGGGCGACGCTCATCGCCCGGTACGGCTGCGGCTCCTGCCACACCATCCCCGGCATCGACCGGGCCAACGGTCTGGTGGGCCCGCCGCTGACCCACTTCGGGTCCCGCTCCTACATCGCCGGGAACCTGGTGAACAACGCGGACAACCTGCAGCACTGGATCGCCGATCCGCAGGCGGTCGAGCCCGGCACGGCCATGCCGGACCTGGGGGTCAGCGCGATCGACGCCCGGGACATCGCCGCCTACCTGCACACCCTGGAGTGAGCGATGCGGAAGCGGACGTACCAGCGGTGGCGGGCCGGCGCGGCGGGCGCGGCACTGGCGTTGGTCGCCGGACCGGCAGCCCTCGCGGCGCCCACGCCACCCGGCCCCGCCGGGCCGGGCGGCAGCCCGACCATGGTGACGCCGAGCGGCAGTCCGACCATGGTGACGCCCGGCGGGGGGAACCGGGGCGAGGCGTTGTACCGGCAGAACTGCGCGAGCTGCCACGGCGATCAGGGTCAGGGCAGCCAGCGCGGCCCCTCGCTCGTCGGGGTCGGGGCCGCGTCGGTGGACTTCCAGGTCGCCACCGGACGGATGCCCCTCCCGTCCGAGCAGCGGCAACCGCGCCGTGGCGAGCCGGTCTTCTCGGCCGGCGAGATCGCCGCGCTGGTCGACCACGTGACCAGCTTCGGCGGTGGCGGCCCGGGGATTCCCCGGGTCGCCCCGGGCCGCCTCACCTCCGGGCGGGAACTCTTCGCCACGAACTGCGCCCCCTGTCACGGCGCAGCCGGCGCCGGGGCGCCGCTGACCAGCGGCTGGATCGCCCCACCGCTGTACGACGCGACGCCGGTCCAGGTCGCCGAGGCGATCCGCGTCGGCCCCGGCCTGATGCCGGTCTTCCCCAGCCAGGTCTTCACCGACCAGCAGGTGGACGACCTGGTCGGCTACGTCCAGCAGTTGCGCGGCCAGCGGTCGGACCGGGGCGGGAACCCGCTCGGCCGGATCGGCCCGCTGGCCGAGGGCCTCGTCGCCTGGATCGTCACGCTGGGGCTGCTCGTCGCCGCGGCCCGCTGGCTCGGCCGGAGGGCCGGGGAGTGAGCCGACGTCCACCGGTGGCGCCGGCGCCGCCCGGAGTGACCCGACGGATCACGCTGTCCTTCCTGGTCAGCGCGGCCGGCGCGATCGGCTTCGCGGTCGTCTACGGTCTCGGTGGGCAGACCCGCTGGGAGGGGGTGTGCCTGGCGGTGGCGTTCGCCGGGCTGGCTACCGGCCTGGCGATCTGGGGACGCCGGCTGGCGCCGGTCGGCGGGTACGTCGAGGAGCACGAGGGCTTCACCCCGCCGCCGGTCGAGCAGGCGTTGACCGCCGCCGAGCTCAGCGCACCGGACAGCCCGATCCGCCGACGCGGCCTCGTCGCCCCGCTGGGTCTGGCGCTGACCGCGCTCGGCGTCGCGGCGCTGTTCCCGCTCCGGTCACTGCTCCCCTGGGACCGTGGCCACCCGGTGCGGGCCCGCCGGGACACCCCGTGGGGGCCGGGCGTACGGCTGCTGACCAGCGGCGGGCAGCCGCTGCGACCCGAGGACGTGCCGGCCGGGACGCTGGTCGGGGTGTTCCCCGAGGGCGGCGTCGACGCCGGTGACGCCCCGGCCTTCGCCGTCCGGCTGGCACCGGAGCGGTTCACCCGGCCGCCGGCCGCCGGCCACCTGGCCGGACTGGTCGTCTACTCGCTGCTCTGCACCCACGCCGGCTGCCCGGTGCGGCTCTACCTCAAGGGCACCGGCCGGCTGCTGTGCCCCTGCCACCAGTCGTCGTTCGACCTCCTGGCCGACGCCGCCCCGGTAGCCGGACCCGCCGCCCGTTCGCTGCCCGGCCTGCCGGTCGAGGTCGACCCGGACGGTCACCTGCGGGCCACGGGCGACTTCACCGCGCCGCCCGGCGCCGGCTTCTGGAGCCGGCCGTGATCGTCGACCGACTGGCCCGCGCGGTCGACGACCGGCTGCGACTCTCCCCGCTGACCCGCCGGGCACTGGCGAAGGTGTTCCCGGACCACTGGTCGTTCATGCTCGGCGAGATCGCCCTCTACTCCCTCGTCGCGCTCATCCTCACCGGCGTCTACCTGACCCTGTTCTTCGAACCTAGCTCCGCCGACCGGGTCTACCACGGCGCGTACGCCCCGCTGGACGGCAGCACGACCTCCGCCGCGTACGCCTCCACTGTGCGGCTGAGTTGGGACGTACGGGCGGGGCTGCTGATCCGGCAGACCCACCACTGGGCGGCCCTGGTCTTCGTCGCGGCGATCCTGGTGCACCTAGTCCGGATCTTCTTCACCGGCGCGTTCCGCAAGCCTCGGGAGCTGAACTGGCTGGTCGGCGTGACCATGCTGACGCTGGCCCTGGCGAACGGCTTCACCGGCTACTCCCTGCCCGACGACCTGCTCTCCGGCCTCGGCCTGCGGATCATCGTCTCGGTGGTGGAGTCGATCCCGCTGGTCGGCTCGTGGCTGGCCTTCCTCGGCCTCGGCGGCGAGTTCCCCTCCGCCGAGATGATCCCGCGGCTGTTCGTCACGCACGTGCTGCTGGTGCCCGCGCTGCTGGTCGCGCTGGTCTCCGCGCATCTCGCGATGATCGTCCGGCAGAAGCACAGCCAGTTCCCCGGCCCCGGCCGGACCGAGCACAACGTGGTCGGCTCCCGGCTCTACCCCAGCTACACGCTGCGCTCCCTGGCGCTGTTCGCCTGGGTGCTGGCGGTGCTGTTCGCGCTCGGCGGTCTGGTGCAGATCAACCCGGTCTGGCTCTACGGGCCGTTCGCCCCCGACCAGGCCACCTCGCCCGCCCAACCGGACTGGTACGTCGCCTGGGGCGACGGGGCGTTGCGGCTGTTCCCGCCGTGGGAGATCCACGTCGCCGGTCACCTGGTGCCCGCGCCGTTCTTCCCGGGCGTGGTGCTCGGCGGCGTCACCTTTCTCGCCCTCTACGCCTGGCCGTTCCTGGAACGCTGGTGCGGCGGGGACCGCCGGGCACACCACCTGCTCGACCGGCCCCGCGACCACCCGGTCCGGATGGGGGTCGGGGTGATGGCCCTGACCTTCTTCGGAGTGCTGGTCGTCGCGGCCGGCGACGACGTCATCGCCCGGCTGCTGCGCGTGCCGCTGTACGACGTGCTCGATGTGTTCCGCGTGCTGGCGCTGGTGCTGCCGGTGCTCGCCGGGGCGCTGGCCTTCCTGCTGGCCCGGGCGCTGCGCCGGGGCGACGCCGCGCGCCTCGGCGACCTGACCGGCGCCGACCTGCGGGCCGCCCGGCAACCGGACGACAGTGCCCCGGAGAGCGAGCCGGAACTGCCGGCGCCGGACCGGCCGGGAGAGCGGATCGAACGCTGGCCCGACGGTCAGGTGTGGCGTTGGCGCTACCGCGACGACCAGGCCGGTGTCGCGGTCCTCGGTAACCGGGCCGTGCTGACCGAGCAGGAGGCGGTGGACGCGGCGCGGCTCGCGTACCCCGATGTGGACCAGACGCGGGTGCCCGGCCCGCCGCCATCTCCGCCGCCCGGCCGGGTCCGCGCCGCGTTGCGCCGCTGGGGCAACACCGCACTGGGTGTCTCGCTGTTCGCGGCGGCCCTCCGGCAACGGCGCGCATCCCGTCGTGGGGACCCACGGACGAAGGACTGACCAGGAAACGAGGAGGACGACGTGCAGGAGATCGTGGGCGAGAGCCTGGCCCGACGGCTGGTGGAGTGGGGTGTGGACACCGTCTTCGGTCTGCCCGGGGACGGCATCAACGGGCTGATGGAGGGCTTCCGTCGACAACAGGAGAAGTTGCGGTTCGTGCTGGTGCACCACGAGGAGGCCGCCGCCTTCATGGCCACCGGGTACGCCAAGGCCACCGGCCGCCTCGGCGTCTGCGTGGCCACCTCCGGCCCGGGGGCGATCCACCTGCTCAACGGGCTCTACGACGCCAAACTCGACCATGTGCCGGTGCTGGCGATCACCGGCATGCAGGAGACCTCGGTGCTCGGCTCGCACTACCAGCAGGAGGTGCACACCACGCAGCTCTACCAGGACGTGGCCGCGTACAACCTGATGGTCACCAACCCGCAGCAGATGCCGGCGGTGGTGGACCTGGCCATCCGTACCGCGTTGAGCAGGCGGACCGTGGCCCACCTGACCTTCCCCAACGACGTGCAGGTCGCGCTCGCCTCCGAGGACCCGTACCGGCACGTCAGCCCGGGGCGACCGCCGACGAGCCTGGCGGTGCTGTCGTACCCGCAACTGCCGCCGGACCCCCGGGAGTTGGCGAAGGCGGCCGAGGTGCTCCAGGCGGGCCGGAAGGTGGCCATGCTGGTCGGGGTGGGGGCCCGGGGCGCCCGCGCGGAGGTACTCGCGGTGGCCGAGGCCCTGGCCAGCCCGATCGTGAAGACCCTGCCGGGCAAGCAGGTGGTGCCCGACGACCACCCGCTGACCACCGGCGGGCTCGGCCTGCTCGGCACCGCGCCGAGCGAGGAGCTGATGGAGGAGTGCGACACCCTGCTGATGGTGGGCACCTCCTTCCCGTACGGGAAGTACCTGCCCGCGCCGGGGCAGGCGAAGGTGGTGCAGATCGACGTCGATCCCAGCCTGATCGGGATGCGGCTGCCGGTCGACGCACCGGTCTGCGCGGACGCCCGCCAGGCGTTGCGCCAACTGCTGCCGCTGCTCCCGCGTCGCCCGGACCGGTCGTTCCTCGAGACGTGCCAGCGCAGGATGGCCGCCTGGCGGTCGGAGATGGCCAGCTTGGCGGACCCGGAGCGGGCGCCGATCGCTCCGCAGTACCTGATGAGCTGCATCGACGACGCCGCGGCCGACGACGCCATCCTGACCTGTGACTCGGGCACCATCGCCACCTGGTCGGCCCGGCACTGGACGATCCGCGGCGACCGTGAGTTCTTCCTCTCCGGCAACCTGGCGACGATGGCGCCCGGCCTGCCGTACGCGATCGCGATGCAGCACGCGTATCCGGGCCGGCAGGTGATCGCGTACGTCGGTGACGGCGGGTTCGCCATGCTGATGGCCGAGTTCCTCACCGCCGTACGACACGAACTGCCGATCAAGGTCGTGGTCAACAACAACAACTCGTACGGGCAGATCCTCTGGGAGCAGATCGTCCTCGGCTACCCCGAGTACGCGGTGCGGCACCGGCAGCCGGAGGCCGACTTCGGGGCCTGGGCGCGGGCCTGCGGCAGCTTCGGCGTCAAGGTCACCGACGCGAAGTCGGTGCCCGGCGCGATCCGGGAGGCCCTCGCGCACCCCGGCCCGGCGCTGGTCGACTGCGACGTCAACCCGAACGAGCCGCCGATGCCCGGCAAGGTCAAGTACGACCAGGCGAAGCACTTCACCGAGGCGTTCCTGCGCGGCCAGCCGCACAAGGCGGCGACCCTGGCCACCATTGCCCGCGACAAGATCAACGAGCTGCGGTCGTGACCGGGGTACTGCCCGATCCGGTCCGGCGGCCATCCGAACCGGCCCACCGGATCGACCTGGCCGGTCTCGCCGCCGACCTGCGCGCCGAGGTGGACGGCGAGGTCCGCTTCGACACCGGCTCCCGCGCCGCGTACTCCACCGACGCGTCCAACTACCGGCAGGTGCCGCTCGGGGTGGTCGTGCCGCGTACGGTCGACGCGGCGGTGGCTGCGGTCGCGGTGTGCCGACGCCACGGCGCGCCGCTGACCTCCCGGGGTGGCGGCACCAGCCTGGCCGGCGAGTGCACCAACACCGCCGTGTGGTGGACTGGTCGAAGTACTGCCACCGGCTGCTGGAGGTCGACGAGCGGGCCCGCACCTGCCTGGTCGAACCCGGGATCGTGCTGGACGAACTGAACGCCCAGCTCAGCTCGACCGGGCTGGAGTACGGGCCCCGGCTGGCCACCCACGACCACTGCACCCTCGGCGGCATGCTCGGCAACAACTCCTGCGGCGCCACCACGCAGCGCGCCGGGACGGTGGTCGACAACGTCGTCGAGCTGGAGGTGCTGCTCTACGACGGCACCCGGATGTGGGTGGGGGAGACCAGCGACGACGAGTACGCCCGCATCCAGCGCGACGGCGGCGACAAGGCCCGGCTCTACCGGCAGTTGCGCGCGCTGCGCGACGAGTACCTGGCCGACATCCGGACCCGCTACCCGGACATCCCGCGCCGGGTCTCCGGCTACAACCTGGACAGCCTGCTGCCGGAGAAGAACTTCCACGTCGCCCAGGCCCTGGTCGGCTCCGAGGGGACCCTGGTCACCATCCTGCGGGCCCGGCTGAAGCTGATCCCCCGGGTCAAGGCCAACGTGATGGTCTTCCTCAGCTACCCGGACATCGCCGCCGCCGGCGACGACGTGCCCAGAGTCCTGGCGCACCAGCCGATCGTCCTGGAGGGGATCGACGACAAGCTGGTCAGGTTCGAACGGCTCAAGCGCCTGCACCCGCACGCGCTGCACGAACTGCCCGAGGGCGGCGCCTGGCTGATGGTGCAGCTCGGCGGCGACACGCCCGAGCAGGCCCGGTCCGCCGCCGACGGGCTGATCGCTGCCGTCCGTCGCGACGGCGGGCCACGGGTGCACGAGTTCGCCGACCCCGCCGACGAGCAGCGGATGTGGGCGGTCCGCGACTCCGGGCTGGGCGCCACCGCCCACGTGCCCGGCGCGGACGACACCTGGCCGGGGTGGGAGGACTCGGCGGTCGCCCCGGAGCGGCTCGGCGACTACCTGCGCGACCTGCAACGGCTCTACCGCGAGCACGGCCTCCAGCAGGCCTCCGTGTACGGGCACTTCGGGCAGGGCTGCGTGCACAGCCGGATCCCGTTCCGGCTGCGTGACGCCGACGGGGTGCGGGACTTCCGGTCCTTCGTCGAACGGGCCGCCGATCTGGTCGTCTCCTACGGCGGCTCGTTCTCCGGCGAGCACGGCGACGGGCAGGCCCGGGGCGAGCTGCTGCCCAAGCGCCAGCACCGGCAGCTCGCCGACGGGGTGCACGAGCAGGGCATTCCCCGGGTGAAGATCAAGATCGGCGGGTCGTGCGGCACGGAGGTGGGGCGGTACCTGGCCCGGATGGCGGCGGCCCGGCGCAGCATCGGCGACGGCGCGGAGCTGTACGTCGACGCCAACGGCGCGTACCAGCGCAAGCAGGCGATCCGGGTGGCGCACGCCGTGGCGGACCTGGACGTGCGCTGGTACGAGGAACCGGTCAGCTCCGACGACCTGCCCGGCCTCGGCCTGGTCCGCGACCACGTCCGACCGGACGTGGCGGCCGGAGAGTACGGGTACGACCTGGTCTACTTCCGGATGGCCCCGTACGTGGACTGCCTCCAGGTCGACGTCACCCGCTGCGGCGGCATCAGTGGGTTCCTCCGCGCGGCCACCGTGGCCGACGCCGCCGGGCTGGAGGTGTCCGGCCACTGCGCGCCGCACCAGCACCTCCCGGTCGCCGCCGCCGTCCCCAACCTGCGGCACCTGGAGTGGTTCCACGACCACGTCCGTATCGAGCCGATGTTCTTCGACGGCGCCGAGCCGGCCACCGGCGGGGCCGCCCAGGTGCCGGTGGACCGGCCCGGCAACGGCCTGGAGTTCCGGGCCGACCGCGCACAGCAGTACCGGGTCGCCTGAGTCGACCCGCCGGTCAGTGGCAGGGGCCCACCTGCCCGAGCGTCACCGCGGTCTCCAGCATCAGCGCGTGTACGAACCCCTGCGGCAGGTTGCCGCGCAACTGGCGCTGCCGCACGTCGTACTCCTCGGCGTTACCTGGCTCGGACCGGCCACCGGTCGCCGCGGGCCGGCCGGCATGGTCGCCACCGCAATCCTTGCCCCACATTGATCCATTGCATACGGTCAATGCGCAGGAGTTGATCGCTGTCGATTGTCGGAGCCGCCGGCGTCGGTGGCCGACGCGGTCGACCCGGCACCGTCCGCCGTACCGCGAGGGAGAAGACGAGTATGAGATCCCCGATCGTCCGCATGGCGTCGCTCGCGGTGCTCCTGACACTGACCGGCGCGGCCGGCGCCTGCGGGCAGGCCGGCACGGCAGACGACGGCAGGACCGTCAAGGTCGGCCTGGCCGCCGCCTTCAGCGGAAAGTCCGCCTACTACGGGCAGGACGCCAAGAAGGGCATCGAACTCGCCATCGAGCACCTCGGCACGAGCATGCCCGAGGTCACCTTCGAGCTGGTCACCGCCGACGACGAGTGCTCGCCCCAGGGCGGCGCCTCCGCGTTCCGCAAACTGGCGGACGTCGACCGGGTGGCCGCCATCCTGGGCTCACCCTGCTCCTCCGGCACCCTCGGCGGCATGCCGACGCTCGCCCGGAGCAAGACCCCGGCGATGACCTTCGGCTCCACCAACGCCAAGATCAGCCAGCAGTCCGGGGTGGGCGGCAACCCGTACATGTGGCGGATGAACATCGACGACTCGATCATGGGGGAGTACTGGACCCGGTACATCGCCGACGCCGGCCGCAAACGCGCCGCGATCCTGGCCGCCAACAACGACTTCGGTCGCGGGGCGGCCGACCTCTACGCGAAGCTGCTGCCCGCGGCGGGGGTGGAACTCGTCACCACCGAGTTCTACGACCTCGGCGCCAGCGACCTGCGCCCCCAGCTGTCGAAGGTCCGCGACGCCGACGCGGACGCGTTCATCACCTTCGCCGAGCCACCCGACTGCGCCCAGATGCTGCGGCAGATGCGTGAGCTGGGCATGACCGTCGCGCTGTACGGGCGCGGCGGCTGCGCCACCGCAGAGGGCATCCGGCTCACCGGTGACCCCGCCCTGGCCGAGGGCGTCCAGGAGGCCACCTACTGGACGGCCACCGACGCGCAACGCCCGCTGCTCGACGGCTACCGGGCCCGGTACGGCGAGGACGTGCCGCCGTACAACGCCGCGCTGGCCTACTACGGGATGCTCACCCTCGCCGAGGCGGTCCGGCACGGCGGCACCGACCGGGCGGGCATCCTGGCCGGGCTGAAGAAGGTCGACTTCACCACCGGCATCGGGCCGATCCGGTTCGACGACCACCACCAGGCCCACCCGAACATGTTCATCCTCCGGATCGAGGGCGGGAAGATCAAAGTCCTCGACGTCGTCGACACGGGCAAGTGACCGGTGAGCGGACTCGTCGACCAACTCGTCAACGGCCTGACGCTCGGCTCCCAGTACGCCCTTGTGGCGGCCGGGTTGGCCCTCATCTTCGGCGTCCTGGAGATCGTTAACTTCGCGCACGGCGAACTGGTGATGGTCGGCGCCTACCTGCTGTACGCCGGATCCGCGTACCTGGGGTTGCCGTATCCGGTCGCCGCGCTCGCCACGGTCGCCGGGATGGTGGTGGTCGGGGTTGGGTTCTACCTGGCCGTGGTGCACCGGATCCTGCACCGGGGCTGGCAGGTCCAGCTCGTCGCCACGCTCGCCGTGTCGATCGTCCTGGTCAACCTGGCGACCGTGGTCGAGGGCTCGCTGCCCAAGACCGTGTACAGCGAGCAGAGCCTGCGTACCGTGCAGCTGGCCGGGACCCCCATTGCGGTGCAGCGCCTGGTCGTCCTCGGCGTCACCGCGCTCACCTTCGGCGCGCTGGTGGTGTTCCTGCACCGTACCCGTACCGGCCGGGCGATGCGGGCGCTCGCCCAGAACCGCGAGGCGGCCGTCGTGGTGGGACTGCCGGCCACCCGGATCGGGCTGGTGACGGTGGCGACCGCCGCCGCGATGGCGGGCGTCGCCGCGGCCACCATCACGCCGCTGTACAGCGCGTCGCCGACGATGGGGACGCTGCTGTCGGTCAAGGCGTTCGCCGCCGTGATCATGGGCGGCTTCGGCAATGTCAGCGGCGCGGTCCTCAGCGGCTTCGTCCTCGGGATCAGCGAGGCGCTGGCGATCGGCTACCTCTCCAGCGCGTACGCCGACGTGATCGTCTTCTCCGTCATGATCGCGGTGCTGCTGGTCCGCCCGCACGGGCTGTTCGGCCGGGCGGTGCGCGCGTGACCGCGACCGGCCTGCCCGGGCGGCCCGGCCGGCTCCGCATCGAACCGGTGGTCTGGCTGCTCGGGACGGTCTTCGCGGTCGTGCTGCCGCTGCTCCTCCCGGTGCCGTACTACCTGTCCACCGCGATCACCGCGCTCATGTTCGTCGCCCTGGCGGTCGCCTTCGACCTGGTGGTCGGCCGGATCGGCGCGCTCAGCCTGTGCCAGCCGGTGTTCTTCGGCTTCGGCTCGTACGCGGCGGCGATCCTGAGCACCCGGTACGGCTGGTCGTTCGGGGCGACCCTGGTCGTGTCCGCGCTGGCCGCCGTCGTGGTGGCGCTGGCCATCGGCGTCCCGTCGTTCCGCCTGTCGCTGCACGCCTTCGCGATCGCCACCCTCGGTTTCGCGACCATCGCGGTGCTGCTGGCCAAGAACTGGGTCGGCCTCACCGGCGGCCCGTTGTGCACGACGGGCGTACCGGCGATGACCCTGTTCGGCGCCGAGCTGACGTCGCTGACGGCGCAGTACTACGTGGTGCTGGGCCTGGCGGCGCTCGCCGTCGGGGTCGTCTTCGGTGTCTCCCGCAGCCGGCTCGGCCTCGCCCTCACCGCGGTCCGCGACGATCCGGTGCTGGCCGCCGCCCGGGGCCTGTCGCCCACCGCGTTCCGGCTCGCCGCCTTCGGCCTCTCGGCCGCGCTGTCGGCCACGGTCGGGGTCTTCAACGCGTACTTCCAGTCGGTGGTGTGCCCGGAGAACCTGGACATGTCCTACATGACCGCACTGCTGATCATGGTGTTCATCGGCGGGCGGGGCAGCCTGCGTGGCGTGGTCTCGGCGGCGCTGCTGTTCACCGTGCTCCCGCAACTGCTGCACCTCGCCGAGGAGTGGCGGCTGGTCATCTACGGCCTGATCCTGCTCGCGGTGGTCATCGCCGTCCCGGACGGACTGGAACGGTTGTTCCGGACGACCGGTCGACTCGGCCGACCGGCGCCGCCGGGACCGCCACCGACCGCCCCACCCGTGCGCGCCGAGGAGGCGAACCGGTGACCGGCGGGGAACTGGCGGTACGCGGGCTGCGCAAGGCGTACGCCGGGGTGCGGGCCCTGGACGGCGTGTCGATCACCGTCCCCGCCGGTGAGATCGTCGGGCTCATCGGACCCAACGGGTCGGGCAAGACCACCGCGATCGACTGCGTCACCGGTCTTCAGCGGCTGGACGCCGGCACGGTCCACCTCGACGGTCGGGACGTCACCTCGTGGCGTCCCGACCGGCTGGCCCACCACGGGCTGGTCCGGACGTTCCAGCAGGTCCGCACGTTCGAGTCGCTGACCGTCCGGCACAACCTCCGGGTGGCCGCCCTCGGCCGCCGGTCGCGCTCCCGGCGCCTGGCCGACCTGGTCCGGCCGGACCGGGAGGACCCCGCGTTGCGCGCCCGGCTCGACGAACTCGTCGACAGCTTCGCGCTCGGTCCGGTCGCCCACCGGCTCGCCGGTGAGGTCTCGTACGGGCAGCGCAAGCTGATCGAGTTCGCCGCCGCCTGCGTGGTGCCGCCCCGGGTGCTGCTGCTCGACGAGCCGGTGGCGGCGGTCAACCCCACCGTCGGCAACGTGATCCGGGACCGGATCCGGGACCTGAACGCCGCCGGCACCACGGTGCTCCTGGTCGAGCACAACATCGAACTGGTCGTCGGCCTCTGCCACCGGGTGGTCGTGCTGCACCAGGGCCACACGCTGGCCCAGGGGAAGCCCGGTGAGGTCATCGCCCGCGACGACGTCCAGGAGGCGTACTTTGGCCGCTGACCCTTCCTCGACGCGTACCGGGGCCACCGCCGGTCACCACCAGCAGCCGGTGTTGACCCTGCGGGACGTGCACGCCGGCTACCAGGACGTCGAGATCCTCCGCGGTATCGACCTGGACCTGCACCGGGGTGAGACGGTGTGCGTGATCGGGGCCAACGGTGCCGGCAAGTCCACCCTGCTCAAGACCGTGTTCGGCATGGTGGCCACGCGGCGCGGGTCGATCCGCGTCGACGGGGTCGAGGTGAGCCGGGACTCGACCCGGGCCCGGCTCGGCCGGGGGGTGGTCCTCGTGCCGCAGGGCCGGTGCAACTTCCCCCGGATGAGCGTCGAGGAGAACCTGCGGATGGGCGGCTACACGCTGCCCCGAGGGGCGGTCGCGGCCGGCATCGAGCGGGCGTACCGGACCTTTCCCGTGCTCGGCGAGCGGCGCGGCCAGGCGGCCGGCAACCTCTCCGGCGGGGAGCAGCAGCTCCTGGAGATGGCCATGGCGTTGATGCTCGACCCGAAGGTGGTGCTCATCGACGAGCCGTCGCTGGGACTCTCGCCCGCGATGCAGCAGCGCGTCTTCGCCGCGCTCCGCGCGCTGGCCGCGCACCAGGTGGGCGTCCTGCTGGTCGAGCAGAACGCCGTGCAGGCGCTGAAGGTCGCCGACCGGGGCCTGGTGGTCGAGTGGGGCCGGGTCGCGAAGTCGGGGACCGGTTCGGCCATGCTCGACGATCCCGACGTCCGACGGGCCTACCTCGGGTTGCCCGCCTGACCGCCGTCCGGGCTCTGCTGACGTCCGGCGCTCAGGGCCTGCCGTGGGCAGGCCCTGAGCGTCACGACTCCGACTAGCCCATCCGGGACTCGATGGCCTCGATGATGCGCGGGCGCAGTTCGGCGGCCCGGATGACGGCGTCGACCGAGCCGACCTCGACCGCGCGCTGGATGTTGTGCACCCGGTCGAACTCCGTGGCCACCTCGCTGAGCTTCTCCGCCCGGACCGAGGAGCGGAGCTCGTCGAGCTCGGCGGTCAACGCGGCGCGCTCGGTGCCGGAGGCGGCCGCGACGCGCGCCTCCTGGTCCCGCACCCGCAGGTCCGCTGCGGTGCGCGCGTTGACCTCGCTGGAGAACACCACCGCGGCGGCGGGGGCGCCACCGAGCACCGAGGCGAACGAGCCCTCCAGCGCCAGCACGGTCATGTTCGGGTTCAGCGCCTTCGAGAACACCACGAACGCGCCACCGTGGTACCGCGAGATCACGCAGAACACGATGGGCCCACGGAAGTTCACGATCGCGCGGCCGATCTCGGCGCCGTACTCCAGTTGCAGCTTCCGCATCGACTCCGGCGAGCCGTCGAAGCCCGACAGGTTCGCCAGCACCACCAGCGGCCGGTTGCCGCTGGCCGCGTTGATCGCCCGCGCGGCCTTCTTCGACGACCGCGGGAACAGCGTGCCCGCGGTGTAGGTGTCCGGGCCGTCGGTGGGCGGGAAGCCACGCCGCGGCACCGACCGGGACTCGATGCCGAGCAGGCACACCGGAATGCCACCGAGGTGCACGTCCTGCACCACCGCGGTCTCCGCGTCGGCCATGCCCGCCCAGCGTTCCAGCACCGGGTGGTCCTGGTCGGAGAGCGCCCGCATCACGGTCCGGATGTCGAACGGCTTCTTGCGGTCCGGGTTGGCCGCAGCGGAGAAGATATCGCCGACCGTGGTGAAGTCGCTGCCTTCCAGGGTGTGCGGGAAGTCGGAGACGTCCCGGTCGACGGGGTCGGTGCTGACCGCCCGCCGGGGTGCCTCCTCGCCGGGTGCGACGTAGGTGTGGTCGTAGTGCAGCATCAGCACGTCCCGCGCGGCGGCCAGGTTCGGCGCCCAGTACTGGGCCTGCCCGTTCGGGCCCATCACCCGGTCGTAGCCGCCGATGCCGAAGTTGTCCTCGGCCGACACGCCACCGGAGAAGTCGAGCGACTGCTTGCCGGTGAGCACCATCGCCGAGTCCGGCGTCATCACCAGGATGCCCTTGGTGTGCATGAGCATCGTCGCCTCGGCGTTCCAGTACGGCTGCGCGCCGACGGTGATGCCCGCGACCACGATGTTGATCTCGCCGCCGTCCTGGGTGAACTCGACGATCCGCTTGAGCGCCGCGGCGACCCAGTCCATGTTCTCCGTGCCGGACTCCATCGAGATCCGGGCCCCGGCGGAGAGCGCGTACCACTCCACCGGCACCCGCAACCGCTCGGCCAGGTCCAGCGCGGCGATCACGCGACGGCACTCCGGCTCGGCCAGCGCGCCGAGCGCCTTCGTCGGGTCGCCGAGCAGCACCACCCGGGTGACGCCCTGCGGGTGCCGCAGGGTGGGCGTGGTGACCACACCCGCGACGATCCCCGCGGTGTTGCGCCCCTTCGGCCGCTCGACCGGCACCAGCGCGTGCTGGTCGTCGAGGTCGTGCTCGACGAAGTCGCCGAGCAGGCCGGTCAGCTCGTACGGGTAGACCGTGTTGCGGCTGCTCGCCCGGAGCACCTTCTGCCGGTAGCTGTCGAGCGGCTCGACCGGCTCGTCCGACGGCTCGCCGACGGTCAGCGTGGTGCCCCCGGTGGCGTCGAAGGAGACGCGTACCGCGACCTTGGTCAGCTCGCCGGTCTCCCGGTCGCGCTGCCGGCCGATGAGCAGGATCTCCTCCAGGCCGGCGTCCGCCGTCGTCGGCAGCACCCGCCCGGCGATCATCTCCAGCTCCGCGATGGTGAGGTCGCTCGGCGGCCAGACGTAGACCACGATCCGGTTGGTGTTGACGCGCTTCGTCGACGGCCGCCGGGACCGTTCGCGGCGGACCGAGTCGAGGCAGGCGGCGAGGGTGTCCTCGGCCGTCGGCAGCGCGATCAGCCGGCCGTCGTGCTCCCGCAGCGCGGTCAGGTCGCGCACCTGGGCGAACGCGACGAGCCGGTCGTCCGACGGGTTCTCCCGGGCCACGCACCGGAAGAGGTAGACCTCCTCGTCCGAGGACGGCAGCCGGGTGAGGTCGAACTTGCTCAGCCGCTCCAACTGCATCCGCTGCGCGATGTACGGGTGCAGGCCGCGGACGAGCCGCTCCTCGGTCATCCCGGTCGTCGACGGGCGGAACGTGAAGTGGTGGTGCATCACCGCGCCGCTGCGACCCGCGACGGTGGCGGTGAGCCGGCGGACCTCGTTCGGCAGCGGGTGCGCGCTGACGACCTCGTGCAACTCGGCCGCCATCGCGGCGGAGTCCTCCGGCTGGTTCTCCCAGGCGAGGTAGATGTCGGCGTCGATGGGACTGCCCTCGCCGCCGGCCAGTTCCGCGAGCCCGCGCAGCACGTTGCCCAGCGCGTCGAAGCTCACCGCGGCGGAGGCCACGCACGAGTCCGCCCGCTTGGCGACCACGAACGTGCAGCCCGCGACCTCGGTGGTACGGACGCTGAGCAGACCCTTGTTGCCGTAGTACCGCCGGGTCAGCACCTCCAGCATGACCGCGTTGTCCAGGTCGGCGCGGACCAGCCGCTGGCCGAGCAGCCGCACCAGCGGCTCGGTGCTGCGCACCATGTCGGCGATGCGCTCGGTGCGGTCCGGCGCGTCCGGCTGCTCGTCCAGGTGGTGCAGGTGCTTGCGGACGTTGGCGTAGACCCGGGCCCGGTTGCGGCGCAGCAGCGGCTGGGCGAACCAGGCGAACACCACCCCACGCGCCAGGTCGGAGATCACCGGGAACCGGACCTGCGTCGCGGCCACCAGCCGCTCCAGCACGAGACCGGCGGGCTCGCGCAGCGCCTCGTCCGGCGGGGACTCCTGCAACCACGCCCGGAGCAACGCCGTGACGACCGCGGCGTCGGTGGCCGCGCGCTGCTGGGCGAGGAAGATCCGGAAGACCGCCGCTTCGAGCTCGGGGGAGCGCTCCAGGTCGGTGACCCCGTAGTGCCCGAGGGCCTTGCCGAGCTTGGCCTGGAACGTCGGCGGCAGCCCGGCCCGCTCGACGTCGAGGCACTGTAGGTAGGTGTGGAAGTACTCGCGGGCGCTGTGCAGGTGCCCGCTGCCGTCCTCGCCGGTCAGCCGGTTACGGCTCAGCTCGGCCAGGTCGGCGAAGACGTCGACGAGTTCGAGTTCCTCGGCCAGCGGCCGGTAGCCGTCCACCACGGCCGCCTGGCGCGCGGCCAGGTAGTCGTCGAGCACCCGGCGTTCGTCGTGCGGGTCGACGTCGTAGCCCAGCAGCAGGCTGCGCAGGTCCTCCTGGCCGCGCGTGGTGCGCGTCCGGGCCGGGAACACCGCGGGCGCGGGGAGGTCCAGTTCGACGGACTCGGTGGTCGAGGTGTCCTCGGCCTCGGCGTCGGCGATCGGCTCCAGCCGCACCAGCGGCGCACCGGCCTCCACCTGGCTGCCGACGGAGACGACGCACTCCTTCAGCCGCGCCTTGAACGGCGCCCGCAGCACCGTCTCCATCTTCATGCTCTCCAGCACCAGCACCGGCGCGCCGGCCTCGACCTCGGCGCCGACCTTGAGCGGCGTGGCGACGACCAGCGCGGGCGAGGGCGACCGGACGACGCCGCCCTCGTCGCGGCTGACCCGGTGCGTCACGCCGTCGACCTCGATCAGGTGGATCGGGCCGTGCGTGCCGGTGAGCAGGCGGTACCGGGTGCCGTTGACGACGACCTGCCCGGTGTGCCGGTCGAAGCGGTCCAGCTCGACGTCGGCGGTGCGGACGTCGTCGCCCGCCTCGATGCCGACGCGGAACCGGTGCGCGCCGACCCGGGCGACCCGCACCCGGTAGCCGACGCCGCGCAGCTTGAGGTCCAACGGTCGGCCACTCTCGTGCTGCACCTGCGGGCGTCCGCCGAACGCCGTGGAGAGCAGGCGCTCCCGCTCGGCGCGCTCCTCCTCCTCATACGCCTCGATGGCGGCGGCGGCCAGCGCGACGGCGGAGTGTCGGTGCGTGACGAGCCGGCCCTCGCCACGGACCCGGTCGATCCAGCCGGTGTCCGCGCTGGCGTCGATCACCTCGGGCTGGTCGAGCAGGTCGAGCACGAAGCTCTTGTTCGTTGCGCCGCCCTGGATGATCACCGTGGTCTGCGCCATCGCCCGGCGCAGCCGGCCGAGCGCCTCGTCCCGGTCGCGGCCGTAGGCGATGATCTTCGCGATCATCGAGTCGAAGTCGGCGGGGATGGTGTCCCCCTCGCTGACGCCGGTGTCCACCCGGATGCCTGGCCCGGCGGGCAGGTCCAGCCGCGCGATGCGGCCGGGGGAGGGCGCGAAGTCGCGGTCGGGGTCCTCGGCGTTCAGCCGGGCCTCGATGGCGTGCCCGCGCTCCACCGGCGGCGTGCCCTCGAGCCGCCCGCCCGAGGCCACGTGCAGCTGCGCCTTGACCAGGTCAAACCCGGTCGTCGACTCGGTGATCGGGTGCTCGACCTGGAGTCGGGTGTTGACCTCGAGGAACGCGAACATCTGGTCGCCGGGGTGGTAGAGGAACTCGACGGTCGCCGCGCCCCGGTAGCCGACCGCCACGGCCAGCCGCTCGGCCGACGCCTTCAGCTCGGCCGCCTGCGCCGGGCTGAGCACCGGCGACGCCGACTCCTCGATGATCTTCTGGTTACGTCGCTGCACCGAGCAGTCCCGGACACCGAGCGCCCACGCGGTGCCCTCGCCGTCGGCGATCACCTGGACCTCGACGTGCCGGGCGCCGGTGACCAGGCGCTCCAGGAACACGATGCCGCTGCCGAACGCCCGCGCGGCCTCCTGGCTGGTGCGCTCGTACGCGTCAGCGAGCTCGGCCTCGTTGGTGACCACGCGGATCCCGCGTCCGCCGCCGCCGGCGGTCGCCTTCAGCATCAGCGGGTAGCCGATCTCGGCCGCGGCGGCCAGGGCGGCGTCCAGGGTCTCGACCGCGCCGCGGCTCCACGGCGCGACCGGTACGCCGACCTCCTCGGCGATCAGCTTCGCGCCGATCTTGTCGCCGAGCTTGCGCATAGCGTCCGGGCTCGGTCCGACGAAGGTGACGCCGATCTTCGCGCACAGCTCCGCGAACGCCGGGTCCTCGGCGACGAAGCCCCAGCCGACCCACGCGGCGTCCGCCCCGGTCTCCCGCAGCGCGCGCTCCAGCACGGCCAGGTTGAGGTACGGCCGGGCGGCGGCGGGACCGAGGTCGTACGAAAGGTCCGCCTCACGGACGAAGGTGGCGGTACGATCGACGTCGGTGTACAGGGCGACGGTCTCGATCCGGGTTCCGGTCTCCGCGGCGAGATCCCTTACGGCATGGATGAGCCGCATAGCGGCCTCGCCGCGGTTGACGATGGCGACACGACTGAACATCCGACCGAACCCCTTCTCGGTGCCCCTTTTGGGGCGAATCCGCACCCTTACATCGACGTACGTCGCTCATAGTATTGGCTCACCAACCCTACGCAGCAACCTCCTGTCGCTCCCTGCGCCCGGGTCGAAACACCACCAGCTTAGACATCGGGGGTGCTCCTGCCTGTCGTCTGGCGGTCGCCCCAGCCCTTGTCGGGTTCCGGCGCGGTACCGCCGTGGGGGCGCGCTCCGTCCCGGGGCCTGACCCGACGAACGGCGGACGTGGCCCGGTGCGGTGAGGAGTCTCCACCGTCTGCCGGCTACCGTCCAGTCGCACTGGCGAGGGGCATGATCGACCGGCCACCACACCCCGCGCACCCCACGGTTGCCGTGGTGGTATCCCGCCGGAGACACCCGCTCGACGCGCCGCCGGAGCGGGCGAGCGCGCCGGCGGAGGTTCCGCCACCGGGGGGTGTCCGTGCATGTTCTGACGATGGGTGAGGTGCCTCGAGGAATGAGCGAGGATCCCGAACAGGCCCGCTCGGCCGGGCCGGGGCCGGCCCGTCGTCGGGTGTTCGCTGACGCGGTGGGGCTGGATGCGCCACACCGAATGCCGCTCACTCCTGGTGTCCGCATGGCTCCGGTTGGTAGCCGGTGAAAGATCCGTCACATCGCGGACCGGGCGGATCGGAGTGGGGCGGCCCGCACCGGCCGCCCCGGGGGTTCAGTACTGGTAGTTGACGGTCACGTTGTGGGTGTAGGCGTACACCGGTGGGTTGATCAGACTGGAACCCGACCCGAAAACCAGCACGAATCTGAAGTACCAGCTGTTGGTGGCCGGGTCCCCGTTGAAATAGGTGGAGGTTCCGGAATTGCCACCGAACGTCCACAGCGTCTCGCAGCGCTGGTTGTTGCAGAGCTGCCGGGTCAGGTTGGAGGGATAGCTCGACAGGGTGAACTGCCAGTTGACGCCGGTGACCGTGGCGCCGGCCGGCACGGTGATCGGGCTGTTGGCGAACGAGCTGGAATAGACCGTGTTGGTGCGGTAAACGGTGCCACCGTTCGGCGAGACACTGTAGGAACCGGCGGCGGCGGCCGCCTGGGCGGCGGGTGCGAGGAGCACCATGGTCAGGGCGGCGGCGAGACTGAAGATGGTTCTACGCCACGGGGACATCGCGCCTCCTGATGGAGTGGAAAAGATTGGATGCCACCAGTATTTCCCCGCTCGTGGTCAGCGCCAGCAGCCGGGATGCCCCGACGTGCATGACGCAACAAGCGGCACTTTCTGCAAAGCGGCGGGCGGCTGAAACGTCACCCAGATCCGAATTGATGGCACGAAGTTAGGAAAGTGCCGGCACGGCTACTCACCTGACTCCCGGCCGGTCGGGTACTCAGCGCGCCGGCGGTGTCCGGGGGGTGCGGAGGCTGGCGGCGAGCAGGCCCAGCGCGAGGACCTGGCTGGCACCGAGGACGGCGATCAGGACGGGCAGCGAGCGGGTGTACAGGGCCCCGGCCACGCCTCCGCCGGCCAGTGCCGCAGCGCCCTGGACGGCGGCGAAGACGCCGTAGGCGGTGGCCCGGCGGGCGGCGGGAACCAGGTCGGCCACGAGCGCCTTGACGGTCGAGTCCTGCACTCCGACGGCGGCCCCCACAGCAGGGTTCCGGCCACGATGGCGCCGGCCGTGGTGGACAGGGCCAGTGCCGGCACGGCGGCGCCGAGAACGGGCAGGGCGAACAACACCCGGGCGTGCCACCTGTCGTACAGGTAGCCGCTGGCCAGCGCGGCCATCGCGGCGGCGACCATCGCGGCGGCGTACAGCAGCGGGATCGCCGCGGCGGCGAGCACACCGGTCTGGCTGGCGTGGAAGGAGATGATCCCGAAGGTCACCAGCCCGGCGGTGGCGGCCCCGGCCGCTGCGGCGAACAGGAAGAAGCGCCGGGGCAGGTCGGCCCCGAACCAACCGCTGCGGGGGGTCGGCGGCGCGGTGGTGGCCGGGGCGGGTGCGGCCGGCGGTGTACCGGTGTCGGAGCCGGCCAGGGCGGGTGCGGCTGGTGGCGTACCAGTGTCGAAGACGGCCGGGTCGGGCACGCGTCGGCGGATCCACAGCAGCAGGCCGATGGCCGCCGCGCCGGGGATGGCCAGGCCGGCCAGGGCCGGCCAGACCAGGCCGGTGGCCGCGATGACGGCCGCGACCAGCAGCGGCCCGGCGAACGCGCCGAGCTGGTCCAGAGCCTTGTGGACCGCGAAGCCACGACCGCGACCGACGGCGCCGGCGGCCTGGGCCAGCAACGCCGACTTGGCCGGGCTGCGGACCGCCTTGCCGGCCCGTTCGGCCAGGATCAACGCGGCGGCGACGGCCAGGCCGGCGCCGCCCAGGAAGGGTGCCACGGCGAGGAGGGGAACGCAGACGGCGGTCAACGCGTATCCGCTCAGGGTCAGCGACCAGTAACGGCCGGTGCGGTCGGCCAGTGGCCCGAAGGCCAGCCGCAGCAGCAGCGACATGCCCTCTCCGGCACCGGTGACCAGGCCGACGACCAGCGCCGAGGCGCCCAGGGCGCCCAGCAGCGGTCCGGTGACCGACCGCGCGCCCTCGTAGACCATGTCGGCGGCCAGGCTGACCATCCCGAATCCGACCACGGCCCGCCAGGCGGACCAGGCGGGGGCCGGTCGGGCCGACAACCCCGGCGTGGCGGGATCGACCGGGTCGGTCGACACCTGCGACATGCTGGCTCCCTCCGGTGCTGCGCGTCGGTGTGCGCGGCTCGTCAAGCAGGCTGGCGCCGCCGGCGCAGCCTCCGGTGCTGCGCGGTGGCGTGCGCGGCGATGATCGTGGTGACCACGGTACGGGGCACGCCGCCTACGTCGTCCTGGTCGGCGGGGCGGACCCGCCAACGGCGACATCAGGGCCACTGCCGAGTAACGACGTTGACGGCACTTTCTCGTATGCAACGTTCCACCGATTATCGCTGCACCGTTCCACCGGTTGCGCATTCGTGCCCCGTTACACCGCGACTGGCCTGGCGCAATCCTCGAAAATCGACGACATTGCCGCTCGGGTCGCCGTGCGCCATCAAAGCGGGCAGAGAAAAATCCCCGACGTACGCGACACCCGCCGGGTTTTCCCACCAAAAGGGTGGCTGCCTGCGCAAACTTCAAAGCCTCGACATCGGGCGGGCCGGTGGCGGATCGTGCCGTCGCCGGCCAACCGCGCGGACCCGGCCGCCCATCGGTCGAACGTACGATTTCTGTCGCCGGTACGGCCGTGTCGCCGCCCAATTCGGCTGGGCCGTGGCGGTCGAACGTCGCAGGCGCTGGTTCGATCGGTGTCGGCCTGCGCCCTGTCCGCCCCAATCGTGGCGAAAGCGGCCATGGGTGGCCGTTGCGGCATTTCTTGGAAAACTGCACGTCAGGCTACCGGGGCTCGTATTCAAGACCCACGAAAAGGGGTCACTGGAAGCGGCGGCGAAAATGCCGCACTAGCAGGCGATCGAATTTGCGTCAATGCGGCAGCCGACAGCTGAAAACGTGGCAATCGAAAGGCCGATTGATAGCCTTCCTCGGCACCTCACCGGTCCACGGTGGACTGTCACTGTCCACATCGGACTCTCTCTCCCCGGTCGTCTCCTCATCGGAGGTCAGTACATGGTCCACACCGGACCTGCGCGCCGTCGCGCCACCCGACTCGCCCTCGCCGGGCTGACCGTGCTCACGGTCGTGCTCGGCGCCCAGACCCCCGGCCTCGCCCGGCCGTCGACCGCACCGGCCCAGCCGCCCACCGTCCCTGGTCTCGGCCAGGTCGCGAGCCCGAAGCAGGCCCGCCCCGCCCCGCTGCCCAAGAAGTCCGGCACCGTCCGGGTCGCCGAGTCCACGACCGCCCAGCGCGGCGGCGTCGGCACCCAGGCCCTCAACGACCAGGTCGCGCTCAAGGCGCTGATCGTGGCCACCAACACGGCCGACTTCGGGGTGCCGACGCTCACCACCACGCTCGACCGGGTCGGTGCGCCCTACGACATCATCTACACCGCCACCCAGACGCTCAGCGCCAGCACGCTCGTCCGCTCCGACGGCGTCGGCAAGTACAACGCGATCCTGCTGACCAACAGCATGCAGATGTACGAGCACAACGGTAACTACCTGAGCGGTCTGACCAGCACGGAGTGGAACACCCTCTGGGCGTACGAGCGCAACTTCCAGGTCCGGCAGGCCGCCCTCTACACCAGCTACGGCACCTGGCCGGAGGACTACTGCCTCACCTCCAACGGTGAGGGTGGGGTCGGCGAGACGCCGCTGCCCGTCTCGCTGACCACCAACGGCGCCGCGGTCTTCGACTACCTCAACAGCGCCGCCCAGATCCCGGTCACCCACTCGTACGTCTACCGGACCTCGATTCGGTCCGGCTGCGCCGCCGACGCCCTGATGACCAACGGCTCGGACGTGCTGGGCGTGCGCACCACCTCCACCGACGGCCGGGAGCGCATCGCGCTGACGTTCACCTCGAACCACGCCCTGCTCCACTCCGACCTGCTGGTCTACGGCCTGTACCGGTGGGCGACCAAGGGTCTGCACTTCGGTGAGCAGAAGCACCACCTGAACGTCGACATCGACGACTGGTTCAACACCTCGGACCACTACCTCGAGGACGGCACCGTCGAGTACAGCCCCGGCTTCCAGGTCAGCGGCCACGACACGGTCAACCTCGACGCGCGGCAGACCGCCCTGCGCACCGCCTACCCCAAGGCGGCCGGGTTCACCTACAACATCGCGTTCAACGGCTCCGACATCGACCCGTTCGCCGGTGACCAGTGCAGCCCGAACGGCGACGCCACCACGTTGACCGCCACCACGAAGTGCCTGAAGAACAACTTCCGGTGGATCAACCACACGTTCAACCACCCCGAGCTGAACTCGACGGACTACACCACCTCGTACAACGAGATCAGCGACAACCGGACCGCCGGCGCGGCGATCGGGCTGACCTCCCCGAACAGCGTGCTGAAGACCCCCGAGTACTCCGGCCTCGGGGTCTACAACGACGACCCGGACAACGACACCGGCCCGCCCACCGACCACGGGCTGACGGGGTCCAACTCCGACCTGCTGGACGCCGCCGAGGACCTCGGCGTGACCACCATGGCCGGCAACATGTCGTTCGCCAGCCACCGCCCGGCGCACTTCAACGGGGGCACCGCGCACCCGCTGAACTCGACCATCCAGGTGGTGCCGTGCTGGCCGACGAACATCGCGTACCACACCACCACCCCGGCTGAGCAGACGGTCTTCTACAACTCCTTCTACGGCCCGAACGGGCTCTTCCCGTACTGGCCCACCGACCGCACCTACGCCCAGCTGCTCGACTACGAGGCCGGGGTGGCGTTGCAGCACGTGGCGTCCGGCTCGATCTACGCGCACACCTTCCACATCGCGAACGTGCGCGACTACGGCTCGGGCGACAGCCTGGTCAGCGACTGGGTCGAGGCCGTGGTGGGCAAGTACGACGCGCTCTACTCGGTGCCGCTGCTGAACTCGGCGTGGACCGACATCGCCGCGTACACCAAGTCGCGCAACAGCCACTTCGCCGCGCTCGGCGCCGGGGCCGAGGCGATCTACAACCGGACCACCGGTGAGATCACGGTGACCTCGCCGGCCGCCGGCAGCCTCCGGCTGGCGGGTGTGACCTCGACGACCACGGGTGCCACCACGTACGGCACCGACGTCACCGTGCCGGTGACGCTCGTGGCGAGCACGCCCGTGACGTTCACCGCCGCCCCCCGTCCCTGACACCGGGGCGGACGACAAACCAGTGAAGCAGAAGTGAACGGGAGCACTCGGTGAGGATCGCTCTGGTCTCGGAAGGGACCTACCCCTACGCGATGGGCGGCGTGAGCATCTGGTGCGAACAGCTCATCAAGGGGATGCCCGACTACCGGTGGGAGGTCGTGGCGCTCACCGTGGACGGCACCGAGCAACCGGTGTTCGACCGGCCGGCGAACCTGGACCGGGTGCACTCGATCCCGTTGTGGGGCGGACGGCCGCTGGGCCGCCGCCCCCAGCGGGGGTCGCTCGTGCCCACCGGCCGGCCCGGCGCGGGCTTCGTCGAGTCCTACGAGGTGTTCCTGCGGGCGTTGGTCACCCCGCTGGAGTCGACCCGCTCCCAGGCGGGTGCGGTCAACCGGAGCACCTTCCTGCTCGCGTTGCGCGGCATGTTCGAGTACGCCGCCGACGGCGGTGACCTGAGCGAGGGCCTGCTCTCCAACCAGGCCCTCGGGATGATGCTGGATGCCTGGCACACCCTCCGGGTCGACGAGACCGGACCCGCGCTCACCGTTGCCGACGCGCTCGAGGCGGCCTGGCTCATCGCGCACATGCTGCGGCCGCTGAGCGCGCCACCGGTCCGGGCGGACATCGTGCACTCGTCGATGAACGGCCTCGCCATGCTCGTCGGCATGGCCGCGAACTGGGCCTACGGCACCCCGCTGGTCCTCTCCGAACACGGCATCTACCTGCGGGAACGGTACATCTCCTACCTGCACGACAACGCGCCGCACGCGGTACGGGTGCTGGTGCTGAGCTTCTTCCGCTCCCTCGCCGGCGCGGCCTACCTGATCAGCAGCGCGCTGGCGCCGCACTCCCAGTACAACCGGCGCTGGCAGCTGCACAACGGCGGCGACCCCGAGCGGATGTGGACCATGTACAACGGTGTCGACCCGGACGAGTTCCCGCCGGCGGCCGGCGAACCGGACGTGCCGACCATCTCGTTCATGGGCCGCATCGACCCGCTCAAGGACCTGCACACTTTGATCCGGGCGTTCGCGCTGGTCCGCGCCGAGATCCCGACCGCCCGACTGCGCATCTTCGGCGGTACGCCGGCCGCGAACAAGGTCTACCACGCCAGTTGCGAGGCGCTGATCGACGAACTCGGACTGACCGGCCACGCCGTCCTGGAGGGCCGGGTCGGCAGCGCGGTCGAGGCGTACCACGCCGGCAACCTGGTCGCGCTGACCAGCATCTCCGAGGGCTTCCCGTACACCGTGGTGGAGGCGATGGCGTGCGGTCGGCCGACCGTCTGCACCAACGTCGGCGGCGTCGCCGAGGCGGTCGGCGACACCGGCTTCGTGGTCGCCCCCCGGGACGTGTCCGCCGTCGCCGACGCCTGCGTGCGGCTGCTGCGCGACCGGGAGCTGCGGCTTCAGCTCGGCGCGGTCGCCCGGGCCCGCGTCCTGGAGAAGTTCACGCTGCAACGGTCGCTACAGGCGTACCGCGACATCTACGAGGGGCTCGCCGTGCCCCGGACCGGGTCGGCACCGTCGAAGCCGTTGCGGGGCCAGGCGCAGGGCCGGGTCGTCGTGCCGAACCGCAAGATCCGGCCCGGGGTGGCCACCGTCCCCCGGGTGCCCCGCCAGCGCGGGCCGCAGGAGCAGGGTCGGGTCAACGGGGCGTACGTCCCGCGCCACGCCCCGGACCCGGCCGCGTGGCCGCCGCGTGCGGCCAGGCCGGAACACCCGGACGGCGACCCGGCGGGCGGGACGCTGCGACTGGCCGGCGGGCCGCGATGAGCGCCTACTCCGACCCCGACGCCACCATTCAGCTGCGGCGGCCGGTCGGCACGATGACCGCCCACCCGGCACCGTCCCGGGATGATCGCGCGGGCGAGCCGGAACGCACCATCCTGCTGCCCAGGATCTCCACCGATCCCGTCGACGAACTGGTCGAACGGGTCCGCCCCCAGCTCGGCCAGGCGGTCGACGCCCTCCAGGTCGCCGCCGCCCTGGAGGCCGCCGGGCACACCGACCGGGGCGCCCAGGTCGAGTACGGCTACGCCGACGTCTTCACCCTCGCCTCCGAGGTCTACCAGCGACTGGGCCCGCGTTCCCCGGTCGCCGAGGCCGCCACCTCGGTCGACTCCGGCCGCCGCCGGTGGGAAGGGCTGCGACCGATCTGGCACGGACCGCTCTACCTGCTGCCGAGTGCGACGTTCCCGGCGGTGCTGACGGTGGTCGGCCGGCCGGGTCTGGTGCTCGGGCTGGTCCTCGCCGGGACGGTCGGCTGGGTTTTCTCGGGTGTCACCGCCTACGCGGCGTACCGGCTGCTCGGACTGGGGCGGCCCCGCTCGGCGGCCCGGCTCCTGCGGGCCGCCGCGCTGATCGGCCCGTCGCTCGGCGTGCTGCTCGGCGTCGCCGTGCTGTCGCAGGGTGGCCTGCCCCTGGCCGCGATGATGGTCTGCCAACTGGCGTACCAGATGGCCAGCACGCTGCTGATCTTCTACCGGCGGGAGACCTGGCTGGCCGTGACGCAGCTCCCGGCCTTCCTGTTCGGCGCGGCTCACCTGCTCCTCGGCGATCCGACGTCCCGACGGTGGGCGGTGGCCGCCGCGGTGGTCTGCGTGCTGGCGGCGTTCGCCGTGGCCCTGTACGCCACCCGCGCCCCCGCGCGGGCCGACGAACCGGCCCCCCGGGATCCGCTGCTGCCGGCGGCGTCCGCGTTGGTCGGGGTGGCCGGCTACGGGCTCTGCTCGGCGGCGCTGCTCTTCCACGCCCAGACCGCGTACCTGCTGGACCGGTTGGACATCGCGGCGGCGGCCGCCCCGCTGCTGCTCTCCATGGGCTTCGTGGAGTGGCGGACCAGCCGGTTCCGGGTTAACGCGGTGGCGTTGACCCGGCAGGCCCGCCGGCCGGAGGAGTTCGCCGCCCGGATCTGGCGGGCGATCGGCCGGGACGTGGCCGCCTGCCTCGCGGTCGCGGCGGTGCTGGGGCTGGTGCTGCTGGCCGTCTTCGCCCAGGCGGGCCTGCTCTCGCCCGCCGGCGTGGTGATGACGGCCGCGCACGTCGCGCTCGCCGGCACCTACTACCTGGCGTTCCTGCTGGCCGGCCGGGGCCGGTACGGCTGGCTGTGCCTGTCCATGGTGGTCGTGATCGCCGTGCACGTCGGGGTCGGTGGGCTGCTCGGCGTCGCGCCCCTGCTCGGGCAGGACGGCTCCGCGCTCGTCGACACCTCGCTCCACCTGGGCAGCGTGCTGCTGCTCCAGGCGTTGTTCGCGCTCGGTCTCCTCCCGGTGATCGGGCAGGTCCGGCACTACCGATGAGACTGGGGAGGTCAGGATGCACGCGGTGATCCTTGCCGGCGGCAAGGGAGTGCGGTTGCGGCCGTACACGACGACGCTGCCCAAGCCCCTGATGCCGATCGGTGACAGTCACTCGATCCTGCAGATCGTGCTCGATCAGCTCGCCTCGCACGGGTTCACTTCGGTGACCCTGGCGATCAACTACCTCGGCCCGCTGATCCGGGCGTTCGTCGGGGACGGCCGTCGCTGGGGCCTCACCATCGACTACGTCGAGGAGGACCGCCCACTGTCCACGGTCGGCCCGCTGTTCGGACTCAAGGACCGGCTGCCCGACGAGTTCCTGGTCATGAACGGGGACATCCTCACCGACCTGGACTACGCCGACCTGCTGCGTACCCACACGGTCTCCGGCGCGGCGCTGACCCTGGCGACCTCCGAGCGGGTGCACCGGATCGACTTCGGGGTGCTGGACGTGGACGCCGGGCGGATCGTCGGGTTCCGGGAGAAGCCGGCGCTGCGCTATCCGGTCAGCATGGGTGTGTACGGCATGTCGCGCAAGACGCTCACGCCGTACCCGCCTGGGGTTCCCCTCGGTTTCGACCAGTTGGTGCTGGACCTGCTCGCGGCGGGGGAGCACCCGGCCACCTACCCGTTCGACGGGTTCTGGCTGGACATCGGCCGCCCGGAGGACTACGACGAGGCGAACCGGACGTTCCTCCAGCTCAAGCCGATCCTGTTGCCGGCGGGTCCGGGGCCGGCGGACCCGGCGGTCGGCTCGGTCGCCGGTGTCGCGGCCGGCATCGCGCGCTCCGGGGAGGGCCGGTGACGCGGGTGCTGCTCTTCGGCGCGTCGGGCTTCATCGGCGGGCACGCGCGCGCCGCGCTGGAGTCCGACCCACGGATAGCCGAGGTGGTCTGCCCCGGCCGGGCGACCTACGACCTGCTTGACGGCGACCCGGACGGGCTCGCGGCGGTCCTGCGCCGCACGGCCCCGGACGCGGTCGTCACCTGCGTGGGCGCGCTCACCGGCTCCGCCGCCCACCTGGTCACGGCGAACACGCTGGTCGCGGCGAAGCTGCTCGAGGCGACCAGGGCGGTGGCACCCGGGGCCCGACTGGTCCGGCTCGGCTCGGCCGGCGAGTACGGCCTGGTGCCGGACGGCGTGTCGGTCACCGAGGAGGACCCCGCGCGGCCACTCAGCGCGTACGGCGTCAGCCATCTGGCCGGGACCCGGCTGTTCCAACTCGCCGGCGAGACCGGGCAGGTCGACGCGGTGTCGCTGCGGGTCTTCAACCCGATCGGCCCCGGCATGTCGGAGGAGAACCTGCTCGGCCGGGCGGCGGCCCGCATCCGGCACGCGCTGGCCGGCGGCGCGCCGGAGGTCACCCTGGGGCCGCTGTCGGCGTACCGGGACTTCGTGGACGTGCGGGACCTCGCCGCGCTGATCGTCGCCGTGGTGCTCGCGCCCGAACTGCGGCACCGCGTCTTCAACGCGGGCAGCGGGCGGGCGGTCACCGCGCGGGAGGCGGTCGAGCTGTTGGCCACCACCGCCGGCTACCCCGGCCGGATCCGCGAGGCCGGCACCGGACCGCAGCGCTCGACCGCGGTCGACTGGATCCGGGCCGACGTCGGCCGGGCCGGCCGCGAGCTGGGCTGGTCGCCGGTGCGTGACCTGGCGACGTCGATCAAGGACGTCTGGGCCGCCGGGGAGGCCCGGTGAGCCACCGGGCCACCGGCGGCAACCGGCGCCGACACCTCCTGGCCGCCCTCGCCAGCATGACCGTGCTGGTGCTCGCCGCGGGATGGGGGTTCGTCGCCCGCCGCCCGGCGGCCAGCCCGCGGTCGGCGCCGCCGCCGGGGCGGATCACCAACTGGGCGTACCAGCTACAGGGGTACGCCGACGGCCGGCTCGACACGTTGGCCCGGGGCCGCTACCAACTCGCCGTCGTCGACCTGACCCGGGACGGACACACCGACTACTTCACCGCCGCCGAGATCGGCGCGCTGCGCCGCAGCGGCAAGCGGACACTGGCGTACTTCGAGATCGGCAGCATCGAGGACTTCCGCCCGGAGTACCCGGTGCTCCGCCGGGACGCCCCGGACCTGCTGGCCAACGAGTGGCCGGACTGGCCCGGCGAGTACTTCGTCCACTACTGGGATCCCCGCTGGTGGGACCGGGTCGTGCGGCCCCGGGTGGACCAGGCGCTGCGCGCCGGCTTCGACGGGGTCTACCTGGACACGCCGCTGGCGTACGAGGAGATCTCCCTCGACGCCGCCCAGGGCCGTGACCGGGCGCGGCTCGCCGCCGAGATGGCCGCGCTGATCGTCCGGATCAGCGAGTACGCCAAGGCCCGGCGGCCCGGCTTCCTGATCGTCCCGCAGAACTCACCCGAGCTGCGCGAGCAGTCGGGTTACCCCGCCGCCGTCGACGGCATCGCGATGGAGGAACTCTTCTACCAGGCCACCGACGAGCCGTGCACACGCGACTGGTGCGCGGAGAACCTGACCCACACCCGGGCGCTGCGCGACGCGGGCAAGTTCGTGCTCGCCGTCGACTACGCCGTGCGGGCCGACCACGTGCGGACGGCCTGCGGCCGGTACCGCGCGGAACGGTTCGCCGGCACGGTCACCGTCCGGGACCTCGACCGGCTCACCGCCCCCTGCGGCTGAGTCGCCCCGTCGCGGCCGCACGCATGCGTCGCGACGGCCGGTCCGCGCAGGCGGACCTCCCCTCAACACCGAAAGGACGAGACAAGTGCGCACCAAAATCGGAGTCGTCGGCCTGGGCTACGTGGGTCTCACACTCACCGCCGCGCTCGCCGACAAGGGCTTCACCGTGTACGGCGCGGACGTGTCACCGGCGGTTCTGGCGTCGTTGTCCCGGGGCCGCCCGCACATCTTCGAGCCCGGCGTCGAGGACGTCTTCGCCGAGCGCATCGGCCGGGACATCCACGTGGCCACCGAACTGCCCAAGGACACCGTCGACGTGGCGGTGATCAGCGTGTCGACCCCGGTCGACGACGTCACCCGCCGGCCGAACCTGGCGAACCTGGCCGCCGCCGCCCGGGCCGTCGCCGCCAGTTGCCGCCCCGGCACCCTGGTCGTGGTCCGCAGCACGGTGCCGGTCGGCGCGAGCCGCCGGATCGTGCTGCCAGAGCTGCGGGCCGCCTGGGGTGACCAGGTCCGGCTGGTGATGGCACCGGAGCGGACCATCCAGGGCCAGGCCCTACGCGAACTCGTCGAACTGCCGCAGGTGGTCGGTGGTCTGGACGACGAGAGCCTCGCCGCCGGGGTCGAGTTCTTCGGCGGACTGGCGCAGGCCATCGTCCCGGTGTCCGACCTGGAGACCGCCGAGCTGGTGAAGCTCTCCAACAACTGCCACACCGACCTGATCTACTCCTTCGGCAACGAGATCGCGCTGATCGCCGAGCGGCACGGCCTCGACCCCCTCGAGGTGATCAGGGCGGCGAACGTCGACTACCCACGCCCGGACCTCGCCAAGCCCGGGTACGTCGGGGGAGGCTGCCTCTCCAAGGACCCGTACATCATGATCGACAGCGCGGGGGAGCGGGCGCCGTTCCTCGTCGGCAAGGCCCGCGAACTCAACGAGTACCTGCCGGTCCACGTCGCTGAGACCGTGGTCCGGATGCTGACCGAGGCGCGCGGTAGCAGCCGCGGCACCCGGCTGGCCGTGCTCGGTTGGGCGTACAAGGGGTGGCCGCCCACCGACGACATGCGCGGCACCCCGATCGCCGCGATGATGCCGGTCTTCTCCGCCGCCGGCGTCACCGTCCTCGGCCACGACCCGATGGTCACCGACGAGGTGATCCAGCAGTACGGGGGCGAGCCGGTCAGCCTGGACAAGGCGTTCACCGACGCGGACGCCGTCCTGGTCATCAACGACCACCCGGACTACCGGGCGATCCGGATCCCGGAGGTGCTCGGCACGGCCCGGCCCGCGTTCATCTACGACTCCTGGCGGGTGCTCGACGCCGACGCGGTCACCGCCGCCGGGATCCGCTACGCGGGCCTCGGCTACCTGCCCGCCGCACCGGCCGCCGCCGGGTCGGTCGCGCCCGCGACGGAGGTGGCGACGGCATGAGGACGCTCCTGCTCGGCGGGGCCGGCTTCATCGGCCTGCACCTCGCCCGACGCCTGGTCGCCGACGGACACCAGGTGACCATCGTGGACGACTTCTCCCGTGGTCGCGACGACGCCGACCTCGACCGCCTCCGCAGCTACCCAGCGGTGCGGGTGGTCTCCGGAGACCTGACCGACCCGGACACCTGGGCCGCCCTGCCGTCCGGCTGGGACCAGATCTACCTGCTCGCCGCCGTCGTCGGCGTCCGCAACGTGGAGCAGGACCCGGCCCGGGTGGTCCGGGTCAACACCCTGGCCGCGCTGCACATGCTCGACTGGGTGGCCCCGGGGGAGCGGGTCTTCTTCGCCTCCACCAGCGAGGTCTACGCCGGTGGCGTGACGGCCGGGGTGGTGCCGGTGCCGACGCCCGAGACCGTGCCGACGATGATCTCCGACATCACCGCCCCCCGGTTCGCGTACGCGGCCAGCAAACTCCTCGGTGAGGCCGCGTTCCTGCACACCGCCCGGGCCCGGGGCTTCGAGACCGTGGTCGGCCGCTTCCACAACGTCTACGGACCACGGATGGGCGCCGACCACGTCGTCCCGGAGATGTCCCTGCGCGCCCTGCGCGGCGCCGACCCGTTCCCGGTCCCCGGCGCCGACCAGTACCGGGCCTTCTGCCACGTGGACGACGCGGTCGAGGCCATGCTGCGGCTGATGGCCGCCCCGGCCGCGGCGGGGCAGATCGTGCACATCGGCAACGACCGCGAGGAGACCAACATCGGTGACCTCGCCAAGCTGGTGCTGCGGGTGGCCGGGGTGAGTCCCGCCATCGCGGCGGAGCCGGCGCCCCCCGGCTCGGTCACCCGCCGCTGCCCGGACCTGTCCCGGCTGCGCGAGCTGACCGGCTACGAGCCGACCGTCAGCCTGGAGGAGGGCGTGCGCAGCACCTTCGCCTGGTACCGAGAGCACGGGTGGCCGTGATGACCCGACGACCCATCTGCTTCTACTACGGTCAGGGACGTCTGGACGACCTCGCCGGGTACGTGCGCGTGGTCCTCCAGCCGGACGCCTACCAGCCGGCCGAACTGCGGTACCTCGCCGAGCAGGACGTCCAGACCCTCGCCTACCTGTCCCTGTCCGAGGACCAGGGCCCGCCCGCGCCCTGGCAGCGCCGGGAACGCAACCCGGACTGGGGCGGCGCGTTCGTCCACGTCGACCACCCACTCTGGGTGGCGCATGTCGTCGGCGCGGCGAAGCAGGCGGTCGCCCGGGGCTTCGCCGGGCTCTTCCTGGACACGCTCAACGTCGAGCTGACCTATCCCGAGGACGTACCGCACCTGCTCACCCTGGTCGCCGCGGTACGGGAGGAGGCCGAGCCGGCGTACCTGCTGGCCAACCGGGGGTTCGGCATGCTGCCCCGGCTGGCCGAGATCGTCGACGGGATCGTCTTCGAGTCGTTCTCGGCCCGGTGGACCGAGCAGAGCTACGCCCCGTGGCCGGCCGACGTGCTCGAGTTCCACGCCCAGATCGCCGAGCAACTGCTCCAGTTGGAGCTGGACCTGTACAGCCTGGACTACGCCGACAGCCAGGGGCTCGCCGACTTCGCCGAGCGTCGGGCCCGCCAGTTCGGTCTCCAGTCCTTCGTCAGCGACCGGGCCCTGTCCCGCGCCTGACCATTTTCGTTCGTTCCGTTCCCGAGCTGGGGCCGGTCGCGTGGTCGCTGCCGATCACGCGACCGGCCCCAGCCGTGGTGTGACGATGGCCGCTGGACCGGTCGTTGGCCGGCCGGGCGACGTAACCTTCCGGCGTTGACAGCCAGCCGCTGTGGACGGTCGAGCCGAGTGCCGGCGTCGGCCAGGCCCACGGTCGGTGACGGGGGAAGGCGGACCTCTCATGCACTTGACCAGCGCACCACGTCGTCGGGCGACAGCCACCCGATGGCGGCACCTGGCCGCGGCGGTCGTGGCGGCGGCCTGTGTCGTGACGACGGCGACCCCCGCCCAGGCCGTCACGTCCGGGTACGTCTCGGCGTCTTCGGTGGAGGCACTCGGTGGCAGCCTGTCCACGGTCAGCCCGGCGGTGGTCACCACCTACTCCGGCGACCCGCTGGTCGCCGCCGACTACCTCAAGCCGATGGGCCCGCTGGGCCACTACGGACTGATCGGCCCCTGGGGGCCGCTCGGCGTCGCCGGTCCGGTCGGCGAGACGGTCTGGCACCCCTCGGCCTGGATCACCGGTACGGCCTGGGACGACTGGGCCAGCATGCTCGGCTGGTCCGGCGGCCCGATGAGCGGGTGGGGACCGCTCGGTCCCACCGGCCCGCTCTCCCCGCAGGCGTACCAGCAGACGCTGCCCGGCCTCGGCGACTTCAGCAAGCAGTTGCAGGCGGGCGGGGTGTGGGGCGTCCTGGGACCGGTGGGACCACTCGGCGCGCTCGGCCCGCTGGGTCCACTGGGCCCGGTCGGCGCGCACGGATTCGGTAGCACCGCCGACGGCGCGTACGTCAACGGTGGCGGCGCGGTCCAGCGCAACGTGGACGTGCCGTACGGCTCCACCACCCGCCGGTACGAGCTGTACGAGGTCTACGGCGACACGTACGCCCGCAACCTCGGCTACGACAACGACACCTCGTTCATGGTGGAACGCAGCACCCTGGCGCCCGGCACCACCGTCGAGTACACGTTCACCTCCCGCCACACCCAGTGGCTCACGGTCAACGTGGTGCCGAACTGGATGCGCTACGACCTCGCGACGCTGTCGGCGTACGTGAACAGCGCGGCGGGCAACCACCTGAACTACCCGGTCGGCGCGGCTCGCGGGACCGCGCTGGTGGACGACTTCGACCTGCGTCTGACCAACGACACCGGGCAGGTGCTCGCCACCTCGGACTCCGTCGAGCTGGCCGACACCATCCAGATCCCGGTGACCGCCGGTCAGCGGCTGAAGTTGCAGGTCACCCACTACCAGCGTGGCTCCTACGTCGGCTACCACGACGGCTACCGGTTGTTCGTGACCGGCTCGACGCCGCACATCGTCGGCACCGACATCACCGGGGCGCACCAGCGCCCTGTCGGGACGGTGTGACGCCACCGGGATCACGCTGCTGCCGGGAGACGCCGGCAACACGAAGCCGCCGGGGCGGAGGTACTCGCCCCGGCGGCTCTCTGTTGCCTCCGCGACTGCCCGATAATTCGACTGACATCTATACTTTCGGGTGTCGGTCGGAGCCGCGGGCGGGCAGCGTGGCCGGCGCGGCAACCCGCTCCGGCCCCGGAAAAGGTTCGGCGAGCATCGAGGAGATCTCATGATCAGGCGTCTGCTCACCGTCACGTCCACCACCGTCGCCCTGGTCCTGGGCCTCGCCGCCGCTCCGGCGCAGGCCGTGGTGGTCGGGGCGACGGGATGCAACACGAACGTGTCCACCGTGCTCGGCAGCTGGGACGTCGACGGCGACAGCGCTCTGGAGACCGTCTACGACCGGCACACCGGCACGTTCACCGAGATCGGTTTCGTCTACCTGCTCGACAGCGGCGTCTGCTACGGGTACGAGATCCCCGGCGCGTCGAGCTACGACTGGGTGCTGTTCAGCCCGCCGTCGGACCTCGACGGCATCGCCGGCGCCGAGCTCGCCGTCTCCTGGAAGACCACGCCGGGCACGGTCCTGAACCAACGCAAGACCTGGATCGTCAAGCACCGCACCCGGACGATGTCCGAGGTCGCCTCCGGTGGGAACCTGTCCTGGGACTGGCAGTACGACCTCGACAGCCTGGCCGGCAACGACCTGCTGTTCACCTATCAGACTCTCTACCAGAGCCAGCCCGACTACGGGCTCGTCAAGGTCTACAGCACCCAGACCGGCCAACTGCGCAGCTACTCGTTGCAGACCCAGATCATCGATCCCCGCTTCGACCAGCGGGCGTTCGGCGACACCAACGGCGTGGCAGGCACGGAGGCGGTCTTCATCCAGTACCCCTACATCAGCAACAGCTACTACCACGGTGGCTTCGTCAAGATCCTCGACGCCCGGTCCGGTGTCGTCCGTAGCTACTCGACCCTGCCGCAGGCGTCGTACTGGACGTCGCTGTGGAGCCTCGCCTCGTACCGGTACGAGGTGAGCCAGAAGAACGGCACCGGCGGTGCCGAGGTGACGGTGTACTACCAGTTCTACAACAACTCCACCGGTCGCAGTGACTACCTGCGCTGGGTGGTCGACGACACCCAGCAGCGGGCCACGCTGTACTACTCCTGGTGACGGGGATCCTGTTCCGTCTCGGGTAGTGCCTTGTGAGGTTCCGTGGCGTTTGTCGCGGGTCAGATCGGCAGCTCGCGCACCGCTCTGCAGCAGCGCGGGCAGGCCGCTCCTGCCTACGCCGCCGCGACGCCGAATCCGGTCTGCCCCGACGGCGGGCGCGAGCCGGGTTCGGCGGGGCAGGTCATGCAGCGCTCAGCCGACCCGCAGCGGTCCGCCGGCGGATTCCCCGGCAGCCAGCTCGGCCCGCGTGGGCGGGTCAGCCCCACGCCGACGGCAGGTCCAGGTGGCGACGTCGGCAGCCCGGCGGAGCACGATGGCGATGTCACCATCGCCGGCCACGGCGAGCGCCTCCCGCCGCGCCGCGCCGAGCAGGCCGAGGTCGCTCAGTGCGGCCAGCAGGCCCGCCGTGAACGCGTCACCGGCTCCGACCGTGTCCACCACCTCCACCGGCCGGGCGTCCACCTGCACCTCGCCGCGCCGGGTGACACCCCAGGCCCCGCCACGCCCCCGGGTGACCACCACCAGGCGCGCGCCCAGGTCCAGCCACTCCCGCCCGACCTGCTCGTGCCGGCGTCCCGGATGGAGCCAGGCCAGGTCCTCTTCGCTGACCTTGACGATGTCGCTGGCAGCCACCAGGTCTTCGACCCGGCTCCGAGTCAGCGACCGGTCTCCCATCAGCGACGGCCGGCAGTTCGGGTCGTAACTGATCATCGTGCTGGCCCGCCGGGCGTGCACCAGCGCCCGCACGTCGTCGGCGCCGGGCGACAGGATCGCGCCCAACGACCCGGTATGCAGGCACTCGTCACCGACACCCGCGCCCGTCAGGGCCACGCCCGGAAAGGACCCCCACCTGATACGGAAGTCGTAGCCCGCCTGACCGTCGGCGTCCACCTTTGTCCGGGCCACGCTGGTGCTCGGCAGGTCCGGCACCGAGCCGGGGTCGAGCCGCACGCTGTTGTCGGCCAGATGAGTGCGGAGCATCCGCCCGTACGCGTCGTCAGCGAGCTGGGTCAGCAGGGTCGTGGGCAGGCCGAGGCGGGCGAGGGCCACGGCCACGTTCGCCGGGCTGCCTCCGGGGTGAGCGACGGCCTCCCCCGGTGGATCCTCGATCAGATCCACCAGGGCCTCGCCGACAACAGTGATCACGGTCTTTCCTTTCCCGAGGCTGCACCGAGCCCCGGCCACGTCCGGAGCGGCCCATCAGGCCGCTGACCGGCCCGGACTCTCGTCGAGGGTGGTCGCGCCCGTCATGATCGCCACTGCCTCCGGCATCGTGTGCGACGTCGGCGTCACCACGCCCGCGCAGCGACCCAGTCGCTGAATGTGGATGCGGTCGGCGACCTCGAACACGTGCGGCATGTTGTGGCTGATGAGGATGACCGGCAGCCCTCGCGACCGGACCTCCTCGATCATCCGGAGCACCTGGTTGGACTCCTTGACGCCGAGGGCGGCGGTCGGCTCGTCAAGCACTATCACCTTGCTGCCGAAGGCTGCGGCGCGGGCCACCGAGACCGCCTGGCGCTGCCCACCGGAGAGCGTCTCGACTGCCTGCCCCACGTTCTGCAGGGTGCCGATGCCGAGTTCGGCGAGGGCCTGGGCGGCCTCGCGCCGCATGCCCTTCTGGTCGAGCATCCGGAAGACCGAGCCGAGGAGGCCCCGCCGCCGCTTTTCCCGGCCGAGGAAGAGGTTGGTCGCGATGTCCAGCGCCGGTGCGACGGCGAGTGTCTGGTAGACCGTCTCGATGCCGGCGTCACGGGCGTCCTGCGGTCGCCTGAACTGCGCGGGCTTTCCCTCGAGGAACAGCTCGCCGGCGTCCGGGGTCAGCGCGCCGGTCAGGCACTTGATCAGCGTCGACTTGCCCGCGCCGTTGTCGCCGATGACGGCCAGTACCTCGCCGGGATAGAGGTCGAGATCCACCCCGTCGAGACCGACGACCCTGCCGAACGTCTTGACCAGACCTCGCGCCGCCAGCACCGGTGAGCGCCGTCGGGTGTCGGCCGCGCCGGTCCGTCCGTCGGGGGTGTGCGTGGTGGCGGTCATGCCTTCACCTTCCTGATCCACTGGTCGACGGCCACGGCGAGGATCACCAGTAGGCCCACGGCGAGTACGCGGTAGTGGTCGTCGACCCCGGCCAGCGACAGCCCGCTGCGGAAGAAGCCGACGATCAACGCGCCGAGCAGGGTCCCCAGCACCGCACCGCGTCCGCCGAACAGGCTGGTGCCGCCGATGACCACGGCGGTGATGCTCTCCAGATTCGCGTCGGTGACCGCGTTCGGGCTGGCCGCGCCGGCACGGCCGATGAGGATCCAGGCGGTGAGGCCGTAGATCGCGCCGGCGACGAGGTACACGCTCAGCAGGACCCGGTCGACCCGGATGCCGGCGAGTCGTGCGGCTTCCTTGTCGTCGCCCACCGCGTAGACGTGCCGGCCCCAGGCCGTTCTGGCCAGCGCGTAGCCCACCACGAGATAGAGGAGCACCACCGCGACGACACCGGCGGTGATCCGGAACGGCCCCACCGGGAAGGACTCCCCAGTCCAGCTGAGTACCGGCGGAAGGTCGGTCGCCTGCACGCTCTGGCCGCCGGAGTAGAGCAGGCCGACAGCGGTGAAGACGCTGAGCGTACCGAGCGTGACGATGAAGGGTGGCAGCTTCAGTCGCGTCACCAGGGCCCCGTTGAGCGCTCCGGCCACCGCGCCGACGGCGATGGCGAGGAGGATCGCGAGCACGCCGGGGAGGCCCTGCCCCTCGGCCAGCCTGGCCGAGAGCATCATGGCCAGGATGGCGATCGCGCCGACCGACAGGTCGATGCCCGCGGTGATGATGATCAGCGTCTGGCCCACGGCGAGCGCGCCGATGACCGCCACCTGCTGCAGGACGAGCGACAGGGAGTTGGGCGAGGCGAACCGTGGGTTGACGGTGGCAAAGACGACGAACGAGACGATCAGCACGAGGAAGGGGCTGATCGCGGGGTGCGCGTGCAGCACGTGCTGGACGCGTCGCAGCGGTGAGTGCCGGCGCAGGGCGAACTGCTGCGCGGCGGTGGTCGGTCGGGTCGTGGTGGTCACGGCGTCACTCCTGCCGTTGTCGTTGCGGACGGCCTGCCCGGCGGGGGCCCGGGTGCTTCCGGGCGCCCCGGCCGTGGCGGCGGTTGCTCAGCCCCAGCAGCGCTGGGCGGCGTCGGCGCTGGTGATGTTCTCGACCCCGGTCGCCGCCTTGTCGGTGACCAGGGTGACGCCGGTGTCGAAGAAGTCCAGGCCGTCGGTGACCTTCGGCTTCTCCCCGCCGTTCGCGATCGACTTGATCGCCTGCACGCCCATCTCGGCCATCTTCAGCGGGTACTGCTGGGAGGTCGCGCCGATGACGCCGTCCTTGACCTGTTGTACGCCGTCGCAGCCGCCGTCGATGGAGACGACCAGGACGTCCTGGGTCCTGCCCGCCGCCTGTAGCGCCTTGTGGGCGCCGACCGCGGCCGGCTCGTTGATCGTGTAGACCACGTTGATGTCCGGGTTTCTGGTCAGGCAGTTCTCCATCGCCGTGCGCCCGCCGTCCTCGGCGCCGTTGGTCGGCTCGTTGCAGACGATGGTGTAGGTGCCGCCGGAGTAACTGCCCGTCTTCACCTCGTCGCCGTTCTTCCTCTTGTCGGCGGTGTCGATGCCCATGCCGGTCAGGAAGCCCTGGTCCCGGTTGTAGTCGACCGAGACGACCTTGTCGTTGAACAGGTCCAGCATCGCGATGATCGCCGGCTTGCCGCCGAGCCGGCCCGCGGTCCACTTGCCGATCAGCTCGCCGGCCTTGAAGTTGTCGGTGGCGAAGGTGATGTCGACGGTGTCGGCCGGGTCGGGCGGGGTGTCCAGCGCGATCACGTAGAGGCCGGCGTCCCGGGCCTTCTTGATGGCCGGATTGACGCCGGGGCCGTTCGGGGTGATCAGGATGCCCTCGTCGCCGCGGGCGATGGCGTCCTCGATGGCCTGCACCTGGCCGGCCTCGTCGCCGTCCTCCTTGCCCGCGGCCAGAGTCAGCTTCACGCCCTCCGCTTCGGCGGCCTTCTTCGCACCCTGCTGCATGGCGACGAAGAAGGGGTTTGTGGAGTTCTTGGTGATCAGGGAGACGGCGACACCGTCGCCGCCTCCGGAGCCCGTGCCGCCGGAACTGTCCCCGCAGCCGCTGGCGACCATGCTGGTGGCCGCGGCGACGGCGAGCAGCAGGGCGGCGCGGTGCCGGCCCGTGCGCTGGGTCATGTTCTCTCCTCCGAAAAACATCCGGCCAGGATCGCCGGTCCGCTCGACAACGATGTCAGCGGAGTTTCCAGTGACCCGCACCACGATGTCAATACCCCACTTCAAACCATCTCGTAATCGCGCGGTAATCCGCCAGCAACCCTTGACAACGATGTCGGCGGCCGCGCAGCATTCGCTCCACGTTCGGCCGCCCGGCCTCGGTTCGACAGGTGGGCGGCCCCTGACGGACGGAGGAGTGCGGATGAGGGTCCGCCGATGGCCGGCCGCCATCACGACCGCGGCCGTGATGGCGACACTGCCCGGCAGCGCCAGTGGCGCGCCGCCCGCCACCAGAGAGGAGCCCCACCGACCGCAGATCCACTACAGTCCCGAGCGGAACTGGATGAACGACCCCAACGGGCTGGTGTGGCACGAGGGCGAGTGGCACCTCTTCTACCAGCACAATCCCGAGGGCAGCCGGTGGGGCAACATGTCCTGGGGGCATGCGGTCAGCCGCGACCTGTTCCACTGGCAGGAACTACCCGTTGCCATCCCCTGGTCGGCCGACGAGCACATCTTCTCCGGTTCGGTGGTCGTCGACGAACGCAACACCTCGGGCTTCGGTCGCCCCGGCGCCCCCGCGATGGTCGCCGTCTACACCAGCGCGTACCCGGCGACCGGCATCCAGGCGCAGTCGCTGGCCTACAGCACCGACCGGGGACGCACCTGGACGAAGTACGCCGGAAACCCGGTGCTCGACCTCGGCTCGCGGGAGTTCCGCGACCCCAAGGTCTTCTGGGACGCCGACGCCGGCCAGTGGGTCATGGCGATCGTGCTGGCCACCGAGCACAAGGTGCGCTTCTACCGCTCCGCCGACCTCAGGTCCTGGCACCATCTGAGCGACTTCGGGCCGGCCAACGCCGTCGGTGGCGTGTGGGAGGTGCCGGACCTGTTCGAGCTGCCGGTCGACGGCGACCCGACCCGCACGAAGTGGGTGCTGGTGGTCAACCTCAACCCGGGGGCTGTGGCCGGCGGATCGGGCGCGCAGTACTTCGTCGGCGACTGGGACGGCACCACCTTCACCGCCGACAACGTGGTGACCGGCGACCCGGCCCCGCCGGCCGGAACCCTCTTCGCCGACTTCGAGGACGGCTACGCGGGCTGGACGGTCGAGAACGACCCGGAACTGGGACCGGGCCCCTTCGGCACTGCCCCGTACCCGGGCACGGTCCCCGGCCAGCAACAGGTCAGCAGCTTCCAAGGCCGGTCCCTGGTCAACAGCTTCCTCGGCCTCGACGCGCCGACGGGACGCATGCTCTCTCCCGAGTTCACCCTCAAACAGGACTACGTGAACCTCCTCGTCGGTGGCGGCGCGCATCCGCACGTGCCCGGCACGACCACCGCGTTCGTGCCCGCGGGAGCCGAGACGGTGTTCGACTTCGAGTTCCCCGCCGGCCGGACGTACGAGGAGGCGGGCTGGACGGCGACCGGCGGTCTGCGCGACCGGACGCCGGTGGCCGGCCCGGCGCGGTCGGAGCGGGGACACGTGGGCGAGAAACTGCTGACCACGTTCGTCGAGGCCGACACGGCCACGGGCACCCTGACCTCGCCCACGTTCACCATCGGCCACGACCACCTGGGCGTCCTCGTCGGCGCTGGCGGTCACACCGGCTCCGACGGCCCGCCGACCGTGGTCGAGCTGCTCGTCGACGGGCAGGTCGTCCGCACCGCCACCGGCGGTTTCTCGGGCTTCATGAACTGGCGCGGCTGGGACGTCGCCGAGTTCCGGGGCCGCGACGCCCAGTTGCGCGTCGTCGACGAGCACACCGGCGGCTGGGGTCACCTGCTGGTCGACCACCTCATCGCCACCGACGAACCGGTGCTGCCCAGGTCGGTGGAGACCGCGGTCAACCTCGTCGTGGACGGCGAGGTCGTGCGTACCGCCACGGGCCGGGACAGCGAACGCCTCGACTGGGTGGCCTGGGACGTACGCGAGCTGGCCGGCCGGCGGGCCCGCCTGGAGATCAACGACTTCAACTCGGGGGGCTGGGGACACGTCCTCGTCGACCACGTGATGTTCGGCGACCGACCGGCGACCAGCGCGCTGGAGCGCTACGACTGGGTGGACCACGGCAAGGACTACTACGCCGCCGTCTCCTACAACGACGCCCCGGGCGGCAAGCGGATCCTGATCGGCTGGATGAACAACTGGCAGTACGCCGGCGACGTCCCGACCTCTCCCTGGCGCGGCGCCATGGCCCTGCCCCGGGAGTTCGGGCTGACCACCGTCGACGGGAAGATCCGGCTGGTCCAGCGGCCCGCGGCACAGATCCGCGGCCTGCGCGGCGGGGGCACCGCGTTCACCCTGCGCGACGCCATCCTCGGAGCCGGGGTGCGGAACCTGCCGCCCGCCGCCGCCGGCGACGTGCTGGAGATCGAGGCGGAGTTCGAGCTGCGCGACGCCCACCGCTTCGGCCTGCACGTGCGCGGCGGCGACGACGAACGAACGGTGATCGGGTACGACGCGGCGGCACGACGCCTCTTCGTCGACCGGACCCGGTCCGGCCAAACCGAGTTCAGCCCGCACTTCCCCGGCGTGCACAGCGGCCCGCTGGCGGTGGACGGGAACCGGGTGCGGATGACGGTCTACGTGGACCGCTCCTCTGTCGAGGTCTTCGGCGGGGCGGGTGAAACCGCCATCACCGACCAGATCTTCCCGGCCACGTCCAGTGACCAGACCCGTCTGTTCGCCGAGGGCGGGCAGGTGATGGTGCGCTCGCTCACCGTCCGACCGTTGCGCCCGGTGTGGCGATAACCTGAAAGCCGATCATCGGCGGCCGGGGGCAGGGTCACTGCCCCCGGCCGCCGCAGCACCAGCCCGGTAGGAGCGCTCATGCACGGTGCCGCCTCCGCTACGTCGACCGCCGCCAAGGCCCGGCCCACCCTGCGGGACGTCGCGCTGCTGGCGGGCGTGAGTCCGAAAACCGTCTCCCGGGTCGTCAACGGCGAGGCGGGCGTCTCCGCCCCGAAGACCGCGGCCGTGCAGCGGGCGATCGCGCAACTGGACTACCGGCCGAACTTCACCGCGAGCAGCCTCCGCCGCACCAACGGCCGCAGCGCCGCGATCGCGGCGGTTCTGGAGGACGTGGCCAACCCGTTCTCCGCCGCCCTGCACCGGGCCTTGGAGGACGCCGCGCGGGAACGCGAAGTGTTGATCTTCGCCGGCAGCGTCGACGAGGATCCGGCGCGGGAACGGGACCTGATCCGCGCCTTCACGATGCGGCAGGCCGACGCCCTGGTCGTCGTGCCGGCCAGCGACAACCAGAGCTACCTGGCCGGTGAGGTCGACGCCGGCACCCCGGTGGTGTTCGTCGACCGCCCGCCGGTCGGGCTGGCTGTCGACGCCGTTCTCACCGACAACCACGAGGGCGCCGCCAGGGCCGTCCGGCATCTTGTCCAACACGGCCACCGCGCCATCGCGTACCTCGGCGACCTGCGGACCATCCCGACGGCCCGACAGCGGTTCCAGGGCTTCAAGGAAGCGCTCAGCGACCACGGCATCGCGCCGACGCCTTCCCTCGCGGTCCACGACCTGCACACCGAACAGGAGGCCGAGGACGCCGTACGGCGGCTGATGTCCGCAGAGCCCCGCCCCACCGCGCTCTTCACCTCCCAGAACCTCGTCACGATCGGCGCGATCCGGGCCCTGCAGGAGCTGGGTCGCCAGCACGACGTCGCCCTGGTCGGCTTCGACGACTTCCCACTGGCCGACCTGCTCCAGCCTGCGGTCACCGTCGTCGCGCAGAACCCGTCGGAGATGGGCCGCGTCGCCGCGTCACTGATCTTCCGGCGGCTGGACGGCGAACAGTGGCCGCCGACCATTCACCTGGTCGCGAGCCGGTTGATCCCGCGCGGCTCCGGAGAGATCACCGGACCGCATCAGGGCTGACGGCGAGCATCCGCGGCCGGTCATGTCCTCGTTGCTGAACGGCGCGTTCGGTACCGCCGCGTCAACGGCCTGCCGGGGTCCTGACGGGAAGGTCAGCCGGTCGTCTTCCGCGCCGTGCGGCGATTGCCGAACGACTCCATGGTGGTCGCCTTCCTCGCCGGGGCCCGCGTCGCGGTGGTGGTCTTCCGCGCGCGGGCCCCGGTGGCCTTCTCCGCCTGCGTCTTCTTGGCGGGAGCCTTCGTGGCCGGTGCCCTCTTTGCGGGTGCCTTCTTTGCGGCGGTCGCCTTGGCGGTCGGCTTCCGGGTGGGCACCGCCGTCGCGGTGGTGTCCTTCTTGCGGGCCGTCCGGGTCGTCGTCGGGGTGGGCTTGCCGCCCGGCGTCTTGGCCAGGCTGGCGCCGGTGGCCCGTTTCGTGGCGGTCGCGACCTTCTTCGCCGCCGTCGCCCGCTTCGGCGGCGCCTTACGGGCCCCGGTCGCCTTCCGTGCGCCGGTGGCCCGGGTGCTGCCCCGTGCCGCGTCCGCCATGGTCGCTCCTCCCCGCCGGATCTGCGCCGACCCGGGGCGGTGGTGCCGCCGACCGGGCCGGGCGTTGGTCAGCCGAGTCAGGCCGGACCGGCCCACCTCGGCGGGCCGGTGTCTTCCCCCGTCCCGGATCCCCAAACCCCGTGTCGGCGGACACCGACGGTCGGCGCTACGGGGTCCGTCAGGACGGGGCCTTGACCTGGCCTTCGAAGGCGATACTGCGCCAGAGGTCGAACTGGCGGTCGTTGCCGACGAGGGGGTTGCCGGCTAGGGCGACGGCGGCGTGCACCTCCTCGTCGCTGTTCAGCTGCCGGAAGTAGCCGGGGCCGACCAGGGCGATGCCCCGGTTGGTGGACTGGATCAGCTTCATGGTGTCCCTCCAGATGTCGAACGGCGGGTTCGTGGGGTTCGTCGGGTTGACGTACGTCAGCGGGTTGATCCGGCGACCGGCGGGATCGATCATGTGCCAGTGCAGGTGCGGCCCGGTCGATGAGCCGGAGCCGGGCGCGCCGGCCGCGCCGCCGGACCGGCCGACGATGGCCCCGGACGTCACGGTGGTTCCGTTCGCCAGCAGGAACTGGGACAGGTGCATGTACTGGCTGCGGTACCCGTCGGCGTGGTTGATGGTGACCGTGTGGCCGCCCGTCCCGTTGTACGGGATGTTCTGGATCGTCCCGGCGCCGCAGGCCGGCAGGTTCGTGCCGACCGGCATCGCGAAGTCGATGCCACCGGCCGAGCCGCGAGCGAGGTGCTCCTGCCAGTCGTCGCTGATCGGATACCCGCCGAACGGGTTGTAGATCACCGGCGCCGCCCGTGCGGCGCCTGGCTGGAGCAGGCCGCCGAGGGCCACCCCGCCCGCCACCGCCGCCGCCGTGCCGAGCAGCAGCTCCCGACGCCCTAAGGCTGGTGAAGCACCGTCGAATCCTGGATCAGGCGTTGCCATCGACAGACTCCTTCCGTGGACACTCCGGCCGCCAGGCCGGGAGGAAACGGAACCCCGGAGAAGCAGAGCAGGGACAGCCGATCCGCGGAGAGCATGCCGTTGAGCGTGCGGTCGTGGACGTGCCGGTGCGGCACGATCCACGGCCACCCCCTGCCGCCCGGAGCCCCGGATGATCGGTGCGCCTCAATGTATGTGATCACCCCGGGCGCTGGGAACCCCTCGCCGGCTGACGGACCGCCCGCGCCGTCTGGAGCACCGGCAGGTGCCGCTCGCCCCACTCGTCGAGCACCAGGTCGAGGGTGGGCAGGTGCGCCTCCTCCAGAAGCACGGCGGGGGTGGGCAGGGTGGCACCGAGTTCCCGCAGCACGGTCCGCAGGTGCAGGTCCGCGAGCAGCAGGTGGCCGGCGGACGCGGAGACCACGACGGGGACGACCGGGGCGCCCGCCAGCGAGCCGGTCGGGAGCAGGTCCAGGAACGACTTCAGTAGACCGGTGAAGCTGGCCTTGTACACCGGTGTGGCCACGACGAGCACCTCGGCCGACCGCACCGTCGCCAGTGCCTCCCCGATCCTGGCGTGACCCGGGTCGTGCAGGTGACCCGCCAGGTGGGCGAGGTCCAGCACCTGCCGGACGTCGGCGGGCACCCGCTGGGCCAGCCGGGTCGCCGCGTCCAGGGTGCGGGAACCCGGCCGAGGGTTTCCGGACAGCACGACCACGGGTCCCGCCGGCCGACCGGCGTCGCGCGTCGTCCGTTCATCCGTGGTCAACGTCGGGCCGCCTTTCCTCGGGCACCGTCGTGTAGGCGCCGTCCCAGTAGAGCAGGGGTGCCGTGGCGGCTCGGGTCGTCACCGCCAGGACCCGTCCGACGACCAGGTGGTGGTCGCCGACCGGTATCCGGTGCTCGACGGTGCAGCGCAGCGAGACGGGCACGTCGTCGAGCACCGGCTCGCCGGTCGGCAACCGCGTCCACCGGGTCGGTGCGGCGAACCGGTCGACCCCGCGGGTGGCGAACCGGCCGGCCAGGTCCTCCTGCCCAGCGGCCAGCAGGTTCACCACGAACGAACCGGCCCCCTGGAACGACGGCCAGCAGGACGAGGCGGTGGCGAGGGCGAAGGAGAGCAGCGGTGGAGTCAGCGACAGCGACGCCAGTGAGGTGACGGTGACCCCCACCGGACCGCCGGGGCCGGCGAGGGTGAGCACGGCGACGCCCGCCGCGTGTCTCCGGAACGCCCGACGGAAGGTACCCGAGTCCACGCCGGTCGGGTCGGTGGTGGGGACGGCGGCCACCGGCTCCGGGAGTCCGGCGCGGTACGGGGCGGGCGTTGTCATGGCGGGGCGGATCATGCCGACCTGCCGATTGGTGTCGGTGCGGGGAAACGTGCGAGGGCCGCGCGGCCCAGCTCGGTCACGACGGTGTCCTCCTGTGGGAAGTGCACCCGGCTGCACAGCACGTCGCGCAGGTGCCGTTGCAGCGGGTTGTGTTGGCTCAGCCCGGGATTGCCGACCAGCGAGACGGCGTATTCGACCGCCCAGATGACGGCCCGGTTGACCAGCAGCTTGGTGGCCCGACCGGTCGCCCCGAGATCGGCCGACGCGGGGTGCGGTGCGGTGGGTTCCGGCGCGGTGGCGGACGCCTCCCCGCCGCTGGCGTCGACCCGTTCGGCCAGCCCACGCAGCAGTTCCGCGGCTTCGATCAGCCGTACCTGGATCTCGCCGAGCGCCGACTCGAAGCGGGGCAGGGAGGCCAGCGGCCGGCCGAGGTTGGCCGGGGTCCGTTCGTGCAGGAACCGGACCAGCCAGTCCCGGGCCGCCTCGGCCACGCCGAGGTAGACCGCCGGGATGGCGGCATTGCCCCAGACCCGCGTCGCCGGGTCCTGGCTGGCCACGGTGGTGCCGCCGGCGGAAAGTTCCACCACCGCGTCGGTGGCGACCGGCGCGTCGCGCAGCACGACGTCGTGACTTGCGCTGGCACGCATGCCCAGGTGCGCCCAGGTCGGCTCGATGGTGATCCCGGGCGCGTCCGCGCGCACCGCGAAGGTGCCCACCCGGGGCGGCTCGTCCGGGGTGCGGGCGAGCACGAGCATCCAGCGCAGGCCGGGCGCGCCGGTGGAGAACGTCTTGCGTCCGTTGAGCAGCCAGCCGCCGCCGGCCACCGGTGTCGCGGTAGTGGCGGGCACGCCGCCTCGGGACGGCGTGCCCAACTCCGGTTCGACCTGCAACGCGTTGACCAGCGCCGGCCCGGCCAGCGAGTCGGCCAGCACCCGCCGATAGAGCGCCGCCGGCCAGGTGCCGCGCCGGGCCTGCCCGGCATGCGTGGCCAGCGTCATCGAGGCGATCAGCGCCACCGACGGGTCGCCCCGGCCGAGGGCCCGCAGCAGCCGGACGGTCTCCACCAGCCCGGCACCCGGGCCCCCGTACCGGCTGCCCACCGTCGCCGTGAGCACCCCGGCGCGGTGTACCGCCGCGATGCTCTCGGCAGGGAACGTCGCCGTGCGGTCGTACTCCGCGGCTCGCCCCGCCAGGTCGTCGACCAGTTCGGCGAGAGCCCGGTCGGCGGGCACCGGAGGAAACACCGGGCCGGGGTGACCCTCGACCGGAACCTGGTCAGGCATCGGCCGGTACGGTGCCCGTCGGCTCGGCCGTGTTGCGTACCGTACCGGTCACCTCCTGCGGGTTACGGAGCAGGTTGAGGATCAGGCTGGCCTGCTGCGCCTCCTTGTGCAGCCGCTCCAGGTCCGCGTCGCTGGCCGACGGCGCGGCGAGGAGCACCTCGTAGGTGATGTTCTGCGGTTCGACGACGGCGTCCGGGAACTCCGGTTCACCGCCCCGGGGGTCGATCTCGCCGTGCACCTGGACCTCCAGTGCGTCCAGCGGGATCTCCAGTTCGGCGGCCTTGACCAGGAAGATGTGGGTGAGGCAACTGCCGAGCACGCCGAGTTGCAGCTGCGCGGAGGAGGGGCCGAGGTGGTAGCCGGCGTAGTGGTAGCCGGAGTCGGAGAGGATCTGGAAGTCGCCCAGCCGGATCCGGCGTACCCCGCTGCGGCCCTCGGCGGTCACCCGCGCGGTCACCGCACTCCGCGGATAGCCCTTGGCCCTGCTGTTGGCACGCAGCGCGAGCAGCGCCTGTCGCTTCTGTACCAGGTATTCGGAGAGTCCACTCATCGGTCGGTTCCGCCTTTCGGGGTGTCAGGTTCGGGGTCGGCGAGGCTCTACCGGCCGAGTGCGCCGGCCGCCACCGGCAGCGGCGCGTCCGGCGGGTTGGCGGCGGACTGTCCGGTCCGCTGGCGGTGGGCCAGTTCGGAGCGGACCAGCGGGATGAGGTGCCGGCCGTAGTCGATCGCGTCCTTGAGCGGCTCGTAGCCGCGGATCAGGAAGCTGGTCACGCCGATGTCGACGTAGTCGAGGATCGCGGCGGCCACCGTCTCGGGCGTACCGACCAGGGCCGTGGTGTTGCCGAAGGCGCCTGCGGCGGTGGCGGTGGCGGTGAACAACGCCCGGTCGTGCCGCTCGCCCCGGGCGGCGGCGTCCACCAGCCGCTGCCCGCCGACGGTGAGCGTCCCACCCCGCCGGTCGCCGTTGCGCTTGGTGAAACCGCTGTGGTTGATCCGGTCGACCACCCAATGGGCCCGCTCCCAGGCCAGCTCCTCGGTCGCGCCGAGGATGGGCCGGAACGAGGCGCTGATCGCCGGTGGGGTCGATCGTCCGGCGGCGGTGGCGGCGGCGCGGATCTCGGCGATCCGCTGCGCCGTCTCGGCCAGCGGCTCACCGAAGAGCATGAAGTTGTCCGCGTGCTTGGCGCCGACCCGGATCGCCGCGGGTGAGGAACCGCCGAAGTAGATCGGGATCCCGCCCGGCTGGTGGGGCTGCACCTGTGCGCGCAGGTCGTCGAAGCGGTAGAACCGCCCCTGGTGGCTCAGCGGCGCCTGGCCGCTCCAGATCGCCCGGAAGATGTCGAGGTGCTCGTCGGTGCGGGCGTACCGCTCCTCCTTGGTGGTGTAGTCGCCGTCCCGGTTCATCTCCGGTTCGCTGCCGCCGCTGACCACGTTGACGGCCAGCCGTCCCTCGGTGAGGAGGTCGAACGACGCGAAGGTGCGCGCCGCGTAGGTCGGCGCGACGAAGCCGGGCCGGTAGGCGACCAGGAACCGCAGCCGGTCGGTCTGCGCCGCCGCGTGGCCGGCGGTGACCACCCCGTCGGCGCGTTCCGAGCCGTAGCCGATCAGGGCCGCGTCGAAGCCGCCGTCCTCGTGGGCCCGCGCGATACGGCGCAGGTAGTCGCGCTCCACGATCGGCGTCCGGTGTGGGTGGATCTCGGAGTTGTCGTGGGTGAAGAGGCTGCCGATGAACTCAACTGACATGGGTGTTCTCCTTCGGTGCGCCGGCCGGTGCGGCGCCGACCCGGCTGGTCCGGTCGCGGTAGCGACGACCGGCGATCGCGTCCAGCAACGACCGGGTGTACTCGTGGGTGGGGTTGGCGAAGACGGCGGTGGTCTCGCCGGCCTCGACGATCTGACCGGCGCGCATCACCGCGACCCGGTCGCAGAGCTGCCGCACGACCGCCAGGTCGTGCGAGATGAACAGGTAGCTCAGGCCGAGCTCGGCCTGTAGCTGGACCAGCAGCTCGAGGATCTGGGCCTGGACCGAGACGTCCAGGGCGGAGACGGGTTCGTCGCAGACGACCACCTCCGGTTCGACGGCCAGCGCCCGGCCGATCGCGACCCGCTGGCGCTGCCCGCCGGAGAGTTCCGCCGGCCGGCGGTCCAGCAGGGTACGGGGGAGCGCCACCAGGTCGAGCAGTTCGGCGGCGCGCCGTCGGCGGCTCGCCCGGTCTCCGATCCGGTACGCGCGCAGCGGCTCGTCGAGCACCTCGGCGATGGTGAACCGGGGGTCCAGGGAGGCGTACGGGTTCTGGTAGACGAGTTGGATCCGGCGGCGCAGTTGTCGTAGCCGCTCGCCCCGGTGTCCGGTGATGTCCACCCCGTCGAACTCGATCCGGCCGGCGTCGGGCCGCTCCAGCCGTACGGCCAGCCGGGCCACGGTGGACTTGCCCGACCCGGACTCCCCGACCAGGCCGAGGGTCTCGCCCCGGCCCACCGCCAGGCTCACCCCGTCGACCGCGCGGAACCTCGACCGGGCGCCGCCGACGGTCGGCAGGCGGAACTCCTTGACCAGGTCCCGTACCGCCAGGATCACGCCGGAGCGCTCGCCGCCGGCCGATTCGGTGGCCGGGCTGCCGCCGGTCGCCGCAGCGGTGGTCGACGACGACTGTCGTGGTTCGGGACCGGGGGAGAGGCGACCGCTGGCCATGCTGGGTGCGCTGGCCACGAGGCGGCGGGTGTAGGGGTGCTCCGGCCGGGTGAGGATCTGCTCGGGATCACCGACCTCGACGACCTCGCCCCGGCGCATCACGACGATCGTGTCGGCCCGGTCGGCTGCCACGGCGAGGTCGTGGGTGATCAGCAGCAGGGCCGAGCCGCTGGCGGCGCTGCGCCGTTCGATGTGGTCGAGGATCTGCCGTTGCACGGTGACGTCCAGCGCGCTGGTCGGCTCGTCGGCGATGAGCAGCTTGGGTTCACCGGCCGTGCCGATGCCGATCAGCACCCGTTGGCGCATGCCGCCGGAGAACTGGTGCGGGTACTGCCGGGCGCGTGCCTCCGGGTCGCGGATGCCGGCGGTGCGCAGCACCTCGACGGCACGCCGCCGGGCCGCCGTCCGTCCGGCCAGCCCGTGTACGCGCAGCACCTCCGCGATCTGGTCGCCGACCCGTCGGGTGGGGTTGAGCGACACGGTCGGGTCCTGCGGGACGAAGCCGATGTGCCGGCCCCGGATGTCCCGCCACTCGCGTTCGGTCAGCGCGGTGACCTCGCGGCCGGCGAAGGCGATGGTGCCGCCCTCGACCCGGCCACCGGCGGGCAGCAGCCCGATCACCGCCTGCGCGGCCGTGCTCTTGCCCGAGCCGGACTCGCCGACGACCGCGACCACCTCCCCGGCCCGGACGGTCAGGTCGACGCCGCGCAGGGCGGGCACGGTGCCGCCCGGCACCCGGTAGCTGACCCGCAGGTCACGGACCCGCAGGATCGGCTCCCGGGAGTCGGTGGGCGGGGTCGTGGACGGAGTCATGGGCGATCGTCTCCGGTGCGTTCCAGGGCCCGGGCGATCCGGTTGGCGGCGAGCACGACGGTGGCCACCACCAGCCCGGGCAGCGTGGTCAGCCACCAGGCGGTGGCCAGGTAGTCCCGCCCGTCGGCGACCAGGGCACCCCACTCGGGGGCCGGGGGTTGGGCGCCGAAGCCGAGGAAGCTCAGCGACGAGACGGCGAGGATGGCGGTGCCGAACTCCAGCGCGGACAGCGCGATCACCGGTCCGACGGCGTTGGGCAGGACGTGCCGGCGCAGCACCGACCACCAGGTGGAGCCGGCGGCCCGACCTGCCTCGACGTACACCGACGAGGTGACCCGCAGCACCTCGGCGCGCATCACCCGGGCGAAGCCGGCCACGTTCGCCACGCCGATGGCGATGGCGACGTTGATGGTCCCGAAGCCGAGCGCGGTGACGATGGCGAGCGACAGGACCAGGCCGGGGATGGCCAGCATCACGTCGACGATCCGGGTGATCACATCGTCGACCCAGCGGCCGACGAACCCGGCGAGCAGTCCGAGCGACGAGCCGACCACCAGCCCGACCAGCACCGCGATCAGGGTCGCCCGCAGGGTCAGCGACGAGCCGTGTACGACCCGGGTGTAGACGTCCCGGCCGAGGTGGTCGGTGCCGAACCAGTGCGCTCCGCTGGGCGACTGGAGTCGCTCGGCCGGTACCCCGTTGATCGGATCCTGCCCGGTGAACAGCCCCGGGACGACCGTCCAGGCCAGCACCAGCGCGACGGCGAGTACCGACAGCGTCAGCCCGGGACGGCGCAGCAGGTGCCGGGCTGCGCTGCCCCGCCGTCGCACGGGCGGAACGCCCACCGCGGCCGGCCCGGCCGGGCCGGGTGTGTCGGGGTCCGCGTCGGTGCGGGCGATGGGCAGCTCAGTCATCCCGACCTCCGACGCCGGCGACGATCCGCGGGTCGACCAGCGGGTAGACGACGTCCACGGTGAGGGTCACCAGGACGAACAGGACCGCGCTGAGGACCACGAGCGCCTGGACGACGGGGATGTCCTGCGCGTCGACGGCCTGGAAGGTGAGTCGGCCCACGCCCTCGCGGGAGAAGACCGTCTCGACCACGGCGGTGCCGGCTACCAGGTTGCCGACGATCATCCCGACCATGGTCAGCGTGGGGATCGTCGCGTTGCGCAGCGCGTGGGTCAGCAACACCCGGCCCCGGCCGAGGCCACGGGCCCGCACCGCGCCGACGTACGGCTCGGCGAGGGTGCCGCGCAGGCTCTTGGCGAGCAGTTGGGCGATCACCGCCGCGGTCGGGATGGCCAGGGTGACCGCGGGCATGACCAGGCTGGCGAAGCCGTCGTTGCCGATCGCGGGCAGCAGTCCCCAGCGGAACGACACGAACTGGACGAGCAGCAACCCGATCCAGAAGGTCGGCATCGACACGCCGACCGACGGCAGCGACAGCAGCACCTGTCGCAGCGCCCGGGACCGGACGTACACGCTCCCCAGCGCGATGCCGACGCCGAGCAGCAGGGCGATGGCCAGGGCCAACAGCCCGAGCTGGACGGTCTGCCCGATCGCGGCGGCGACCATGTCGCTGACCTCGGCGCCGGTCTGGATGGAGGTGCCGAAGTCACCCCGCAGGGCGCGGCCGAGCGCCTCGAGGTACTGCACGTGCACCGGCTGGTCGAAGCCGTACTGCTGCCGCAGGGCGGCGAGCTGTGCCGGGTCCTGGCTGCCCAGCTCGCCACCGCCGGCGGCCATGATCATGATCGGGTCGCCGGGCAGGAGGTAGAGGACCACGAACGAGACGGTGAACGCCGTCCAGAGGACGAACACCCCCTGTAGCAGGCGCAGGCCCAGGTAACGCGCCACGGTGTCACCTCCTCGGCTGGTTGGTCGGTACGGTCCGGTCCACGGCTACTTCTCGGTCCAGGTGTCGTAGAAGACGAGCCGGGCGTTCGCCTCGAACCGCAGTCCGTGCACGTGCTTGCCGAGCGCGTGTCCCTGGCTCTGCTCGACCAGCGGAATCGCGAGGGCGTGCTCGACGATGTACCGCGCGGCCTGGTCGACCGCCGCCTGCCGCTGGGCCTTGTCCGGGCTGGCCGCCTGGGCGTCCAGATGGGCCTCCAGCGGGCTCGCCGCCAGGTGCAGCGGGTTGTTGCGCTTGGTGGAGAAGTGCATCCGCAGCGCGTCCGGGTCACCCCGGGTGAGCCCGTACGGCACCAGGTCGGCGGTGCCGTTGTCGAGCCGGGCGAGCATCTCGGCCCGCGACACCTGGGTGATCTTCAGCTCCACGCCCACCTTGGCGAGCTGCTGCGCGACCAGTTCGTGCGTGGTCGGCTTGCCGGCCTGGCCGTTCACCACCTCCACGGTCAACCGCTTGCCGTCCCGGACCCGGATGCCGTCCGGCCCGGGAGTCCAGCCGGCCTCGTCGAGCAGCTTCCGCGCGCCGTCCGGGTCGTGGCCGAGCAGCGGCGACAGGTCGGAGTAGAGGGGCGTGGTGGAGGAGAGAATGCTGGTCGCCGGCTTGTTGCGGGGCAGCAGGAGGGTGTCGACGATCTCCTGCCGGTTGATGCCCTTGAGGATCGCCCGGCGGACCGCCTCCTCCTTCAGGATCGGTCCCGAGTTGTTCACCAGGTACTCCGACACCGTGCCCGGGTTGTTGCGGGCCAGGATCGGGTAGCCCGCCGACTCGAGCGACGGCTCGTCCTGCGAGGGCACGTCGGCGACCGCGTCGAGCTGCCCGGAGCGGAGGCTGCCGGTGCGCACCCCGGCCTCCGGTACGACCTTGAAGGTGATCTTCTCCAGGTACGCTTCGCCCTGGTGTCCGGCCACCGTGGACGCCCATTGGTAGCCGGTCCGGCGGGTGAGGACCGCCTCCTGCTTCGGGGTGTAGTGGTCCAGCACGAACGGCCCGGTGCCGACCAGGCCGGTGCCCTGGCACCTCGCCTCGGGTCTCACCGCCACGGCCTTCGGGCTCAGGATGCCCAGGGTCATGGTCGACACCGCGTGCAGGAACCCGGCGTTCGGCGCGCCGAACGACACCCGCACGGTGGACTGGTCGAGCACCTCGGTGCCCCGGTAGCCGGCCAGGTACGTCGCGCCGACGATGGCCTTTCCGCCGAGGGCGTCGACGCCGTCGAAGTTCGCCTTGACGGCGGCGGCGTCGAGCGGTGTGCCGTCGCTGAAGGTGACCCCGTCGCGCAGCGTGAAGGTGTAACTGGTGGCGTCGTCGTTGACCTTCCAGGACGACGCCAGCCACGGGACGAACTCGCCGGTGTCCGGGTTCTGGTCCACCAGCGAGTCGACGACCTGCCGGCTGACGTTCAGGCTGGTGGTGAGGTCGGACTGTTGCGGATCGATGCAGATCGGGTCGCTGCCCAGCGCGAACGTCAGCTCGCCGCCGTGCCGTGGTTGCCCACCGCCGCCACTGGTGGTGGCCGCCCCCGAGCCGCAGCCGGTGGCGAGCAGCGCCGCCGTGACCGCGAGTGCGATCCCGGCGTGCCGGGATCGGGCAGGTGTTCTGCGGGCCATCACTGTTGCTCCTCAGTTCGTGGGGCCGGTGTGGACGAGGCGTCCGGAGACGCGCTGTGGGTCCTTGACGAGGTTGAAGATCGGGCACGCCGCCTCGACGACGGCGCGCAGCCGCTCGACGTCCGCGAGGGGGGCGGGGGAGGAGATGTGCGCGACGTACGCGATGTCGTGCGGGTAGAACGGCACCTGCTCGAACCCGGGACTGCCCGCCCGGGGGTCCTGCACGGCGGTGACCTCGACGCGGACCCCGTCGAGCGGGATCTCCAGGTCGGCCGCGTGGATGAGGAAGGTGTGCGCCAGGCAACTGCCGACGGTGCCGAGGAAGAGTTCCTGGGACGACGGGCCGAGGTGGTACCCGGCGAAGTCTGGTCCACTGTCGAGGACCACCTGGAAGTCACGGATCCGGATCCGTCGTACCCCGCTGCGGCCCTCGACGGTGACCTCGGCCCGCTGGTGGTGCACGGTGGCGGTGCCGTCGGACACTGCCGACTTCTTCGCTCGGACGGCGGCGCGTTTCTGGATCAGGTACTCGCGTAGCGAACTCATGGCAGGAGGGCTCCTCCGGTGGCGGTGCCACGTCAGCTGGGCGCACGAGGGTGCGGGACACGTCAGGTCGATCCGGGGCGTGGGCGCACGCGTGCGCCCACGCCGCCGGGAACGAACCTGGGGTGAGGGGGGCGGTCAGGCAGGCGCGACGTCGGGACTGCCGAACCGGTGGGATCGTGGTGGCGTCAGCGACAGACGCTGCTGCACACCCGCATGAGGTCGATCGACCGGCGGGTGTAGAAGACGCCCTGGAAGGTGGCCGGTGTCGCCGCCGACCCGCGCCGCGGCGGGGCGATGCGCCCGCGTCGGCCCGGGGTGAGCGGGGTGGCGATCATGCTGGCCTCTACCTTCGCGTCTCGGTGTTGTCAGCACGCTAGCACCGGCAGGTATCCATACTCAATAGGTAGGATTACTCGTGTATACAGAGTCACAGGCAATGGATACGTTCGCTCGACGGCGGAACGTTCCAGGGGCGGCAGGTGCACTACGGTGGTCGCTACGTTCATGGCAGTCGGTGGCGTGACCCGACGCTGCCTCGTCACCCCGGGAGGCCGCGCATGACCCGCAGGACAGGCACCCGGCCGGCGGACGCCGGCGAGCCGATGGCCGGTGACCCTGCCGACCTGGCGGACGGCGTCGCGTCCGACGCCGTGGGCCGGGACGCGACCGCCGGGCAGTACCAACGGCTGCGCCGAGAGCTGATCGAGGGACGGTACCGGCCGGGGACGCTGCTCCTGGAGACCGCCGTCAGCGCCGACCACGGCGTCTCCCGTACACCCGTCCGCGAGGCCATGGCCCGGTTGGAGCAGGACGGCCTGCTGGAGCGGGCGGTCCGGGGATACCGCGTGCGGACGAGGTCTCCGGAGGAGGTGTTGGACGTCTACGAGGCGCGGATCGCGCTGGAGTCGCACGTCGCGGCCACCGCCGCGATCCGGCACACCGCCCTGGACCTGGCGCTGCTGCGACACATCCAGGAGCAGGCGCTGCGGGCCGAGGATCCGGTGGAGAGCCGGCGGCTGGACGGCGAGTTCCATCGGGCACTGCGGCAGGCGGCGCACAACGTCACCACCGCGGAGTTGCTGGAGCGCCTTGACGCGCAGATGGCGCTCTACGGCAACCGGGCCACCCGGGACCGGTCCAACCTGGACCTGACGCGCGCGGAGCACGAGCGGGTCCTCGACGCGGTCGCCCGCCGTGACCCGCAGGCTGCCCGGGAACGGCTCACCGAACACCTCACCCGCGTACGCGACCTGCGTATCGCCGAGCTCGTCGAGGGCCGCGACTGATTCGCCAGACCTGGAAACGCCTAGGCCGACTCAGCCCGGACAGGGTGGTTGGTAGCGAGGTCCCGGGACGTAGGTCGCCCACTCGGCCGGGGTGAGGGGGTCGCCGACCGCGCCGCAGAGCCCGGCGGCGACCCGCTCCGGACTGGTGTTCCAGAGCCACACGGTGTTGCCGGTGCCACCGGCGGCGAGGGTGTGACCGTCGCGGCGGAAGCCGACGGTGTACGCGCCACCGCCGGGGGTGGCCAGCACCGCGCGTACGGCGGGCCGGGCCCGGTCCTCGAGGTTCCACAGCCAGGTGCCGGCGTTGGTGACGGCGGCGGCCAACGCCGTCCCGTCCGAGGTGAACGCCAGGGCGTACACGTAGTTGGTGGGGCCGGTCAGCGGCGCGCCGAGCGGGACCGGCCGGTGGGGTCGGCTGACGTCGTACAGCCTGACGGTGCTGTCGGCGCTGCCGACGGCGAGTGTCCGGCGGTCCGGGCTGAAAGCGACGGCGTACACGTAGTGGCCGGCGACGAGCGCCTCGCCGAGCGGCACCGGCGCTCGGGGCCGGGTGGTGTCCCAGAGCCGGATGGACCGGTCGATGCTGCCGGCGGCGAGCAGGGAGCCGTCGTGGTTGAAGGCGAGGGTCTGTACGTAGTTGTCGAAGCCGCGCAGTACGGCCAGCGGCGCCGGCGTCGCGGGGCGGGTGATGTCCCAGAGTCGGACGGTGTGGTCGCGGCTCCCGGTCGCCAGGGTCTGCCCGTCCGGGCTGATGGCGACGGTTTCCACGAGTTGGTCGTGCGCCTGGAGAGGACCGCCGTGGCGCAGCGGGCGGCCGGGCTCGGAGACGTCCCACAGGTGCACCCGCCCGGCGCGGGCGGAGACGGCCAGGGTACGGCTGTCAGGGGTGAAGGCCAGCGCCCCGGAGAAGCCGTCCGGGTTGGTCAACGGCGGGCCGACGGGGGAGGGGCGGGCGGGATCGTCGAGGTTCCACAACTGGGTGGAGGTGCTCCCGACGGCCAGGATCCGGCCGTCGGGGCTGAAGACGTTCGCACTGACCACGCCTGGTGTGGTCAGCACCGGTCCCGGCAGCGGCCAGAGCCGGGCGGTGCCGTCGTTGGAGCCGGTGGCCACGGTGCCTCCGTCCGGGCTGAACCGGACGGCGGTGACCGGTGTCGGATGCGGCAGGGTGGCGGTGATCCGTCGACTGGCCAGGTGGTACACCTGCACGCCGATCGCCGGGTCGGAGCTGCCGACGGCGAGGAGACTGCTGTCCGGGCTGAACGCGACCGCGTTGACGAAGCTCCTCGGCCCGGTCAGCGCGGGACCGAGGCGCACCGGCCGGGCCGGCTGGCGGATGTCCCACAGATGGGTGGTGAAGTCGGTGCTGCCCACGGCGAGCGTCCGGCCGTCCGGGCTGAAGGCGACCTGACCGACCTCCCGGGACGGTCCGGCGGGCTGGCTGAGCGGGTGGGGCCGCTCGGGGCGGGTGACGTCCCAGAGCCGGACGGTCCCGTCGACGCCACCGACGGCGAGGACGCGGCCGGACGGGTGGAAGGCCACGGACTTCGCGCCGGCGGAGGCGGGCAGGCCCGCCCCGACCGGGATGGGTCGGGTGCGGTCGGTGGTGTCGTACAACCGGGTCAATCCGTCGGCGCTGGCTGCGGCGAGCAGGCGTCCGTCAGGACGGTAGGCCACCGAGTAGACGGTGTTGCCGGCGTCGGCCAGCGGCGGCAGGCGGACCGGCCCGGATCCCGCGCCGAGATCCCACCGGTGGACCCGATGGTCGCCGCTGCCGACGGCGAGGGTACGGCCGTCCGGGCTGAAGGCGATCGAGTAGCCGGGGCCGGCGGGGCCGGTGAGCGGCTCACCGAGCGGCACCGGGCGGGGTCCGCTCGCCACGTCCCAGAGCCGGATCGTGCTGTCCACGGCCGCGGCGAGCACCCGGCCGTCCGGGCGGTACGCCACCGCGTACATGAGCTGGTTCCGGCCGGTGAGCAGCCGGACCGCCGGCAGCGTCGCCGACGAGCTGATCAGGCTCGACCGGGCCTCGGTGGTCGGGGCGATCCGGTAGGCGACCAGCGCCAGTTGCCGGGACAGCGAGACGTCCTTGTCACGGAGCTGGTCGGCACGGGCCGCCACCAGCCGGGACCGGGCCTCGTCGCGCTGCTGGGCGACCTCCCGTTGCAGCGCCACCGCCTCCCCGGTGCGGCGCACGGCGGCCACCCCGGTGAACGCGCTGACCACGGCGAGGACGGTCAGCGCCGCGATGGTCTGGTGGAGCCGGCGGGTCCGGCGGCGGGCGTGCCGGGTGCTGGCCCGCAGGAACTGCGCCGACAGCGCCGGTGGCGTCGGCTGCCCGGCCAGCCACTGCCAGGCCGCGACCAACCGGCTGCCACGCAGCAGCAGGGCCGGATCACGGCCCTCGGCGTCCCAGCCGGCGGCGGCGTCGGCCACCTGCTGCCCGACCAGCAGACCGGCCCGGTCGGTGGTGAGCCAGTCCCGCAGGTGCGGCCAGGCGGTCAGCAGCGCCTCGTGGCTGATCTCCACGGTGTCGTCGTCGACGGTGAGCAGCCGACGCTCGACGAACCGGTCGACCACCTCGTCGATGTCCTCGGCCGTGGTGCCGGCGGGGGCGCCCGGCAGCAGGTGGGTGCGGGCGAGCCGGCGGCGGGTGTCGGCGGTGCCCTGGCCGACGTGCACGAGACGGAGGAACAGCGTCCGGGCGAGCGCCTGGTGGCGCGGATCGAGGGCGGCGTGGACGGCGTCGGCGGTGGTGGCGACCGCGCCGTCGATGCCGCCGGTGGCCCGGTACCGTTCGGCGGTGAGCCGGCCACCGCCGGACTCCCAGGTCGCCAGCAGGGCGTGCGACAGCAGCGGCAGCACACCGGGGTCGTGGGCGGCCGTCGGGTCGCCGGAGCGCGGCGCGACCTCCCGGAGCAGCAGGTCGACGAGGCCGTCCTCGACGTCGACGCCGGCTCGCCGGGCCGGCTCGGTGATCGCCCGGCGGAGTTCGGCGGCGGTCATCGGACCGACGGTGACCTGATGCTCCTGGGCCGCCCGGGCCAGCACCGGGAAGCGGAGCAGGTCGGCGTAGAAGTCGGCCCGCAGTCCCAGCACGACGACCGCGCCGGGGCCGGGTCGCCCGGCGGCCGTGGCCAGCGCCGCGACGAAGGCGTCGGCCGCCGCCCGGTCGACTCCCTGGGCGAACACCTCCTCGAACTGGTCCACCACGATGACCGGCCCGGTCGCGGGGTCCCGGCCGGCAGGCCGTTCCCGCCACGCCCGCGCCGGGTCGGCTCCGGGGACCAGCACCACGGTCTCCGGAGCCGGCGCGCCGTCGGTGGGCTCCCGGAGCGCCGCGACCAGGCCGGCGCGGAGCAGGGACGACTTCCCGGCGCCGGACGCCCCGGTGACCAGAAGGATCCCGCCGCCGGCCCGCCGGAGGGCGCGTACCCGGGTGACGAGCCGGGCGGTCAGTTCCTCCCGGCCGAAGAACCAGTCGGCATGGTCGGTCTCGAACCAGTTCAGTCCCCGGTAGGGCTCCACCCCGGCGCGGGGCGTCCGGGTCCGGCGGACCCGCTGCCACGCCGCCAGCCACCGGGACACCTCGTCGTCGGTCGCCCCGCAGGCCCGGACCACCAGTTCGAGCAGGTGACGGGAGGCCGGCTGGGGCAGGCCGCGCCCGGCGAACCAGTCGCCGATCGTTCCGTGCCGGCGTTCCCGCTCCGGCAGGGCCGCGACGACGTCGCGTACCGACAGTCCGGCCCGGTCCCGTAGTCGGGTCAGCTCCCGGGCGAAGTCCTGACGGGTCCGGATCGAGTCGGGTCCGGGTGGAGGCGGTTCGAGCACGCGGGGCCCTCCTTGATCGGAGCGCGGAACCGACGCGGCTGCCGGTCGGCGCCACCCACGGTGGGACCAGGGCGTACGGGCTCGTACGGAGTCCCGTCCGACACTTCCCGGCCGTGGCGCGGCAGCCAATTCTGGTGCTCGTCCACCGGGTGTCCGCATCGGACAGACAGGAACCGGACACCCGGACACCTCAGGAGGGAGAAGAATGATGCGGCTACCGAGGATCGTGGCAGCCCTGGTGCTCGCTGTCGGGCTGGCCCTGGCACCCGCCGGGACCGCCCAGGCGGCACCGCCCGGCACCGGCTACGACTACACCGACCCGGCGCAGACCGGCTGCTCGGCCAGCGCGATCACCATCTGGTCGAAGGACCTACGGCACCCGGCGACCGGTGTGGTCAACGGTGTCATGGAGCTGCGGTACTCCACCGTCTGCCAGACCAACTGGGTACGGGTGAACAACTACGTCAGCGGGGCCGCCGCCCGCAAGATCATCGTACGGCCGCGGGTGCACGCCCCGTACGGCGGGTCGCTGGAGTACGCCATGGACAGCACCGTCGACGTCTACTACGGCTGGAGCTACGGGCTGCAGTTCTACGCCCCCTCCTGGGTGTGCGTCGAGGTCGGTGCCGTGCTCACCCTCGGCACCGAGGTGATCGGCCAGAACGGGCAGGCGCTCGATCAGGTCTGCTGACCAGGAAGACCGTGGGGTCGGGCCGCCTGCCCGGCCTCACGGCCCGGTCGACGACGGGCCCGCTCACCGTCTCGACGGCGTCGCGGGTGCGGCCCCGGTGGGGTGTGCGGCCGCCGCCGGGTCGGGGACGGGAGCCCTGCCCCGGGCGAGCCCGGAGCGGAGGTCGATGGCGGTGTAACTGCTGTCGACGCTGTCCCCGCCGCTGCCGCTGAGGGCGGCGGCGATGCTCAGCACCAGGTACAGGGGGGCGAAGGACCAGCAGACGGCCCGCCAGCCGCCCCGCCAGGCACCGGAGCGCCTTCCGTTGGAGATCCTGACCGAGCGCATGCCGGCGGCGGCGTCCCCGAGGCTGCCGACCGAGCCCCAGACCATGCCGTACGCGAAGAGCACCCCGAACCAGATGCCGGCCATGACGCCGGCGTGCACACCGGTGTTGACGGCCATCGCCGTCGACAACCCGCCGAGCGCGGAGTGCTGGCGCGCCACGTCGACCACGCCCATCAGGATTCCGGCCAGGGCCATCACCACGAGCGCGTCCAGGGTCCGGCCCCAGAAGTGCGGCCAGCCGGCCTTGCGGACGTAGTAGGCGCCGGTCTCCGGGTGCCGGCGTATCGGCCGGCCGTTCCCGGCGTCGAGCAGTCCGGTTGTGGCTGGTGGTGTGGAGCGGCTCATGACAGTCCTTCTGTCTGGGGCAGGCTGCGGGGCGACCTGGACGGTACAAGATCGACGCCCGCCCGCAGCCGGTCCGGCGCGGCGTGACGGGGCCCTGACCTGCCGATATCAGGCGGCGCCCGGCTGGTCGGTTCGGCGGCCTCGTCGGGTGTGCCGGGGAAGCTGGTCAGTGCGGGACGCTCGTCGACGTGTCACGACTGGTGCGGAACGTGTGGCGGTAGGTCATCGGCGACACCCCGATCGCGACCGTCAGGTGCTGGCGCAGCGAGGCGGCGGTCCCGAAGCCCGCCTCGCCGGCGATGCGGTCCACCGGGAGGTCGGTCGACTCCAGCAGGCGGCGCGCGTGTTCCACGCGCTGCTGGGTCAACCACTGGCCAGGGGTCATTCCGACCTCGTCCCGGAAGCGCCGGGAGAACGTCCGCACACTCATCCGCGCGTGTTCGGCCAACTCGGCCAGGGCCAGCGGCCGGTGGAGCTGGCCGAGCGCCCAGTCGCGGGTCGCGGACGTGGTGGCCGCCGAGGACTCGGGCACCGGACGTTCGATGAACTGCGCCTGGCCGCCGTCGCGCCAGGGCGGTACGACGCACAGCCGGGCCACCCGGTTGGCGACCTCACTGCCGTGGTCGCGGCGGACAAGGTGCATGCACAGGTCGACCCCGGCAGCGACTCCCGCCGCCGTGAGCACGTCTCCGTCGTCGACGAACAGTACGTCCGGATCGACCCTGACCTGTGGGAACATCCGTTGGAAACGGTCGGCCTCGTTCCAGTGCGTGGTCGCCGTGCGGCCGTCGAGCAGACCTGCGGCGGCGAGCACGTACGACGCGGTGCAGATCGACACGATCCGGGTGCCCGGACGGAGGCGGCCGAGCGCCTCGGCCAGCTCGTCCGGGAGCCAGGTCCGGTCTTCGGTGGGGCCGCACACGAACGGCGGGATCACCAGGGTGTCCGCCGTCCCGAGGGCCTCGGCGCCGTGCTCCACCGCGACGGCGAAGTCCGCGCTCGTCCGGATCGGGCCCCCGTCGAGGCCGCAGGTGACCACCTCGTAGAGCGGGTCGCCGTCCCCGTCCCGCGCGGTGCCGAAGATCCGCACCGGGATGCTCAGTTCGAACGGGTAGACACCCTCGAGGGCCAGGACGACGACGCGATGCATGGCCAGATTCTTTCACATGTTGGCGATCTGGCCACTCGTCGGGTGGGCCCGCCTCCCGCAGGGTTGGTCGTACGCAGGCACCACCGTACGGAAGCAGGAAAAAAATGATCATGCGTGCTGTCAGCCAGGACTCGCTCGGCGGGCCCGAGGTGTTGAAGGTGGTCGAGGTGGACCGCCCGGAGCCGGGGGCCTCGGAGGTGCTCGTCCGGGTCCACGCCGCCGGTGTCAACCCGACCGACTGGTGGCACCGGGCCACCGGCGGGCTGGGCGACACACCGGTCCGGCTGGGGTGGGACGTCTCCGGCGTGGTCGAGGCGGTCGGGCTCGGGGTGACGATGTTCGAGCCGGGCGACGAGGTGTTCGGCATGCCCCGGCTGCCCCAACCGGCGGGCGCGTACGCGGAGTACGTGACCTCCCCGGCCCGGCACCTCGCCCGTAAGCCGGCCGGGCTGTCCCACGTGGAGGCCGCCGCGCTCCCGGTGGCGGCGCTGACCGCGTACCAGTCGTTGGTCGACACCGCCCGGGTGCGCCCTGGTCAACGGGTACTGGTCCATGCTGCGGCGGGCGGTGTCGGCCACCTCGCCGTCCAGATCGCCAAGGCACACGGCGCGTACGTCATCGGTACCGCCCGGGCGGCCAAGCATGCCTTCGTGCGCGGTCTCGGTGCCGACGAGGTCGTCGACTACACGCAGGTCGACTTCGCGTCGGCGGTGCGCGACGTCGACATCGTGATCGACACCATTGGCGGTGACTACGGCCCGCGCTCCCTTCAGACACTGCGCCCCGGCGGCATCGTGGTGTCGCTCGCCTCGCCGGCCGAGGCGTATCTGGCGGCGGAGGCGCGCGAACGCGGCCTGCGGGCCGGCTTCACGATCGTCGAACCCGACCACGCCGGGATGAAGGCGATCGCGGCCCTCGTCGAGGCGGGCCAGCTTCGTCCCGAGATCGACGTGGTCCTGCCACTCGAACAGGTCGCCAAGGCCCACGAGATCGGCGAGACCGGCCGTACGACCGGCAAGATCGTCCTGACCGTCGTCGACTGACCGAGGGCGCCTGTCGTGCCCGGTGGCGGACCGGCACCTGCCCGGCGCCGGTCCGCCACCGGGCAGCCGGCCACCTCGGCCCACTGTGGCGGATACCGCGACAGGACCTCCCTTGTGGTGCGAAGTGGAACCCAGGTTTGGTTCGGTCGTACGGCGCTGGCAGGATGCTCGCCGTGTCGAATGGGCAGCACAACTACGTGGGACCGCCGGATGCGCCGGATCGTTATGAGCTGATTGAGCGGCACGCCGCCGGCGGCGAGGGCGAGGTCTGGCGGGCTCGCGAACACCACGGGGACGTGACGTTCTCGTACGCGGTCAAGGTGCTCCGGGTGCCGGCGGAGGACCCGACCGACCGGGGCCTGGAGGGTCTCCGGCTACAGGCGGCGCTGGCCACCCAGCTCGAACACCCGGCGCTGGTGAAGGTCAAGGAGGTCTTCGTCGGCCCGCCGCCGCATCTGGCCGGAGCGGCCAGCACGGACAGCGCGCCACGGCTCTACTTCGTGATGAAGTGGATCGAGGGCCGCAGCCTCCAGGAGTTGCTGGAGAGCGGCGAGGTGCGTGGCCTGGACGTCCTCACGCCGCTCCAGCCGATCGCGGCGGCCGTCGACTACCTGCACAGTGGCCAGGACACGGACGGCGTGCCGGTGCTGCACCGGGACATCAAGCCGGCCAACATCCTGGTCTCCGGCAGCGGGCGGGCCTACCTGGTCGACTTCGGCCTGGTCCGACTGAACAGCACCAGCGGCACCGCCCGGGTGTACGGCACGGCGCCGTTCATGGCACCGGAGTGCCTGGCTCGGGGCGAGTACACCCCCGCAACGGACCGCTACGCCCTCGGCGCGACCGTCTACTACGCGGTGACCGGCGAGATGCCGGTGCCCGGCGACATCGACGGCATGACCCAGCGACTCACCGCAGTACTCGGGCCAGGGCAGGACCGGGTGATCCGCGGGATGCAGTCGATGGTCGCGGTGACCGCCGAGCGCCGGCCGGCCGCCGCGGCGGCCTGGATCAGAGCGCTGTCGGAGGCGCCACCGGAGACCTCGATCCAAGGGGCGCGGCAGCCGGCCCTGCCGCCCGCCCCCGGGCCGGCCCACCCTCCGCCGCCACCCACGGCCGGACCGTCCGGCTACCCCCTGCCGCCCGGCTCGCCGACGGCGCCCACCTCCGGAGCCCCTGGCCGCCCGTCGCCCGCCGGTTACCCGCTGCCGCCCACCTCCGGGGCCCCCGGCTCCCCACCGTCGGGCAACCCGGCGTCGTCGGACTACCCGCTGCCGCCCGGCCCACGGCCGTCCACGGCGGGGCCGTCGCACTACCCCCTGCCACCCAACTCGGGGGCGGGCTTTCCCGGGGCGCCCGGCCAGGCCCGGAAGAAGTCCAAGGTCCCGCTGGTCCTCGCGATCGTGGCGACGGTTCTCCTCGCCGCCTGCTGCATCCCCACGGGGTGGAGCCTCGTCCAGGGCGAGCTGCCCGGCGGCCTCTCCGCGAGTCCGACCCCCAGCGTCGACCGGGCCACCCCGCCACCGGCGGTGACCGCGCTGGAGCCGGTCCTGCTGTCGGTGGCCGACGTGTCGTCCGCGATGAAGGTCGACCGTGACTCGGTCAAGTCGAGTACGACCGACGACGCGCTGCACGACGGTCTGAACAAGCTCACGCTCTGTGCGGACGGCACCGTGCGCGGCGATGCGATCGGCGCGCACAGCAGCAACAGCTACTGGGTGGACACCGGTCAGTACCCGTACCTCGGCTCGGCGGTGGCCGGGTTCTACGGCGACGCGGCCGACCCGTTCCTCGACGCCGTCCGCACGTCGGCCGAGCGGTGCGGATGGCGGCCGTTCACGGTGCCGAAGTTGGGCCAGGAGTCGTTCGGGATCACCGCAGGCGACGGATCCGACGGGGTCTACGCGATGATCTTCGTTCGTTCGGGCCAGGTGCTCTTCCAGGTCGCGATCCAGAACGACTACACCACCGGCAGCTACCAGAGCGACCTGATCAAGATGGCGACGTCGATGGCGAAGCGGCTGCCGAAGCCCAGGGCGAGCCGGTGAGTACCCCCGCCGACGGTGCCGACGTGAGCGGCACGCTGCTCGTCGGCGTACCCGGCGGGGGAGGGGAACGACGGGTCACGGCGGCCGGCGGGCCGCTGCGGATCGGCCGTGATCCGCTCTGCGAGATCGTCCTGGACGACTCGCGGGCCTCCCGCGAGCACCTGGAACTCACCTACCGGGCCGGACGGTGGCACCTGCGGGACCTGGCCAGCCGCAACGGCACGTTCGTCGACGGCCGCCAGGTGCACGAGCTCGAGCTGACCGCCGCCTGCTCGGTGCGGCTCGGCAACGCCGTCGACGGCCCGGTGCTCACCTTCCGCCCCGAGGGGCCGCCCGCCGTCCCGCTCACGGTGACCGCCCCGGCGCGGGCGGGCGACCTCCAGGCCAGCCGCGCGGAGCCGGGCCTGGACCGGTCTGCTGAGGCGCGGCCGGTCAGCCAGCCGTCGCCCGGCGCACGGTTCGCGGCGGGCCGCGCCCCCTCGGCCAGCTACCCGACCGCGGACCGGATCCGGATCGGGCGGGCGCCGGACAACGACATCGTCCTCGACGACCTGCTGGTCTCCCGGTACCACGCCGATCTGGTCCGCGACGGCACCGGCTTCCGCGTGGTCGACCTGGGCACCCGCAACGGCACCTACGTCAACGGACAGCAGGTCGGGCAGGCGACGCTCTCCGGCGGGGACCTCCTGTCGTTCGGACACCACCAGATGGTGTTCGACGGCACCGCACTGCACGACTACGTCGACACCGGCCGGGTATCGCTGCGCGCAGAGGGGCTCGGGGTCACCGTCGGCGGGCGAACCCTGCTCTCGGAGGTCTCGTTCGACCTGGACGAGTGCAGCCTGCTCGCCGTGGTCGGCCCGAGCGGCGCCGGCAAGTCGACGCTGCTGGGGGCGCTGACCGGTAACCGTCCGGCCCAGGCGGGCACCGTCCGCTACCAGGACCGCGACCTCTACGCCGAGTACGCCGACCTGCGGCACCGCATCGGCCTGGTGCCGCAGGACGACATCCTGCACCGCCAGTTGACCGTGCGCCGCGCGTTGCGCTACGCGGCGGGGCTGCGCTTCGGCCCCGACGTGACCCCCGCCGAACGGGACCAGCGCATCGACGAGGTGCTCGAGCAACTCGCCCTCACCGCGCACGCCGACCAGCGCATCGACACCCTCTCCGGTGGGCAGCGCAAGCGCACCTCGGTGGCGCTGGAACTGCTCACCGAACCCTCGCTGCTCTTCCTCGACGAGCCGACCTCCGGCCTGGACCCGGCGCTCGACCGCGACGTGATGCACGGCCTGCGCGAGCTGGCCGACCGTGGTCGGACCGTCGTGGTGGTGACGCACAGCCCCTTGCACCTGAACGTGTGCGACCAGGTGCTGGTCCTGGCCCGGGGCGGCAAGGTCGCCTACTTCGGCCCGCCGGACGAGGTGCTCGCCTTCTTCGGCGCGGCCGAGTACGCCGACGTGTTCACCGCGGTCGCCGCCGAACCGGACGTCTGGGCTGCCCGGTTCGCGGCCACCCGTCCGTCGGCCCAGGCCGCACCGGCGGCCGAGCGGGCGGCGGCTGCCCCGGCGCCGCCGCGCCAGGGCTGGTGGCGGCAGGCGGCGATCCTCGCCCGCCGCACGGTCGCGGTCACCCTCGCCGACCGGCTGTACGCGGCCCTCTCTCTGGGCCTGCCGGTGGGCCTCGCGATTCTGCTGCACGTGGTCCCCGGGTCCGACGGTCTCGGGGTGCCCGCCGAGCCGCCCGGGCGCAGCACCGAGGCCGCCGAACTGCTGGTCATCCTGATCACCGGGGCGATCTTCATCGGGCTGGCCGGCGGGATCCGGGAGTTCGTCGGGGAGGGCGCGATCTACCGCCGGGAACGGGCGGTGGGCATGGCGCCCGGGGCCTACCTGGGCGCGAAGCTGGTCGTGTTCGCCGTCCTGAACGCCTGCCAGGCGGCGCTGTTCGTCCTGCTCGGCCTGGTCGGGCGGTCGGCGCCGGCCGACGCGCTCGTACTGGGCGCGCCACTGGTCGAGCTGATCGTGGTGGTCTGGCTGACCACCCTGGCCGCCACCGTGCTGGGGCTGCTGGTCAGCGTGTACGTGTCCACCAGCGAGCAGACCATGCCGGTGCTGGTCGGGCTGGTGATGGCACAGCTCGTCCTCTGTGGCGGGCTGTTCGCCGTGGTCGGGCGCACCGGCATCGAACAGCTATCCTGGCTGGCCCCGGCTCGCTGGGGGTACGCGGCGGCAGCGGCCACGGTGGACCTGCGCGCGATTATGCTCAAGCCCACGCCGGAGGCGCTCTGGGCGCACACCACCGGTGCCTGGAGCTGGGCGATGGCCGTCCTGGTCGGCCAGACCGTTCTGCTGACCGGGGCGGTGCGGTGGGCGCTCCGCCGTCACGAGCCCGTACTGGAGAGCCGGAGGAAGCGCACATGAACCGCCGCAAGGAGTCCGCCGCCCTCGAAGCCGTACTGAGCGACGGCTGGAGCAGCGCGTGTCGGCTGTACGAGCACCTGGCGGGTGGTGGGCGGCTGGTCGCCCTGCCCCCCACCGGGATGCGGCTGGGCCAGGACGAGACGATCTTCAGTGACACGGTGCTGGGGTACGCGCGTTTCTACGGCACGAGCGTGCAGTACCGGGAGAGCAACCACTTCTGGTTCGGCTCGACGGGTTTCGTGCTGGCCGGCATGGCCGGTGACGCCATTGCCAATTCCAGTGCCCGCAGCCGAGCCCAGGCGATGGCGGCGGCGCAGTGGCGGGACCAGGCGCAGGTGCGGATGATCCTGTCCAACCAGCGGCTGCTCGGGGACTACCAGGGCAACCTGCTGAGCTTCTGGCACAACGGCGTGGTGGAGCTGACTGCCGACCTGACCCAGTGGTCGTTCATCCTCCGCTACCAGGAGGGGAACCCGCTGATGCTGCACGGGCCGGCGGCGCCGTGGTACGCGGTCGCGGTCGCCTGGCTGATCTTCGGCCCGCAGGGCATGCAGCTCCCGGCGCTCGCACCGATCAGCGCGGCCGTGGCGCAGCGCTCCCGCGCCATCACCGGCGAGGTCCTGCCCGACCAGTCCTGACCGGACCGGCGGTGGGCCACCCACGCCCGGGGTGGCCCACCGCCGACCGCTACCGCTCCTTGAGACGGCGGTTGATCTCCTCGGACACCTGGCGGTTCAGGTCGGCCAACTGCTCGTCGCTGTACCGGGCCAGGTCGGCCGGATCCGTGCCGCCGTTCGCCGCCTGTTCCTGTTGCTTCTGCTGCTCCCGGCGTTGCAGTTCCTGCTCCTCCGGCGAGCCGGGTGCGGCGTACGCGCAACGGATCAGCACGCCGTCGGCGTCCTTCAGGCAGGTCGCCTCCCGGCCGTTGATCTGGCCCCGGCCCTCCACCCGGTAGCGGATGCTCTGCTCGCTGCCGAGCGTCGCGGTCCACGTGCTGCCGCCGGTCGGCACCACCTCGAACACCCGGTCGTCGTTCCAGCAGCACACGTCCCGGTACTCCGCCTTGATCAGCGCGGCGATCGCCTGCGGGGACGACCAGGTCGGGTTGAGCCGGTGCACGGTCAGCGGCGCGAGACCGCGCCCGGAGTGCCGGGTCGGCACCGTCGACACGGCCACCACCGAACTGGCCTCGCCCTGCGGGGTGAGCGGGGTGACGTACGCGCTGCGTCCACCGCCGTCCCGGTGGCGCAGGGTGAACTCGGACTCGTTGCCCTCGTTGGCGCCGTCCTCCGAGGCGTCCCAGCCGCTGCGCTCGAACCACCAGTCGGCGAAGCTGCCGACGGCGGCGGTGCCCTCCCGCTGTTGGGCGGCCAGACTGATCGGATAGGACGGTCCGGGCACGTTGGACGTGTCGTCGGTGATCGTGACCTTGCCGGTCGCGCCGTCGTACCGGGCTACCCCGGCCGGCCGTTCGGTCACCACCAGGATTCCGGTCTGCCGCTTCAGCGGCACCACCACGATGGGGGTGTCGCCCTGGCAGTGGACGTACGCGTCCTCGTCGGAGAAGCGGGCCCAGCGCCGCTCGGCGGAGATCTTCCGGGCCAGGTTGTGGGTGAACCAGCCGCCGATCCGCGCCGACGCCGACTCGTCGAAGCGGCACCGCTGCTGTTCCCGGCCCTTGCCGCCGAGTGGCACCTCCTGCACCAGTCCGACCTCGTAGCCGGTCAGCCAGCCGCGTCGTTCGACCAGGACGGCGAACCGGTCGGCGTCGGGCAGGTAGCTGACGTCGGTGATCTCGCCGGTGACGTCGCCCAGGTTGGGCGCGGCCTGCGCCTCGCCGACCAGGTACGGGGCGCGTGCGGTCAACTCCGGGACCGGATCGGTGACCACCCGCATGGTGGCCACGTACGCCCGGTCCTGGAGGTACTGGCCGTAGAACAGCCAGAGCACCCCCAGGGCCAGGCCGACGGCGGCGCCCAGCCAGCCGAGGACGACGGTTCCGCCGGTCGCCACGGGTGTGCGTCCGCCCGTGCGGCGTCGGTGGCGGAGCCGGTGCAGCAGGATCGGTGCCCCGCCGAGGAGGGTCACCAGCGCCGGCGCCACCAGCCAGGGTACGAGTTTGCGCAGCTCCCACACGAGGACCGTGGTGGCGTACGAGGCGTACCAGCCGACGGCGCCGAGCAGGAAGAGCAGAAGGAGGGGCGTACCCACCCGCAGCGCGCGACTCATCGATGTTCCTCCTCTGCCGACCTGACGGGCCACGATCCTATGTGGTACGGCCAAGGGCGCCGGGCCGAGGCGGTCCCGGCCGGGGTGCCGGGGTGGCCGTCCCGGTCGGTCGCCGTCCAGGGGTTCCCCGGCCGGCATTTCTTTGCCAGGATCCGATTGTCGGTGGAAAATTTCTACACGACCTGACGTGGGAGGACGAATCATGCGTATCCGCAGTCTCGTCGGTGCGGCCGTACTCGCCGGTGGCCTGATCGCCGCCGCCGCGACCCCGGCCACGGCGGTCGCCGCAGCACCCGACCAGAGCACGGCCTGCTCGTTGACGGTCACCAACCTCTACTACTCCATCGGTATGCAGACCGCCTCGGCCAAGCTCTCCGGTGGATGCAGCGGCCCGATCGACATTGTCCTGGAGCAGGCGGCGACACCCGCCGGCCCGTACCAGGAACTCCCGGACGCCCTCTACCACCTGCAGCAGTCCGCCGACGGCACGGCGGCGCTCGCCTACTTCATGGATCCCGCCGAACGCGGGTACTGTCGCGCCAAGGCCAGCGCCGGCACGCTCGTCGCGTACTCCCCGGCCGCGCAGTCCTGCTGACCCGATCGTGGCGTGACCCCCGTTTGACCTGACGCCAGCCCCTGGTCGGTCAGGCATCCCGGGACGGGAGGCGCGGTCCCGACCAGGGCTGCCGTCACGCGGCGCCCCGGGCGCGCCGGCGGCGCGGTGCTCGACCGGGACCGGGTCGCCGGCGCGCGAACTGCCCGCACTTGCCGACTTCTGGTACAACGTCGGTACTCACCGCAGTCGAGAGGTCGGTGAAGCGTGGACCAGGAGCCGGAACCGAGCGTGCGACGCTGGCTGGGCGTCGTACGGCTCACCGCAGTGGTGGCGCTGCTCGCGACGGTGGTCGCGGTCGGGTACGTGGTCGTGGTCCGTGCCGGCCCACCGTCCGAGGAGGACCTGCGCCAGCGGGCGGGTCTGATCGGCAAACAGGAGTTGCTGATCGGCGTACATGACGACAATCCGGGCGTCAGCCTGCTCGACGCCGACACCGGCGTCTTCTCCGGCTTCGACATCGACATCGCCTACCTGGTGGCCGCGGATCTCGGGTTCCGGCGGACCGAGGTGCGGCTGCTGCCCATCGAGAGCGAGGACCGGGGCAAGATGCAGGCCCGGACCTCGGACAACCGGTTCGTCACGGTGGACCTCGTGGTGGCCAGCTACAGCATCACCGAGGAGCGCGAGGACTCGCCCGGGGTGACGTTCTCCGAGCCCTACCTGCGGACCGAGCAGTCGGTGGTGACCCGGCGCGACCACGGCGTGGTCAACACCTACGACGACCTGCGCGGACGTAAGGTGTGCAGCATCTCGACCTCGACCTCCGAGAGCCCCGCCGCGCAGGCCGGCGTGGTGCCGGCCAACCGGCTGCGGACCAGCCAGTGCATCGAGGACCTGCTGGCGGGCCGGGTGGAGGCGGTGACCCAGGACGCCGCGCTGCTGGCCGGTTTCGTGGCGCGAGACCCCCAGCGGCTGAAGCTGCACGACATCGGCCAGGCCACCGAGGAGTACTGGGGAATCAACACCGGTGCCAACACCGCCCTGCGTGACCTGGTCAACCTGGCGCTCTACGACTCCCTGCACGATCCGGCCGACCGGCGTTGGGAGGACGCGTTCGACCGGCACCTCCGTCCGGCGCAGCCGGCGTCCCTGCCGCAGCAGGTGGCCGTGGACCGACAACCGGACGCCCGGCGGGTGGACGTGCGCCGCTGGCCCTGGGAGTGGTCGGCGCTGGCGCCATGAGCGAGCAGACCCCAGCGCCGGTCCGCGCCCAGCAGCAGTGGCTGCTCACCGTGCTGCCGGCCTTCCCCCTGCTGCTGCTCGTCCTGCGGGTCTGGTACCTGAGCCGACAGAACCTGTCCACCATGCTGTTGGTGGTGCAGCACATCAGCCCGCTCGGGATGACCAGCGCACTGCTCATCACGATGGTCTGGGTCGTGCCCGCGGTGCTCCTCGTGCTCCGGATGCTGGGCGCCCTCCTCGCGGTGAGCGCGGCCACCGACCAGAGCACCTCGCTGCTGGCCCGGATCACCCGGTGGATGCCGGACTGGGTGGTCGCCCTGGCCGTCGGGTTGGCCGTACTCACCTGGCAGTTGCGTTTCCTGCCCACCCTGCTGATGCTGACCGTGGCGATCATCGGCCTGGTGGCCCGCCAGCGGTATCCGGGCAACCGGCTGGTCCGCCGGACGACCGGCGTCGCGCTGCCCGTCGGATCGGCACTGGTGGCGTACGCCTGGCTGGCGCCCGGCATCGCCGCTGCCGTCGACGCGGGCGAGCACGTCACGGCGCTGCTGCTGCTCCTGCCACCCGCGTTCGCCGCGTTCCTCACCGGCCCGGTGCCGTCGTCGTCGGCGCGGCTGGTCACCCACTGGGCGGCGCTCGCCGGTGCCCTGGTGGCGCCGATCGTGGTGGGCGCGATCTTCCTGCGCGCGCCGATCCTGCCCATTCAGGCCGTCGAGGTGGACCCGGATCCTCGGCCGGACAACCGCCCGGTGGTGCTGCGCGGTCATCTGATCAGTGTCGACGACCGGATGACCACCCTGCTGGACGGGCGGGGAACGGTCCACTTCGTGCCGAACGACCAGGTCGTCTCCAAGACGCTGTGCCCAGAGCCGGAACAGGTCCCGACCAGCCGGGTCGACGTGCGTGGCTGGCACGTCGAGCGGACCGCGCTGGAGTGGCTCGCGCCGACCCAGGACGCGCTCCCCACCGACCCGCGCTGCCAGGGGCGCCCCGCGCAGGTCCCCTGACGCGGGCCGCCCCCAGTCCGGGGGCGGCCCGCGTCGCGGGCGTGGTCAGTGGACCTCGGGTTTCGCGGTCGCCGGCCGTGCGGCGGCCGTCAGGGCCCGGATCTCGGGGGACATCGTCGCGGCGAGCGGTTCGCGGCGCAGCTCGCGGAGCAGCCCGGCGACCATGCCGACCATCACGAACAGGAACGGCAGCGCGGCGAGGATGGTCAGCGACTGGAGGGCGGACAGTCCGCCGGCGAGCAGCAGCACCGCGGCCACCAGCCCGGTCAGTACGCCCCACATGGCGACCAGCCAGCTCTTCGGCTCGATGCTGCCGCGGGCGGAGAGCGTGCCCATTACCACCGACGCCGCGTCGGCTCCGCTGACGAAGAAGAGTGCCACCAGAACCATCACCAGGATCGCGGTGACGGTGAAGAACGGGAACTCCCGCAGGACCGCGAAGAGGGCGGCCTCCGGGCTTTCCGCCACGGCGGCCGACAGGTCGGTGCCGCGCAGTTGCAGGTCGATGGCGGTGCCGCCGAAGACCGAGAACCAGACGAAGCTGACGAGGCTCGGGATGGCCACCACCCCGAGGACGAACTGACGGATCGTGCGGCCCCGGGAGATCCGGGCGATGAAGGAACCGACGAACGGGGTCCAGGAGATCCACCAGGCCCAGTAGAAGATGGTCCAGCCCGCCATCCACTCCTCGCCGCCGAAGGCGCCGGTGCGGAAGCTCATCGGGATGAGGTCGTAGAGGTAACCGCCGGTCGACGCGGTGAGCGTGTTCAGGATGAAGATCGTCGGGCCCACCACGAACAGGAAGAACAGCAGTACCACCGCGAGCACCATGTTGGTGTTCGAGAGGAACTGGATACCGCGCTTGACCCCGGTGACGGCGGACACCACGAATGCCACGGTGAGTACGGCGATGATGCCGATCGCCAGCGGAGTCGACTTCGGCACGTCCCAGAGGTTCGTCAACCCGCTGTTGATCTGGAGGGCACCGAGACCGAGGGAGACGGCCGATCCGAACAGCGTCGCGAAGATGGCGAAAATGTCGATGGCCTTTCCGGGACCGCGGTGCGCGCGCTCCCCGATGAGCGGGAAGAACGCGCTGCTGATCAGGCCGCGCCGGCCCTTGCGGAAGGTGAAGTACGCCAGCGCCAGACCGACCACGGCGTAGATCGCCCACGGGTGCAGCGCCCAGTGGAAGAACGAGTACTCCATGGCCACCCGGGCGGCCTGCGGGGAGTTCGGTTCGTTGAGGCCGCGCGGCGGAGTGCCCAGGTGGGACAGCGGCTCGGCCGCACCCCAGAACATCAGGCCGATGCCCATGCCGGCGCTGAACATCATCGCCACCCAGGAAACGGTGGAGAACTCCGGCTTCTCGTCGTCGCGGCCGAGCTTGATCCGGCCGTACCGACTCAGCGCCAGCCACACCGACAGCACCACGAAGGCGGCGCTGGCCAGTACGAAGACCCAGCCGAACGCCTTGACCACCCAGTCGAGCGCCGCGCCGGTGACCGACGTCAGGTTGTCGGTGGCCACGATGCCCCACAGGACGAAGAGCGCGGACACCGCGGCGGCGACGCCGAGCACCGTCCAGTCGATCTCCCGTGGCTGACCGTCCGGCTGTACCGGTGTGTCGCCCGGCGGCGCGCTGGGCTCGGTCGATGCGCGTGGGGCAGGCACGGTCATATTCTGTTGACCTCCGTGATCTCGCGAGACGCCGGCCATGTTCAGCTACGTGCACCGGTTGGCCCGCATCTCTGGTTTCACCGACGTCGGCGGCCCGAGAGAACGGAGAACTGTCGCTCATCACGGATGTTGCGGTATATGCGGCAGGCATGAAGAGTTCGCTGCGGCTCGGATCCTCCGACGTTGGTGACGATGCGTCATCACTCTTGGTGTGAATCTTGGCGGTGATCCTGCGATTCGATGACAGTTGTGTGACAACGTTGTTGATTGTCCGATATGGATGGGTGCGTCGGCCGGTCCTATCGACCCGGCGGCCGGGGCGGTATCCGCAGCACCACCATGGCGAGGTCGTCCTCGCCGCTGGCCGGGTACCGGTCGAGCAGGTGGTCGCACAGCTGCTCGGCGGTCAACCGGTGCTGACCGGTCAGGACGCGGGTCAGCTCGGCGAGGCCCTCGTCGAGGACGGTGCCGCGTCGCTCGATCAGGCCGTCGGTGTAGAACACGACGGTGCTACCCGGGGCGAGGGTGACGCGATGATCGCTGCGCGTGACGGTGCTGTCCATGCCGAGCAGCACCTCCGGTGGCGTCTGCAGCAGGCCGGCGCTCCCGTCGGGAGCGACCAGCACGGGCGGCAGATGCCCGGCGTTGGCCCAGACCAGGGTGTGCCGGCCCGGTCGGCCCTGCTGCTCGCACCGCACCACGCGGGCCAGGATCGCCGTGGCGAACACGTCGACCTCCAGGCCGTTCATCGCCGTGTCGAGACCGGCCAGGAGGGCCGCTGGGGACTCCCGCAGGCCGTACGCCACCCCGCGCAACAGGTTCCGGAGCTGCGCCATGGTCGCGGCGGCCTGCCGGTCGTGCCCGGCGACGTCGCCGATGACCAGGGCCAGGGAACCGTCGGGCTGCCGGAACGAGTCGTACCAGTCGCCGCCGAGGCGGGCCCGCTCGGTCGCCGGCCGGTACCGTACGGCCACCTCCAGGCCCTCGAGCTGGGCGGGCGGGGTCAGCAGGCTACGTTGCAGCTTCTCCGACAGCTCCCGTTCGAGTTCCGCCACCCGGCGCTCGGCCTGACGGGTCTGCGCCCGGTGCAGCGCCTGCGCCACGGCCGCGCCGACCAACCGAACAAAGCGCAGGTAACCCTCGTCGACCGGTAGATGCTGGCTCAGTCGGGCCATCAGCACCGCGTCGCCGTCGGCCCCGGACGCGTCCGGCAACCGGACCCGGACCACCGTGGTGCCGGCCAACTGCTCCACCACGACGTCGCCCGTGTCGAACACGGAGGACGGCACGGCGGGCAGCAGTCTGCCGGTGGTGTCGTCGGCGGTGCCGGGCAGCAGGATGTCCACGCCGGGTAGGTCCTGGGGGTCGTGCCGGAGCACCGCCACCGTCCGGTCCAGGATCTGGTCGGGCTCGTCCAGTTCGCCCAGGGCATCGGTGAGTTCGGCCAGCAGCACCAGCCGGCGCTGGGACAGCACCTGCGCCGTGGTCTCCGTCGCGATGTCGAGCACCCCCTCGACCCGCCCGTCGGTGCCCCGCACCGCGGAGTAGGAGAACGTGAAGAAGCACTCCTCCGGGTAGCCGTGCCGGTCCATCAACAGCCGCAGGTCCGGAGTCCAGGTTGCCCGCCGGGTCGAGCGCACCGACTGGAGCATCGGCCCGATGACGTCCCAGATCTCCGCGAACACCCGGGCCGCCGGTGCCCCGAGCGCCGCCGGGTGCTTGTTCCCGATCAGCTCGACATAAGCCTCGTTGTACACCATGACGAACTCCGGGCCCCAGAACAGGGTCACCGGGAACCGGGTGTGCAGGGCGACGTCGACGGCGGCGCGCAGCGTCCGGCTCCAACCGGACACCGGGCCCAGAGATGTCGCCGCCCAGTCGACCGTCGAGTAGGCCGACCGCAGCGACCCCGCCGCGTCGAACAGTTCGTCCACCGGCCGACCATAGCCCCGCCGGTCGCCGGCCGCCCGACCGCACCGACGATCCGTTTTCCCTGGTCATGCGCATGCCCCGACGCCGGGGCCGGCCGGTGCGGAGGGTGCCGGTCAGGACGCGAGCCGTGGCCGCCCGGGCCGCACCGGTGACCGCGCGACCGGAGCCGAAGAGAGCCCGGACGGAAGCAGTGGGTGCGGCAGTCTGATCATGAAGATGCTGCTTACGGCGAGGTCGGCGGCTTGGCCTTCTGCGGGTAGATCGTCTCGTGCCGGGCCAGCATGGCGACGAACTCGCCGATCTTCCGCTCGCGGGTCTGCGCCTGTTTGACGGCGTTGACGCGGTGGATGAGGGCGAACCGGTTGGTCTTGGTGAGGACGTCGAGCATGGCCTGGGCGGCGGGGTCGGCGGCGATGGCGGTGAGGAGGTCGGCCGGCATCTCGGCTTCCGACGGTGGGGCGTAGGCGGCCGCCCACCGCCCGTCCGCTTTCGCGGCTTCCACCGCGGCGCGGCCGGCGGGCTGCATGAGCCCCTGCGCCTCCAGTCGGGTCACGTGGGCGACGTTGCGTTGTGACCAGGAGCTGCGGGGCCGGCGAGGCGTGTACCGGATCCAGGAGGTTTCCTGATCCCGTTTACGGGCCTGCCCGTCGATCCAGCCGAAACACAGGGCCTCGTCGACCGCCTGCTGCCAGGTCAGCGTCGTGACGGTGCCGCCCTTCTTGGTCAGGGCGAGCCAGACGCCGGGCGACGTGGCGTGGTGGGCCGACAACCACGCGCGCAGCGCGTCGGCGTCCGCGACGATCAGCTCGTCCAGTTCGGCGCTCGCCATCACGGCAGCCTATCGAGGCGTGGGCGTTCGGCCGGTACCGGCTGCGGGTGGTAGGTCACGGGTGGGGGTGGCTGGTGATGCCGTCCAGGATGGTGGTCAGGTTGCGGTGGAAGGTTTCCCCGGCGTCGAGGTGGGCGCCGTCGATGACGAGCCGGGCGACGGTGGGGTAGCGGCCTGTGTCGAGCATGCGGGTCAGGTAGGGGCCGAGGGCGGCCTGCCAATCGGACACGTCGGTGCCGGTCGAGCGGGTGGTGCGTCGCTCGGTGATCTCCCTGCGGAGGGCTCCGACGACGAACGCGTTGAGGGCGCCCAGGGCCCGCTGGAGATCGTCGATAGTGCGCACGCCGGGGGCCTGGCTGAGGGCCGCCGCGGTCGATTCGCCCACGGCGAGCGCGTGCGGTCCCATCTGTGGCCTTCCGCCGAGCAGGTCGGCGAACCACTCGTGGTCGAGAGCGGCATCGCGGGTCCGGTGAACGATGGCCAGTACCGTGGCACGCCACTCGGAGTGCTGACCGGCCTCGGCGATCTGGGCATACACCGCGTCGACCATCAGATCGAGCAGTTCGGACCTGTTGATCACGTAGTCGTAGAGCCGCATCGGACCGACACCGAGCTCTTTGGCGATCTTGCGTACCGACAGCCCGTCGAGGCCATGTGCGTCGGCGAGCCGGATCGCCGTGGCGGCGATCTTCGCGCGGCTCAGCGGCACCGGCGCCGCCCGCGGCTGAGGCTCAGGCCGTTCCCAGACGGGCAGCGGCGCGCTACCGTACGGCGTATCCATAAGATACAGCGTACGGTAAGGGAGATGACGATGCGAATAGCGATCACCGGTGGTGGCCTCGGCGGCCTGACGCTGGCCCGAATTCTGCACCGGCACGGCATCGACGCGGTGGTGTACGAACGCGAGGCAAGCCGATCCGCGCGATCACAGGGCGGGTCGCTCGACCTGCACCCGGAGTCCGGGCAACGGGCCCTGGCCGACGCGGGCCTCGCCGGCCGATTCCGGTCCGAGGCCCGGCCGGAGGGCGAGGAACACCGCATCCTCGACCCGGCCGGACGCACCCTCGTGCACCACAGGCCAGAACCCGGCTCGTTCTCCGGACGCCCCGAGATCGACCGCCGCGTACTACGTGATCTTCTGCTCGATTCGCTCCCCGGCGACACGGTGGTCTGGCAGCACCGGCTCGTCGCGGCGACGCCACGACCCGACGGAGGCTTCGGGCTGACGTTCGACGGCGGCCACCGCGCCGACTACGACGTCCTCATCGGCGCAGACGGCGCACGCTCGGTCGTCCGGTCGCTGCTGACCGACGCGACACTGTCCCCCGTGGCGACCCTGGTCGAGCTGAGCATCGGCGACGCCGACCGGCGCCACCCGGATCTCGCCGAGCTGGTCGGCCCCGGAAACCTGTGGTGTATCGGCGTGAACCAGATCCTGGCCGCGCAACGCCTCGGCGACGGCAGCATCCGAGTCGGCATCTCCCTACCCGCGGACGAACGCCACCTGGACACATGCCGCAGCAAGCGCGCCCTGCTGGACATGTTCGACGGGTGGAACCCCAACCTCACCGCACTCATCGAAGCCGGCGACGGCCCGCCCACCCCACGCAGGATCGAGGCGATGCCCACCGGTACACGCTGGACCCACCAGCCGGGCATCACCCTCATCGGTGACGCCGCGCACCTCATGCCACCGGTCGGCGAAGGCGCCAACCAAGCCATGCTCGACGCCGCCGAACTCGCCGCCGAACTCGCCACCAGCCCCGCCGACCCCGACTCGGCGATCCGGAGGTACGAGGAGGCGATGTTCACCAGGATCCACCCGATCGCCGAGATGTCCGCACGGGTCCAGGCGATGATGCTGTCTCCCACCGCAGCCGACGACATCGTCCGTTTCTTCACGCCGCAGCCCACCGAGCCGGCACCCGCAGGCTGACGACACGCGACGCAGCGGCCTCGACCCTGGCAGCCGCTTCGGGGTGATTGACATCCCTCGGTAAGCGACGGAGAGTGGCATCGATGGTGGGGGAGCGGGAAGACCGACGTTGCTGGCCGGCGTGGACGTCGGTACCACGCACACCAAGGCCGGGGTCTACCGGCTGGACGGCACCCCGGTGGCCCAGCGTCGGGCGGCCACTCCGCCCGACGCCGTAGGGCTGCGGGACACCGCGTTGCGGCTGCTCGCGGAGTGCGTCGCGGCCGTCCCCGTACCGCCGCTGGCCGTCGGCCTGGCCAGCATGGCCGAGACCGGGGTGCCGCTGGACGCCGCCGGCGAACCGGTCGGCGAGCTGCTGCACTGGCGGGACCGCCGGGCCCACCGGGAGGCCGACCAACTCGGCGAGACGGTTGGTCGGACCCCGTTCTTCGCCGCCACCAGCCCCACCCTGGCCGCCCTCGTCGAGGTCCGGCCCACCGGCGCCGCGACCGTGCGGGTCCGCCTACGCAACGTCGGCGCCGAGCCGGTGGCGGCGACCGTCCACTGGGACGGTCCGGGGGTGACCGGGGGCGGTCAGGTCCGGCTGGCCGGGCACGGCGTCGCCGACGTGACCATGCGCCGCGCCGCACCGGTCGGCTAGCGACACCTCTCACCCGTGCTGGCCCGTGCTCAGCCCGTGGGAGACATCCCAAAGTGATCATTTAATTACGTTCAGTGCATCTGTTTCGTACAATCGGCAACCCGCGAGGGGTGACTGTCGGAGGTCCGGATGCCTCGTCGTAGCGCCGTGCGAGCTGGTCGGGTCGTGGCCGGGCTGGCGGTGGCGGGTCTCGTCGCCTACCTGGCGGTGGTGGGGTTGGACAGGGCGGACAAGTTTGGTAGTGCCGCCGGGGTGGTGGTCGCGATGCTCGGGTTGGTCGCCCCATATCTGCTGCCTCCACGTCCGCAGCCGCTGGTCGAACCGGGACCCCCCGCAGGGAGAGAACCCGCGGCGGCAGCGCCGGGTGGGATCGATGCCCGGGGTAGCCGGAGTGTGCATATCAACCAGGGCGGCACCCACATCCAGAACAACAACTTCTACCCAGGCATGTTTGGACAGAAGGCCCATGTTCTCGCGGCCGGGACAGCCGTGGTCATGACGGGCGCGGGGGTCCTCTGGTGGTGGCTCCCGAATGATGCCACTCCACCATCGCCTACGCCGACGCCCACCAGTACCTTCGCGGTTACCGCCGTGTCCTTCGCCGGCGCCGCCGAGGGCCGCTTCATCTGGTACAACCGCTCGATCGGAATCGAAGGTGAAGTCTGCGACGCCGTCGAGCCGACGTACACCCGGGTGCGATTCTCCTTCTACCAGGGCGGCAACCATCTCGACGATGACGGCTATCTTGATCAATCTCATGAGGTGACAGCCGGCTGCATGCCTTTCGGCTCGACCTACGGCGGCCCTGCTGGGGGTATCACCGCCGTGGTCGTGACGCTCTCCGATGGCGAGCACTCCCACGAGACCCGGTATTCGCGCCCCCCGTTGAGGTCGCAAGCCATCGTCACGCCTGCCGTGACGGCAACACACTGAATCGGAGGGTCACCACCTGGAACGGCCCCAGCACGAGGCCGACGGCGCTGCCCTCGACCACGACCGGGGCCAACGCGGCGATCTCGGCGTCCGCACGTTCGAGCAGGTCGCACACGTCGACCCGGGCGAGGTCGAACGACGCGGTCAGGCGGGCGCGGGCCCGTCCGCCGAGCGCCTCGTAGAGCCGGACGACGACGTCACCGGAGCGGTCGTCGGCCAGCTTCACCGCCTCGATTACCACGGCGGGGTTCGACACCTCGACCAGTGGGGCGACCGGGCCGGCTCCGGTGCGCCGGCGCAGCGGCAGGTTGCTCCGGTAGCCCTCGCGTACCGCGTCCTGGATCTCCGCGCCGCAGACCAGCGCGTACCCGAACCGGTGCGTGCCCCGGTCGGTGCCCGGGTCGGGGTAGTTGGGCGCGCGCAGCAGCGAGAGCCGCACGGTGGTGCCCCGCGCGCCCAGAGCGTCCCCGGCCGGATCACGGGTCACGTCGTGGCCGTAGGTGCCGTCGTTGACCAGCGCCACGCCGTACCCGGGTTCGCCGACGTGCAGCCAGCGGTGCGCGCAGATCTCGAACCGCGCCGCGTCCCAGGAGGTGTTGGTGTGGGTCGGCCGCCGGACGTGGCCGAACTGGATCTCCGAACTGGAGTGCGCGGCGTGCACGTCGACCGGGAAGGCGACCTTGAGCAACGTCTCCCGTTGCTGCCAGTCCACCTCCGTGGCGAACCGCACCACCCGTTCGCCGGCCGCCAGCGTCACGGTCTGTACGTACGCCGAGTCCCCGTCCCGGCGGGTCACCCGGATCCGGGCCCGCCGGGGGTCGTCCGTCTCGACGGTGAGCGAGGTGACCCCGGTCAGGTCACGGCACCGGTTGCGGTAGAAGGCGTCGATGTCCCAGGCGTCCCACTTGTTCGGGGTGTCCGGGTGCAGCTGCAGGACGTTGGCCGCCGCCCCGGCGCGGAGCACCTCGCGGTCGGCGACCAGGTCGCGGATCGCCGACACCGTCCCGTCCGGGCCGACGGTCACCCGGAGCAGACCGTTGTCCAGCACGGTGCCGTCCGGTCCGGTCCGTACCGACACGTCGGGCGCCTCGACCTCGGCGGGCACGGCCAGCCCGAGGGCCGGCACCCCGGCCGAGTCGTACGGCCCGGAGTTGCCGGCCAACGGCACCGTGCCGGAGCCGGCCAGCGCGGTCAGCGCCGGACCGATGAGCGCCTCCAGCCGTTTGGCCAGCCGCGCGTACGTCTGCCGGGCCTCGCGGTGCACCCAGGCGATCGAGCTGCCGGGCAGAATGTCGTGGAACTGGAGCAGCAGGGTGTCCTGCCAGATCGCGTCGAGCTCGTCGTACGGGTACGGGTGACCGGCGCGCAGCGCCGCCGCCGTACACCACAGCTCGGCCTCGCGCAGCAGGTGCTCGGTGCGCCGGTTGCCGCGCTTCATGGCCGACTGGCTGGTGTACGTGCCCCGGTGGTACTCGAGGTACATCTCGCCGCTCCACACCGGCGCGTCCGGGTACTCCCGTTCCGCCTCGGCGAAGAACTCGGCGGGGGCGCGGACGCCGACCCGGGGTGATCCCTCCAGGTCGGCGACCCGGCGGGCGGTCTCGAGCATCTCCCGGGTCGGGCCACCTCCGCCGTCGCCGTAGCCGAACGGCAGCAGCGACCGGGTGGCGCGCCCGTGGTCGGCGAAGTTGCTCACCCCGTACGCCAGCTCCCGCCCGGACAGCTCCGAGCTGTAGGTGTCGGCCGGCGGGAAGTGCGTGAAGACCCGACTGCCGTCGATGCCCTCCCACCAGAACGTGTGGTGCGGGAACCGGTTCGTCTGGTTCCAGGACATCTTCTGGCTGAGGAACCAGCGGAACCCCGCCAACCGGGCGAGCTGCGGCAGCGCCGCCGAGTAGCCGAACGAGTCGGGCAGCCACACCTCCCGGGGCTCGACGCCGAACTCGGCGGCGAAGAACCGTTTGCCGTGGGTGAACTGGCGCACCATCGCCTCGCCACCGGGCATGTTGGTGTCCGACTCCACCCACATGCCGCCCACCGGGACGAATTGTCCGCTCGCCACCTTCTCCGTGACCCGCCGGTACACCTGTGGGTGGTGTTGGCGGGTCCACGCGTACTGCTGCGCCGAGGAGCAGGCGAAGACCAGCTCCGGGTACTCGTCGGCGAGCGCCACCACGTTGGCGAAGGTCCGCGAGCACTTGCGGATCGTCTCGCGGACCGGCCAGAGCCAGGCCGAGTCGATGTGGGCGTGACCGACGGCGAAGACCCGGTGGGCGCTCGGCACGGCCGGCGCGGCGAGCACCCCGGCCAGCCGGGCCCGCGCGGCGGCGGCTCCGCCGGAGACGTCGGCGACGTCGAGGTGGTCGAGCATCTGCTCGAGGGCCCGGTGGATCTGGTGCCGGCGCGGGTCCGCCTCGGCCAGGGTGAGAGCCAGCTCGTGCAGCACCCGGACGTCCAGGACGAGCCCGTGCACCTGCTCGTCGAGCACCGCGAGTTCGGCCCGGTCGAGCCGGTAGAGGGGAACGTCGGAGGCGGTGTCCCGGTCCCCGAGCGGAGTGACCGCGCCGGTGAACCGAGGGTTGGCGGCGGCTTCCACGTACACCTCGACCCGCTCGCCCCCAGCGGCCGCCCGCGCGATCGGCAGGTAGGCCGTGCGTGGCTCGATGCCCTTGATCGGCGTGCCGTCCGCCGTGTAGGCCAGCCCTTCGGAGCGGAAGCCCGGCCCGGCCTTCTCGAAGCCGAGGTCGACGAGGAGTTCGACCCGCCCGCCGCGCATCCGCGCCGGCACCTCGCCGGTGAGGCGGAACCAGGTGGTGCTCCAGGCCGGCCCCCACGGCTGACCCACGGTGAACGGCTCGTACGCCAGCGCCAGCCCCTCGCCGGCCGGCACCGGCTCGCCGGGCAGGTGCGCCGCCTCGACGCGTACCGGCTCGACGTCCCGGTAGATGGCCGGGACGAGCCGCTCGTCGAGGGCGCGTTCGATCCGCTGGGTCAGGCTGGACAACGACCGGTGCATCCGGAACTCCGCGAGGGGTGTTGGGAGACCGCGATGTGGAATCGTGGCCGCACTCCGACCAATGGGCGCATGTCTATTGCATGCGGCGCGGAGAGTCAACGGTCTGGGCGAGATTGATCCGATGCCTTCGATGTCTTGCCGGACCGGCCGCCGGGGCCCGCGATGCCTTGTTCGGGCGGGGCGCCCGGCTCAGTGCGGGTGACCGGGTGGTGGCGCGGTGGACCCCCGCGAGGTCACCGTTGCCGAGAGCAGCACCGTCCGGGCCGGCGCGAGCGGGGAGCGGATGCGGTCGAACAGTTGGGTGACGGCCGCCTCGCCGAGGGCCGCCGGGTCCTGCGCCACGGCGGTCGCGCCGGGCCGGACCAGCCTCATCCACGGCACGTCGTCGAACGCCACCAGGCTGAGCTGGTCCGGGATCGACAGGCCCCGCTCCGCGGCGGCCCGCCAGACCGCCTCCGCCAGGACGTTGTTGGCCGCGAAGATCGCCGTCGGCGGCTCGGCCCGACCGAGCAGGACGTGGGCCTCCTTGCGGGCCGCCTCGACGTCCCACCCGACCCGCACCACCAGCGAGTCGTCGGCCGGGATTCCGGCGGCGGCGAAGGCCGCCCTCATCGTGTACTGACGGTTGCGTGCCTGCTGGCTGATACCGGCGGCGAGCCCGGCGTAGAAGGGGTTGTTCAGGTCCGAGACCAGCACCCCGATCGACCGACTGGCCTGCTGGCGGAGGTGGCGCGCCGTCGCGTCGGGCACATAGCCGAGCTTGCGGGCCACCTGCCGTACCCGGTCCCGTACCGGCGGCGCCACGTAGCCGCGACCGCTCAGCGCCCGGGACACCGTCGACCGGGACACCCCAGCCGCGTCGGCGACCTCCCGGATGGTCGGCCGCCCCGCCGGGTCGACTCCGGCGGGCGTCGCCAGCCCACTGCTCACCCGATCACCCGTCCGCCCGTCGGTCCTGCCACTGCCCACCCACCAGCGCCTTCGCTCCGGAAGCGTGCCGACGCCGCGACCGGCGGCCACGTCACCCGGGCAAGTCTGCGCCCGGGGGCGGGCGGGGCGCAATTCGGGCGGGCACCCGCCAAGATCAGCTCCTGATAACGTTCCCCCACGCCTGCCGCCCCGCAGCCCCGCGATCCGGCGCTGTCGCTGCGGGGCACCGTCGAAGGGTTCTACGGTCCACCCTGGACGCACGCGGAGCGCCTGGCCCACCTCGAGTTCTCGGCCCTCGTCGGCCTCGACACGTACGTCTACGCGCCGAAGAACGACCCGTACCACCGGTCGCGCTGGCGGGAGGCGTACCCGGCGGAGGACCTCGCACACCTCGCCGAACTGGTCGAACGCGCCCGCGTGCTGGGCATCCGCTTCGTCTACGCGATCAGCCCGGGGCTCGACATGCGGTTCGCCGACCACGGGCTGGTCCCGCTCGGACTCGCCCGGGCGAGCGCCGTCCTGCTCCTGCACGACCGGGTGCGGATCGTGGCCCCGGACGACCCGCTCGCGGCCGGGTTCGACGGCCACGTGCCGGTCTACCGGGGACCGGGAAAGCTCACCGTCGCCGACGTCGGGCCGCAGGCCAGGGTGGTGGCCCGGGTGGCGGACGAGGACCGGGCGGTCCTCTTCCACTACCCGGCCGGTATCGACCTGGCCGACGGGACAACCGCGCCCGCGTCCCGGATCGGCATCTTCCTCGGCGCGGACGCGGCAGCCCCGTGGCTGGTCACCCCCGAGGGGCACGCGATCGTGACGGCGGCCGTGGACGTGCTGCTGGCCGGGATCTCCGGACCGGCCGTCCCCGCGCCGCGCGGGACAGGGTCAGAGGTTTACGAGGGGGCCGTCGTCGCGGCTGAGTGCCAGAAGTAACTCTCGGGCATGTTGTAGTTCCTCGGGATCGCTGCCTCCTTCGTAGAGGCCGGCGATGGCTGCGCCGTCCGCGGCGCGGACGATGAGCAGGGCTCGTTGAGGGTGTAGCCCGTCGGCGTCGAACGCTTCCTTCCACCGTTGCTTGTCGCGTTGCAGCACCTCGGCGACGCCGGGGACGGTGGACAGGGTGGCGGCCAGCACGGCCTGCTCGGGGACGGTTGATCCGTCGAGGAGGTCGTCGAAGGTGGCGTTGACGTAGCCGCGCACGAGGCGTCCGGGAGCGTGGTCGCGGGGGTCGACTGCCGCGTACACGGCGGCGGTGAACTGCTCGGCGAGGTCCTCGGCCAGGGCGAGTAGCAACTGCTCCCGGGAACGGAAGTGGTGCAGCAGGCCACCCTTCGAGACCCCGGCCTGCCGGGCGATCGCGTCCACGCTGGCACCCGAGCCGTGTGTGCCGACCACCTTCGCGGCGGCGTCCAGCACCACCCTGCGAGTTCTCACCGTGTCGCGTTCTCGACCTTCCACGGCAGCCTCCGGCCTGTCCGAAGCAGTGGAACCCTTCCACCGCTGCGTCGATCTTAAGAGTCGACCATATGGTTTGCTCAGCCGACCATATGGTCGGTAGCGTGGAGGTATGACGTCCGCGATGCCATCCCCGCCGACCGGCGCCACGCCCGACACGTCCCACCAGCCGGCCCGTGCCGGAGCCCAGCAGTGGGCCGCGCTGGGGGCGCTCACCCTGGCGGTGATCCTGTTGGCTGTGGACGGCACCGTGCTGGCGTTGGCGATGCCGGCCCTGACCGCCGACCTCGGAGCCACCTCCACCGAGGTGCTGTGGATCGGTGACGCCTACTCCTTCGCCCTGGCGGGCCTGCTGATCAGCATGGGAACAGTGGCCGACCGCATCGGCCGTAGACGGCTGCTGCTGATCGGTGTGGCCGGGTTCGGTTCCGCCTCGCTGTTGGCGGCCTTCGCGCCGACCGCCGGTTGGCTGATCGCCGCCCGGGTCCTGCTGGGCGTGGCCGGGGCGACGTTGATGCCCTCGACGCTGTCGATCGTGCGCAACCTGTTCACCGACCCGGTCCAGCGCACCCGCGCCATCGCGGTGTGGTCGGCCGGCGCCTCCGGCGGCGCGGCGCTGGGTCCGCTGGTCGGGGGTGTCCTGCTGGAGTACTACTGGTGGGGATCGGTCTTCGTCATCAACCTGCCGATCATGGCGCTGGTGCTGATCAGCGTCGCGCTGCTGGTGCCCGAGTCGCGTAACCCCACTGCCGCCCGCTTCGACCTGGTCAGTGCCGCGCTGTCGGTGGCCGCGATCGTGCCGCTGGTGTGGGCGGTCAAACACACCGCCCAGAACGGCGTCGACCAGGCCGGCCTGCTGGCCGCCGCGCTCAGCGTGGGCGCCGCGCTGGTGTTCGTACGCCGCCAGCGCACCCTGCGGACGCCCCTGGTGGACGTCACCCTCTTCGCCCGGCCGGCGTTCACCGGCACCATCCTCGTCTCGCTGATCACGATCTTCGCCTTCAGCGGGCTGCTGTTCTTCTTCTCCCAGTACCTACAGTTGGTCCGCGGTCACTCGCCGCTGCAGGCCGGGCTGCGGGAGATGCCCGCCACGCTGGCGTCCATCGCCGTGGTCGTCGTCGCCGTCCGGGTGATCGGCCGGCTCGGTGTCGGACGTGCCCTGGCCGCAGCGCTGCTGGTGGCCGCCGCAGGGCTGGGCGTACTCGCGATGGCCGAGGATGCCCCCGGCTACGCCGCCCTGGCCTCGGGCCTGATCCTGGTCGGACTGGGGATCGGGATGGCCTTCACCGCCTCCACCGACGCGATCCTGAGCGCGGTTCCCCGCGAACGGGCCGGAGCCGCCTCGGCGATCTCCGAGATGTCCTACGAGTTGGGCGTCGCGCTGGGCATCGCCCTGCTGGGAACCCTGCACATCGCGGTGTACCGCGCTGGTCTGCCCGACCTGTCCGGCCTGACCGGCCCCACCCGCGAAGCGGTCACCGACTCGCTGGCCGCTGGCACCCAGGCCCTCAGCGGCACCGGCGGGCAAGGCGTCCAGGTTCTGGCAGCCGCCCGCGACGCCTTCGCCCACGGGATGCAGATCACCTCGGTTATCGCCGCGGTCCTGCTGGTGGTGTCCGCACTGATCGCCTGGAAGGCCATCCCCTCCGGTCGGCGTTCCTAACCTGCGACCGGCTAAGACCGGGTCGGCGGCGTAGCGGTGGCGGTCAGGCGTTGCCCTGCCGGTGGATTCGCCGCTCCCGGGTGACCTTGGAACGGCCGTGGTCCCGTTCGCTTCCCGAGGTTCCGGTCGCCGTCCGGTCGTGTCGCTGGTGCGGGGAGTTCTCGATCCCGGAGCCCTGGCGGCCCGGCGCCCCGCTACCCGGGTGGCGCCGTCCGCGAACCGACTCGCCGCCGCTGTCGTGCTTGTTGTCCTTGTGGCTGCCCATGGCCGGCGCGTACCCGGTCGCCTCCGGGATAGTCACCGCCCGGCTCGGCGACCGGGGGGGCGGCCGTCCCGGTCCCGCCTCTCGTACCGGTCAATCCCGCAGCGGGTACGGGATGAAGGTGCTGCGGTTCTCGTCCAGGTCGAGCTGCCGGCTGATCGGTGGGGCGGCCCGCTGCGGGCAGCTCATCCGTTCGCAGGTCTTGCAGCCGGGGCCGATCGGCGTGGCGGCCTCGGCCGCGTGCAGGTCCATCCCGGCGGAGTAGACCAGCCGCCCGGCGTGCCGGGTCTCGCAGCCCAGCCCGATCGCGTAGACCTTGCCCGGTTGCCCGTAGCCACCGTGATGGCGGGTGATCGTGCGGGCGATCCACAGGTAACGCTGGCCGTCCGGCATGGCGGCGACCTGGGTCACCACCCGGCCCGGCGCGCTGAACGCCTCGTAGACGTTCCACAGTGGGCAGGTGCCGCCGGTGCGGGAGAACGGGAAGCCGGTGGCGGACTGGCGTTTCGACATGTTGCCGGCCCGGTCGACCCGGACGAAGGAGAACGGCACGCCGCGTGCCCGGGGACGCTGGAGGGTGCTGAGCCGGTGGCAGACCGTCTCCCAGCCCATCGCGAAGTGCTCGGTGAGCAGTTCGATGTCGTACCGGCGACGCTCGGCGGCGGTGAGGAACTGCTCGTACGGCAGGATCAGCGCCGCGGCGAAGTAGTTCGCCAGACCGACCCGGGTGAGGATCTGGGTCTGGGTGTCGTCGAACCCCTCCTCCTCGACGATCTCGTCGATCACGTCGGCGAACTCCAGCAGCGCGATCTGCGCGGCCATCCGCATGGCCTCCTGCCCGGAGCGCAGCGACGTGGACAGGTGCAGGGTCTGGGTCTGGGGGCGGAAACGGTGCAGCTCACCGCCGAGGGAACCGGCGTCGTCCCGGGAGACCCGTATCCCGTGCCGCTGCGCCAGCCGGTCCCGCAGCACCGCGCGGACCTCGCCGCGCCGCAGCCCGATCTGCCCGGCCAGTCGCTCGGCCGCCTCGTCCAGGTCCGGTACGTAGTTCTGCCGGCGGTAGAAGAACTCGGTCACCTGGTCGTGTGGGCT